>NZ_CP011097.1:1296124-1620156 GCF_000955905.1 Candidatus Nitrosotenuis cloacae | reverse complement strand
AAATGAAGGTGTGTGGGAAATTCACAACCAGTTAACTTGATGTGAAGAATGGACCAAAAATAGGCAATTTTGACCCCCTTATTTCGAGTCCAGGCGTGAAGATTGCCATTAACACTGTTAACGAGCCAGAATAGACCCCTTCATTTCCACTCCAGGCGTGGAAATTGAGCATTTCCTAGCTTAATGTGGGGGTGTATCTGTTAACATGTGAATTTGGGCTAGGCGTGGGCTAGGCAGTCAACGTTCACAACACTCCAAGTTAACAAAGATGATCGGATCCGTTCATTTGTTAACCAGTTAACACGATCGATCACAATGGCAAAGAAAAGGATTCGAATAGACCTTGAAGACTCGGATGGAGCTAAATACAACTTCAACATCGAGGGCAACATAACCCGGGACAAGGTAATCAAGATCTTTGAGTTGATGAACCTCATGAATATAGAGGATCAGGAGACTGCACCTCAACTAGACTCGGTGGGCGCCAAAGTCTGGCATATTGTAGACAAATACTTCCCAATGGGCAACTTTACCTCAAATGAGATACTGGAAAAATACGAGGATGAATACAACGAACCGGTAAAACTGAGCGTAATTTCGACCTATTTGGCTAGATTTAACACCAAAGGCAGAATAGACCGCCTCCGTCAGGGCAAAGCCTGGGTTTACCAGATAGCCAAAATTCCTCAAAAGACCGACTAGGAGATAGTCACTCGCTTTAGTATTAGTGAATCTCCTTGAAGGCTGACTTTAACATAATCACCTTTTTGGATTCCTAAATACTTGCGAAACTGTTTTGGTATGGAGATGGTCCCAACGGCCGTGATCTTGACTAGATCATCATTTGCTGTAAGCATCATTATAGATTAAGAAATTAAGATATTAAATATTTCTCTAATAACTAAATTATATAGAAATTTACATAAGAAAAGGAAGGATCTACCCAAAGTGGTATTTTTATTAGCTTATACTAATGAAAATATCAAATTATATTCGTTGTTGTCTTTTCTAAAACTTAGGCCGTAATGGGTTGTTCTTGGTTGCCAAGCTTGGCCTTACCCTTCTCTGTGATCTGGTAGGTAAAGGGTTTAGTCTTGTTATTCCTTTGGACAAAGCCTTGCTCAAAGAGTCTCTTCATCAACCTTGAGGTATGCTCTCGACTCCTTCCTATTGTGATTTGGATGTCACGTGACGTCATTTCACGGGTTGTGATTAATCCCAAGACGTGTTCTGCTACGCCGTTGAAGTCCATATTGGGCATTCTAGGCTTGGAAACGGGCTTGGCAGGCTCGATTTTAGACTCTTCTGGCTCTTTTTGGACTTGGGGTTGTGCCTTTTTCTCCAAGACAGTCTCAACTCGCTCCAAAACCTGCTCTTCGGACTCTTTTTCCTCTAAATCTAGTGCATCCATGCGTATTTTCATGTCAATTAACTGTCTTTCATAGTATTCCAGGCGTGACAAATAGGCAGGATCCGAGGTTTTTTGAGCCGAAAGTGCCTTGATTTTACCATAAATCATCATACCAAATATCCCGACTGCGAATGCAACTATCACATATGCTATGACCTGAGGGTCGGGAATCTCCACTAACATCACTAAATTAGCCTGATCGTTGTGATTTATTGTGATTGGCCAACATAATTTCACACTTTACGTCAACCAAGACATCATGTACAATCACAACATTACAAAACCAATATGAGAAAAAGTCGTGATTCGTCACATTCCACACGCTTGACGAACCAATTTATCAATAACATTCGTCACTTGTTCCTCTCTTTCTGGGAAAACATCACTATCTTTTATCACAGAAACCTGTTCTGCGAGCCTAGATATCACATCAATGTCATCTGGAAGTAGTATTCCTAATCCACGAAGCAGGATGATTGAATAAAATAGACCCATTAGTTTGTCGCGGGACTGGTTCACTTGGCGGAAATAGGCGCCTTTACTAATGCCAAAATCAAACTCGGAGAGGTTTTTCCTATTTAGAATAATTTGAATTTGTCTCTCTGTAAACAGAGATTTTTTGATAATTTGCTTGATAATATTGTTAAAATTAGAATCCACATTCTCTGCCATAGCTATACAGATCTGTATACCACCATATCAATTAAACTTTAAAACAATTGGTTCAAACCAGAGACATGGGTAAAGTAGAGCAATACCTACAGGCGACGCGCAAGAAAAAGGGTGCATTATTGTTTGTGTTGATTGATTCCGAGGTATCAAAGATAAAAGAATCCATCAAACTGGCAAGGGAGGTAGAAAAGATTGGCGCCTCGGCCATATTGGTTGGGGGCTCGTCTGCAGTAGACCAGTTAGAGATGGCACAGGTTGTAAAAAGTCTAAAAAAATCAATAAAAATTCCAATTATTTTGTTTCCAGGAAACGTTACCGGCGTTGTTCCATCAGCTGACGCCATCTTGTTCAGCTCGCTGATGAACTCGGAGAATCCTTACTATATCACTCAGGCACAGGCGTTGGGCGCCCCAAACGTGCTCAAATTTGGTCTGGAACCACTACCGACTGCCTATATCATAATTGGTGAGGGAACAACTGCCTGGTTTGTCGGGGCTGCCAAAGGCATTCCATTTGACAAGCCAAACATAGCAGCTGCCTATTGCCTTGCCGCCCAGTTTTTGGGCATGAGATTTGTCTATTTGGAGGCAGGATCTGGGGCAAAGGAGAGCGTCCGACCACAAATGGTAGCGACTGTTCGCAAGCTCTTCAAGGGCTTTATCATAGTGGGTGGTGGCATTCGCGATTCCAAAACGGCAACCGAGCTGGTCAAGGCGGGAGCCGATGCCCTAGTTATAGGAACCATGTTAGAAAAGGAAAAGGGCAGCCTCAAGAAGCTAGGCGAAATAGCAAATAGTATCAAGAATCTAAAGAAATAACATGTCGGAAAATGCGGCAATCTCTCGAATTAGAGGGGTTCCAATGCCTAGTGATTACCTTGAATATTATTCTCAAATATCAGAGAAAGCCTACCAAATCTTTGAGCATGCAGCCGAGGCAAAATCCACTCTGGTTGATTCCTCAGGAATTGTAGAGCCAAAGATAGCCTTTGATCTGGCGGACCGTGTGGCAAAGATGCACGACATCGACATTGCCGAGCCCTTAAGGGAACTATTAAAGACCAAGGGAAAGGAGCTTGCGGCACTAGACCTATCAAAAAGCATAGCCACGGGCAAATACCTGCCTGAGGACTTTACCCTAGAGCAAAGACTAGACAATGCCGTACGAGTAGGTCTTGCCATAGTAACAGAAGGCGTCACAATTGCCCCACTCCAAGGAATCTCTAGTGTTACAATAAAAAAGAACAGGGATGGAACCGACTATCTCTCGGTTTCCATTGCAGGTCCGATGCGATCGGCCGGCGGAACGGAATCTGCAGTTACGATGTTGATTGCGGACCATGTCAGGCAGGCGGTAGGCCTTGGAAAATACCAGGCAAATGCCTTTGATGATGAAACAGGCAGGTTTGTAGAGGAATTGCGTGTATATGAGCGGGATGTTGGCAGCTTTCAGTATCATGTTTTGGATCAAGACATCATAACTGTGATCTCTAATCTGCCAGTAGAGCTGGATGGTGTGGATACCGATCCAAATGAGGTGGTCAACCACAAAAACATGGCAAGAATCAAGACCGATAGGGTCCGCGGTGGTGCCTTGCGTGTACTAAATGACGGCCTGATTGGGCGCGCAAAAAAACTATTGAAGCGAATCGACCTGTATGGATTGGATGGCTGGGATTGGCTTGGCGAGCTAAAGGGAGCGGTCCAAAAAGGAGAAGAGGGAGATTCTGCGGCAAAACGACTCAAGGAAGTCATTGCCGGAAGGTCTGTCTTATCATTGCCAAACAAGATTGGTGGGTTTCGGCTCAGGTATGGTAGGGCTTGCAACACTGGCTTTGCCTCAGTAGGGATTCACCCCATAGTGGCTGAAATCCTAAACCATACCATAGCAGTAGGCACCCAGATTAAAATCGACATTCCTGGAAAGGGCGCAACAGTGGCATTTGTTGACTCGATAGACACGCCAATTGTTCGGTTAAAAAATGGCAACGTGGTAAAAATCCAAACAGTAGAACAAGGCATAAGAATCAAGGGCGATATTCAGCAGATTTTGTACCTTGGTGATATTTTGATCTCATTTGGGGACTTTTTGGAAAATAATGCGCAACTGATTCCGTCTGGATATGTGGAGGAATTTTGGCTGGAGGAGCTGACGCAAAAGATCCAACAATACGAGGCAAAGGCCGAACTTGTAGAATTTTTAAACAAAATACCTACCCTGGAAGAAGCATTAGAAATATCATTAAACTTCCAAATTCCACTACACCCAAAATACCTCTTTTACTGGGAGCAGATCACGCCAACTGAGCTCGAATTATTGCTAAAACCACTCAAAATAGAAGACGAGACTATCATCTATTCCAAGGAATGCAAGGCAATTCTGGAAAAAATAGGCGTCCCGCACGAAATGATGGAAGAATCTGTCATACTCAAAGAAATGGAGGCAGACATTTTCTACCAGATGCTATTCTCAAATCCAATTACTCCAGACCCGACAGATTCGGTTCCACAAATTCTGACCAAGGCAACTGGCATCAGAATTCGGCCAAAATTTTCCACATCGGTTGGAGTAAGAATTGGCAGGCCCGAAAAAGCAGCTGCCCGACTTATGAAGCCGCCAGTACACACATTATTTCCAATTGGGGATAAGGGTGGGGCAACACGCGATCTGCTAAAGGCAAGTAATGGCTCTGGATTTTACTGCAACATTTACAATCGAATCTGCAAAAACTGTGATCTACCATCAGTTAGCATAAACTGTCAAAAATGCGGCCAGCGAACCATCATAGAGCATACCTGCCCATTATGCAGATCAACGCTTGACTCACCGTTTTGCCAAAAATGCAAAAAAAAGATACCGACACACTCCTTCAAGCCTTTTCCACTAAAAGAAAGAATAATTGCGGCACAGGAAAAAATCGGCGTCCGGGTACAGGAGCCATTCAAGGGTGTGATGGAGCTGATCAACCAAGACAGAATTGCAGAACCACTCGAAAAGGGACTCATAAGACAAAGCATGGACCTAACAGTATTCAAGGATGGAACCGTGCGATTTGATGCTACAAATTCACCACTAACTCACTTCAAGCCTGCATGGATTGGCACACCAATTCCAAAACTGCATGAGCTTGGCTATACCACAGATATTGATGGAAAGCCATTGATCTCAGCAGACCAGACAGTTGAAATCAAAATGCAGGATGTGATCATTCCCCACGAGAGCGGCAGATACTTGGTTCAGACATGCAAGTACATCGATACAGAATTGGTGAAATTTTATGGCAAATCCTCATTCTATAATGTAAAAAACAACGAGGATCTGATTGGCCATTTGATAATTGGCCTAGCACCACACACTTCGGTAGGCATAGTAGGCAGAATCATTGGATATACAGAAACCCATGTGTGTTATGGAACGCCAAACTGGCACTCTGCAAAAAGGCGTGATGCAGATGGTGATGCTGATTCTATAATGCTGCTGATGGATGCGCTGCTTAATTTCTCAAGGCAGTTTTTGTCCGATAAGATCGGCGGACTGATGGATGCACCGCTTTTGGTTCAACCTATCGTACTACCACACGAATCCCAACCACAAGCGCACAACTTTGAGGTGACAAAAAAACTACCACTGGAATTCTTTGAGGATACCATCTCTGCAAAAAAGGCATCAGAAGTAAAGAGCGTTGAAATCATAAAATCCCGACTGGAAACGGAGGGCCAGTTCCATGACTATCATTTTACCCACACCACCACAACGCTTACCACATCACGATCCCGAAGTGCCTATTCCACGCTGGGCTCGATGTTGGACAAATTTGATATGCAAATTAGAAATGCCGAATTAATCTCTGCAGTAGACACTACAGAAATTGTTACAAATGTAATCACCACTCATTTGGTGCCAGACATAATTGGAAACCTTAGGGCATATGGCAGGCAAAAATTCCGATGCACCTCTTGTGGCAGAAAATACCGAAGGCCTCCATTACTTCAACACTGCATTTGCGGCAATAATCTGATTCAAACCATCACTCGTCCGTCAATTGAGAAATATCTCAGATTGGCAAAACGACTGGTCGAAAAATACGATGTTGGACCATACCTCAAGGGAAGAATAGGTACACTAGAAGATGAGATCAATTTGGTGTTTGGAAAGCGAAGTGGCGATCAGCTATTACTGACTGACTATAACTAGCGCAGCTTTACGTATTCGTAGGCACCAAGTTTGTTATCAAAACAATAGTGCACTTTTTGATAGTCCTTTCTAAATGACTTGACCTTGGCTGCTAGCTTTTTTGGATCCTTTTTCTCAATGACTATATTCTTGATGTAGCCGGCAATCTCTTTCATTTCTGCGCTTTTCATGCCTAGTCTGGTTAGCTCTGATACTCCAAGTCTGATTCCGCCTGGGTGGAAATAGTTACGGCCTGCCTTGATGTCGCCTGGAATTAATTGTCTGTTTACAATGATGTTTGCTTTTTCTAGATCAGCTTCTACTTTACCGCCATCGGAATAATCCAAAACATTTACTGCAATTTGGTGTGATTTGGTATAGCCTCGCTTTTCTCCCAAGACCTTGAATCCTGCATCAGACAGTGCATCAGCTAATGCCTTTGCGTTTTTTATGACATCCTTTGCGTACTGCTTGCCAAACTCTAGGGCCTCTGCAAATGCAATTGCCTTTGCCGCCATATGATGAATGTGATGACTAGATGTCAGACCTGGGAAAGTTGCCTTTTTGATTGGCTCTGCATGCTCTTCTCTTCCAAGGACTAGGCCTCCCTGCGGACCAAAGAGTGTCTTGTGCGTACTCATAGTCATGGTGTCGGCTCCCTCCCGTAATGGGTCTTGGAACTGTCCACCAGCAATCAAGCCAGCAACATGTGCCGCATCATAATTGATGTGAATGTTATACCCTTTGAGAAAATCAGATAGCTCCTTTACTGGGTGTGGGAACAAAAAGAGCGAGCCGCCAAACATTGCCATCTTTGGTAGTCGGTTTGCTGCTTTGAGCTCCTCTACCTTTGCCTTTGTCTTGTCCACATCTATGGTCATCTCATCAGCATCAAATGGATAAAATTCGATATCCAGTCCGTGAACCAGACCGGCAGTTCCGGAATGCTCCTTTTTACCATGAGAAATGTGACCGCCTGCAGGAATTGATGGTGCAATCATTACATCGCCTGGATTTGTAAATGCGGAATAAACTGCCAAATTAGCTACAACACCAGAAATGGGTCTGACATCTGCAAACTTTGCCTTGTAGAGTTTTTTTGCCAAATTCATGCATTCAATCTCTACTTTATCGATGTATACGCAGCCTGCATAGACGCGCTCGCCTGGCCAGCCCTCGGCATAACGATTACCAAAATCCGAAAGCAATGCCTCCTTTACTGCAGGGCTAGGCACATTTTCGCTTGCGATCAATGGAATGGAATTTTCAAACCACTTGTTGTGCTCTTGCAGATCTGAGAGAATTTTTTTGTAGGAAGCCTTGGTTGCAGACTTTGCCATGATTTTGGCAGTTTCTGTCCCAATTTAAAAACAGCGATTGAATTCGGGGCAAAATAGCGATCATCTTTCCGGGATTATGTTTTGCAAAGAAGGTATAAAAAGGGAAAAATTGGATTCACGATCGACATGAGCGGACAAATACCAAAAGGAAATCTACCTATAGTTTTACTAAAAGAAGGCTCGACTGAAAACAAAGGTCGCGAGGCCCAAAAAAATAACATAGCGGCAGCCAAAATTATCGCAGAAATAGTTCACTCCAGTCTAGGCCCAAGAGGTATGGACAAAATGCTAGTTGACTCATTAGGCGATGTTACCATTACAAACGACGGTGCTACAATCCTAAAGGAAATTGATGTGCAGCACCCAGCAGCAAAAATGCTAGTCGAAATATCCAAGACAACAGACAATGAAGTAGGCGATGGAACCACATCTGCAGTAGTTCTGGCAGGTGCACTATTAGAAAATGCAGAATCTCTGATTAACCAAGATGTTCACCCAACCATAATAGTTGATGGATATCGCAAGGCACAGAAAAAAGTCATCCAATTCCTAAAGGAAATTGCAGAAGAGGTAAGCGCCAATGACAAATCAATCCTAATGAAAATAGCCAAGACCTCAATGCAGACCAAACTAGTAAGAAAAGAATCTGATCACTTGGCAGAACTAATCGTTAAAGCAGTAATTGCTGTTGCCGAAAAGGATTCGGGCAAATTCACCATAGACCAGGACGACGTAAAGGTCGAGAAAAAGGCCGGAGGCTCAATGAAGGACTGCGTACTAGTTGAGGGAATCGTGCTTGACAAGGAGGTAATCCATGGAGGAATGCCAAAGAAAATTACAGATGCAAAAATTGCGCTAATCAATAACGCATTAGAAATAGACAAGACAGAATTTGATGCAAAAATCAACATCTCAAATCCTCAACAAATGAAGACATTTTTGGATGAGGAAAACAGAATGCTCAAAAACATGGTTGACAAAGTAATCGGCTCTGGTGCAAATCTCTTGCTGTGTCAAAAAGGAATTGACGACATGGCACAGCACTATTTGGCGCGAGCTGGAATCATGGCAGTAAGACGTGTTAAGGAATCTGACATGACAAAACTTGCAAAGGCAACTGGTGCTAGAATAATCACAAACCTTGATGATCTATATGAAAAAGACCTTGGTACTGCGCAACTAGTAGAAGAGCGCAAAATTGAGGAAGACAGATGGGTCTTTGTTGAAGGATGCAAGAACCCAAAATCTGTTACACTATTGCTCCGAGGCGGCTCACAACGAGTAGTTGATGAAGTAGACAGATCAGTTCACGACGCATTAATGGTAGTAAAGGATGTCATGGAAAACCCACTAATCGTGGCAGGCGGTGGCGCACCAGAGACATTTGCTGCAACAAGACTGCGCAATTGGGCAAAATCCCTGGAAGGACGAGAACAATTAGCAGTAGAGAAATTCGCAGACTCCTTAGAAGTAATTCCATTGACACTATCGGAGAATGCTGGAATGGACCCAATTGACACACTAACCAATTTACGATCAAAACAACTCAAGGGCGAGAAATGGACCGGAGTTGATGTAATGAAGGGACGAGTTGGCAACATGAAGACAAGCGAAATCATCGAGCCCCTCTCTGTCAAAAACCAAATAGTATCTGCTGCAACCGAGGCTGCATGTATGCTATTAAGAATTGATGATGTTATCTCTGTCGCAAAATCTGCCGGACCTCCAGGAGGAGACATGGGTGGCATGGGCGGAATGCCTGGAATGGGAGGAATGGGCGGTATGGGTGGCATGCCAGGAATGGGTGGCATGGGCGACATGGGCATGGACATGTAATTCCATCAAACGTTTATTTCCCAAGAATTTTTAAAAAAACCGTTGAGTGGCGCAACCAAGATTCTCACATCTGTCAAATACGTATACCTAGTAGCGTTCTTTGCATTACTCTCTGGCGTTTTCTATCCATTCATCCAGGGGGGAACACTTGACTTTACCATATACGGTGTGATCATTTTGTTTGTCGGACTTGCCGGAGCAATAATGGTGTACAAGGCGGCAACCTCTGATAAAAAACGGGGATTTTACATCGGAATAGGATTTGGACTGCTTGCGATATCTGTGTATTATATTTTGCAGCTTACTGGCAGACCATTAGCCTAGACATCAAAGTAAAGATAAAACTCGTGCGGATGTGGACGAATTGATATCTCTCTGTGATCCTTTCTGCCAATTTCTATGATCTTGTCAATTACCTCATTAGAGTAAATTGGATTGAGGAACTTGCGGTCACTTTCTAATTCATCTAGTGCCTCACCGAGATTTGCTGGGACCGTCTTGATTCCGCGCTTTGTGCGCTCTTCTTTTGTCATGTGGTAAATGTTCTCAAGCACTGGATCGCCTGGGTCTGTCTTCTTTTTTATACCATCAAGGCCTGCGGCCAGAACTGCAGAGAAGACCAAATATGGATTGGATGATGGGTCTGGTGCTCTGTATTCAAATCGCTTTAGGTAGGAATATTTTTCGCCTCGGAAATGCTCTGGTACTCGAATTGCTGCTGATCTGTTACTTGGACTCCATGCAATGTATACAGGTGCTTCATAGCCTGGGACCAATCTGTGATAAGAGTTGGTTGTTGGATTTGTTATGGCACAGAGTGCTCTTGCGTGGCTCAGAATTCCACCGCAGAAATATCTACCCAGCTGGCTGATTTCATCCTTGGATTCCTTATCGTAAAATGCGTTTTTGTTGTTCTTCCACAAACTGACGTTTGTGTGCATGCCAGAACCTGCATCCATGGAGATGGGCTTTGGCATCATTGTAGCTACTTTGCCGAACTTTTGCGCCAAGTTTTTTACAACATACTTGTAGGTCTGCGCACCGTCTGCGGCATTTGTTAGAAAATCATACTTGATGTCTATTTCACACTGGCCTGCAGTAGCTACTTCGTGGTGATGGTTATCACAAAGAATACCGAAATGGCCGTTCAGTACATCGACACATTCGTTTCTAAACTCGGTTAGTGTATCAGATGGTGTGGATGGGTAATAGCCTTCTTGGAGTCCCATTGGATAGCCGGTTCCTTCCTGGCTCCATGGCGCTTCCTTTGATTCTATTGAATAAGATTGGCCCTTGTATGGGGTTAGGACATCCCATTGGACCTTGTCAAAGACGAAAAACTCGACTTCTGGGCCCCAATAACTGAAATCAAAGCCTTGGGTTTTCAGATATTCTTCTGCTTTTTGTGCAATTGCCCTTGGGTCTCGCTCTAGTCTTCCTCTGCCCCTACCCCAATAAACATCGCAGATCAATCTTGCGGTCTTTTTCTCTGTCACCCATGGAATAATAGCAAACGTGTTTGGGTCTGGCTTGAGGACCAAATCCGAATCATCAACACTGGTAAATCCAACAATGGATGAGCCGTCTAACTTTGGCAGGCCGTCCATCATTTGGTCTGGCGTAAATGTATCAGCAGAAATCGTGGTGTGGTGGTATCTGCCAACTAGGCTGGAAAATTGTAAATCAATAAAGCGAATGTTTTCGTGTTTTATTTTTGCAAAGACTTCATCTGGAGAATATTTGATTTGTGTTGTGTCGCCGTGCGTTACTTTATATGGCAAGTTTGTTCCTTCAGACTTAAATCGGATAAGCCTTGGATTTAAGGCTTAAGGTGTCTCATGTCAGAAACAAAAAAAATTGATCTAAACTCGTTGTACTCGACTCTAATCAGAGAAATTGAAAATGATCTCGTCCAAGAAATTGATCCGCAGTTTTATCTTGGTCTAGCTGAATATCTTGGAAAACTAAAAAGCGAATCATATGATGGAATTGAAAACAAGATAAAAAACAAGCTGACAGAAATGATTACCCAAATTGTTTCACTATTGTTGAAGACCAGAATCAGCAAGGTGAGCCATGGTGGAATGGAGCTGACCAACCTGCTTGATGAGGAAAAATACATCATTGAATCACTGCAGGACCAGCAGGAGCGAAAAGAGATGATTTTGTCTGCTACCATAAATGGTAGAACCAAACTACTCGAATCTGTATCAAAAAAGCACAAGGTAAAGCCAATTCCGGTTAGATTCCTAAAGGACTTTGATCAGTTTGTAGGCGCGGACTATACCAAATATGGGCCATACAAGACAGAGGAAATCGCAACCATACCCAACGAGAACGCACAGGCACTAATTGCAAAAAACATCGCAGTCAAAATTACCGTCCAAGAATAATGTCGCACATTGAGGGAATTGATGTAATTGACTTTGTATTGCTGACTATCTATCCGGTGGCAGCGCTATTCTTAGTAGAGATGGTATTTCGAGTCATAAAACTTGCAAACTGGATGAAGCTTTTCTCTCAAGCCATTGTATCTATTGGGTTTGGGATAGCATATCTTACTTTGATTACTGCTCACTGGCTGACTGCATTGGTGTTGTTTGCACTAGCTGTTGCCTTGCTATATCAGGCAAAAATAGCCAAAATCAAGCCAGGACGATCAATTTACTAGCTATTTTCCAAAGAGTTTACTGAAAAATCCCTTTTTCTGCCTGATTACTTTTTTTTCGCCAAACCGCTTTGCGCGAATCGAGCTTAATTTCACACACCTATGCTCTTCTGGCAGTCTGTGCTCTGAGCAAAACTCGTCTCTGCAATAATTGCACTCAAATGGTAGATCAGTTTCGTTTCCACAATATGCACAATTTACTTTCTTCAATGATTTTTGCGTTGTATGATTCTGCTAATAAACTCTAAAAAACTAAAAACATAAAGCAATCATACAAAGGAACCATATCATGCTGAATGGTAAAATTGTAATCATTACTGGTGCATCAAGCGGAATAGGTGAGGCAACAGCACTTGCACTATCCAAGGCGGGCGCCAAAGTTGCAATTGGTGCCAGAAGAATGGACAAATTAGAATCCGTCAAGGAAAAAATTGAGAAAATTGGCGGCGAGGTCTTTATGCAAAAGCTTGACGTTACGAAAAAATCGGAATGTGATTCGTTTGTGGATGCTGTCATAAAAAAATGGGGAACCGTAGATATTTTGGTAAATAATGCGGGATTAATGCCGCTGAGCTTTTTTAAAAATTTGAAAGTGGCTGAATGGGATCAAATGATTGATGTCAACATCAAGGGAGTCTTGTATTGTACTGGGGCTGTGATTCCACACCTGAATGCCAAAAAATCCGGCCATATCGTAAACATTTCATCGGTTGCCGGAAGAATTGTCTTTCCTGCAGGTTCGGTTTACTGTGCTACAAAACACGCAGTGGCCGCCTTCTCTGAAGGACTGCGACAGGAATTCAGCGTTCGCTCAAACATACGTGTTACAAGCATCGAGCCAGGAGTTGTTGCAACGGAACTAAACGACACCATTACTGATGAATCGTTGAAAGGATTTGTAGAGGCCACCAAGAAAATGGTCGCACTACAGGCAGAAGACATTGCAAATGCTATACTCTTTGCAGTAGACTCGCCACCACACATGAATGTCAACGAAATTTTGATCAGACCCACAACACAAGAACGATAGATGAAACAGATTCTAATTTTAGGTGGGGGTTTTGGTGGGCTGGCAGCTGCCAATGAATTGCGGTCCAATCTACCTGATGCCAAAATTACCATAATAGACAAAAAAGACTATTTCATGATGGATTTGGTCAAGCTTTGGATCATAAAGGGAACTAGAACATTTGAGAATTCCAAAAGATCCCTGCATGCCATATCAAAGAAGGGAATAGAGTTTGTCAATGAAGCAGTCATACAAATTGATCCTAGCAGAAGGCGAGTAAAAACGCAGAGCAGGGAATTTTCATATGATTATCTAATAATAGCAATGGGCGTCGAGTTTGCTCCAGAAAAGATTTCCGGATTATTGGAAAATGGCTATATCCTGTATGATTTGGAGCATGGGCCAAAAATTCGGCAAAAAATCTTAGACATGAAATCAGGCAAGCTGGCATTTGTCATAACCGGGATGCCTTACAAGTGCCCACCAGCCCCATTTGAGGCTGCACTGATTATTGATTCGATGCTAAAGGAGCAAAAAGTACGAAATGATATTGAAATTGACTTTTACAGTCCTGCACCCATAACATTGCCTGCGGCAGGACCAGAGGTAAGCAAGCAACTATTGCAAATGCTGGAACAAGAAAAAATTCGATTCCATGGAAATCGCAAAACCACATCTGTGGAAAAAGGCAAGCTAAAATTCGAGGACGGCAATACTGTATCCTTTGATGTATTGATTGCCATACCTCCACACAAGGCACCAAAAGTAGTGTATGAATGTGGCTTGGCACAAGAAGGTGGATACATACCGGTAAAGCGAAACTGCAAGACAGGGGTTGACTCGGTATACGCAATTGGAGATGTCACCACAATGATGGTAACTGACAAAATAGCTGTTCCAAAGGCGGGAATTTTTGCGGAAGGCCAGGGAGTTGCAGTTGCTCGTGATATCATATCTCAGATAAAGCGAGAGCAGAACAATTCCATTTTTGATGGCAAAGGTGGATGCTTTGTGGAAATAGGCAACACTGCAGGCTATGTCTATGTGGACATGTTTGCAAATCCTGATCCTATTACAAGACTAGATGAGCCTGCTGCCATCCATATGATAGAAAAGGAAGAGTTCGAAAAAGAGCGAATCGAAAAATGGCTATGATTCCTTTTTCTCTCTGCTCATGTGGCCCATCAGTGCCTTGAGATCAGACGAAATATCGTCTGGATTTTTCATAATGTCTAGTTTTTCTGGAATGCTTTTTTTGAAATCCTCTGCTTCTAGCTCGATTCGCAGCTTTTCTTTGCAGTTTGTGTGATCATCGTTTGTGCCAGAAATCTTGTGGCAAATAGAGCAGATCTTCATGGAGTGATTTTGGTGATCCTACGATTTAATTATTTCACGTTTTGTGTGGCTTCTTAGGGGCCGTAGTCCAGCTTGGTTAAGATGCTAGCCTGGGGTGCTAGAGATCGTGAGTTCAAATCTCACCGGCCCCATTTTTTGTAAAAATTTCAACTTTCTACCGAGTGCGTCCAATCTGAACAGCATACTGGATAATATCTTGGGAATCATACCTATCATAGGCGTTTGAGGTTGTCGTCAAAATACCGCCGTAATTGACCTTAAGCCTTGGATGCCTGTTTTAGTTTCTGCATTTACAGTTTGGCTCGCCACAAAGACAATACACTTCAAATGCAAATATTTTGGTCTTGGATGATATGCCGTCTGTGACATCCACATATACCAAAAAGGTTTCAATGTCGGTGTAATCTGCGCTCAGCTCCCACGATATAGAGTAATCCCCATTGGAATCAGTCTCGCCCTTGAACTCTTTTAGGATGTTTTCCCCATAATCCTCGACTCGCACAAATACTGTGGCGCCATTTACCATTCCCTCAAAGTTTTCCACATGAATGTCCAGGTTTTGTGTTGTGCCTCGCCTTACTGCCTTTTGGCCATGAATAGTAACATCAAGGCCTGGATCTATTTTGGATATATTTACCACATCTAGTACTAGGATCTTTTTGTCAATCAAATATTGTATACCTGAGAGAAATTCTACATCTGATATTTTTCCTTCACTCCACCATTTAGCAGCCACCTTCATCCAGGATGGAATGATGGAATTTTTTTGCACATGAAAATAGTATGGAGATAATTCATTTCCTGCATGATATGCCGTGACCTCATAGGTACCGGTAGGTGAGTCATGGTTTAATGGAATCGATGTGGAATATGATCCACTCTCCAAAACTGGAATCGTATATTCTGTTCTGATGCCATCTGGGTCTGTCACAATTAGGGAAACTGCACTGGTTTGGCCTACATCACTGCTTCGACCTACAATCTTGATGAAAACAGTCTCATCGTATTTTGGTAAGGTGTATGTGTTTTGAACGGCCTTTATCTTTTGGAATTTTATCAGATCTCGCTTGTTCAGCTCGACTAGTGAATCCACAAACGCGGAATCCTCTACCTTATCCAGAGTCCAGAGTTTTATTTTGCTTTTAATCCAGTTTGGGATTTCTTCGGCACTTGCAGAATGTACAGATGTTACAGTTACAATAGATACTATAACCAGTAGGAAAAACAGAATTTGCAATCACATCACTAATCTGGTTTTTAATAAAAAATCATTCTATTGATTCATCGAGGCTTCGCCACAAATACCACGTAGCCACGCTTCGGTACGGCTTCCATTTTTCCGCAATGCGCTCCATTTGCTCCTTTTCTGGTAATTCCTCCAGCGAATACAGTTTTTGGATGCCTTTTTTCAAGCCCAGATCCCCTACCGGCAAAACATCCAGCCTGCCAAGTGAGAATATCAAAAACATCTCTGCAGTCCATCTACCAATTCCCTTTACCTGTGTTAATTGCACAATGATTTCTTCGTCTGTGAGATTTTTCATGTAGGCTAGTCTGATCTCTTTTGATTCTACTTTTTTTGAGAGATCCTTGATGTATGATACCTTCATGTAGGATAATCCAGCTTTGCGGAGCTTGGCATCTGATGTTTCCATGACATCAGCTGGCTTTGGAAATCTGCCGTAAATTGCACGAAATCTTGTGGAAATAGAGTCAGCTGCTTTGCCAGACAGCTGTTGCGTAATGATTGCCTCAACTAGGGATTGGTATGGGTTTTTTGTCAAAGAGAGATTGAACTCTCCAACTCGATCAATTATTTTTGCTAGCTTGCGATCCTTTCTTAGATGGTTTAATGCTATCAAGTTAGCTTGAGTGCCTCAAGCACATCATCAAAGCTTTTCTGGGTTCGAAGTTCTTTGTATTTTCTTAGTACTGTGATGATCTTTTGCTTTGGTGGAAGCTTGTAGATTCTATTTACCATTTTTGCAATACCAGAACCAATCAAAATTGCTTGGCATGCAGATGTAACATTAGAAACCTTTCTCTCAAGACTAGAGCTCTCAAAATCAATCAATGTGATTTTTTTGCCAACAATAACATGTTTTGTGATGTTGCTCAGCTCACCATGATCAATTCCAGCTGAATCCAATCTATAACAATCAGTGAGAACCTTGCGTATTGTATTTTTTAGAGAGGCTGTACTTCCTTTGCCTTTTAGATCTTTGATCCAGTCATAGATCTTTGCACCATCCAAATATTCCATTACCAAAAAATTCTTGCTACTGGCAATCAATTTGGGGCCTGCGCCTGCCTTGTTTGCTGTCTGTAATAGTATGGTTTCGCCTTTCATGTCAGGTCTTGGTGAATCGGTCCGTCGAATCTTTAGTGCTACCTTTTTTGTGCCTAGCTTTGCTAGTACGACAACACCTGTGTAGCCTTTCCCCAAAACACAGATCTTGTTTATGATCATTGGACCCTCAAAGATTATTCCATCTATTCCGAGCTTTTTTAGCTCCTTGACTCTAGTCTGAATTTGTGATTTTGTTGCCCTAGGATAACCCAGTATGGTATTGTGTGGTTCTTTGCTTAGATCTCTAAGTGGAAAAAATTGTCTCATCCGTTGAGACCAAGTCCCGTGCAGCCTCTTTAATGGATTTGCCTTTAGCTGCATTTGCACTTGCTATCTTGAATTTTTTTATCTCGGACTTTAGGCCTGCGGGAACACCGGATTTTTCAATATTGTTTTGGATTAGCTTCTTTAGGAATATTTTGGCATCTGTGTTTTGCCTTTTTTGCATAGAGCAAACCTTTCCATCATCGTTTACCCACATTGCAAGGCTTTTTTTCTTGTTGGCGCCAATGAATTTTTCTACATGCTCTGAGACAAAAAACTCTGGGCCCATTCTGGTTTGATATTTGTCAAGCTCCTTTGATTGCAGCAAGAACAACAACGCGGCAGTGTCTGTGGTTATGGTAGCTGATCTTTTCAGTACTGTAAATCCTGCCTGGTTCATCTGAGTTGAGATAGATGTTGCCGCCCGTTTTACTTGGCCCCAAATTATGTCAGGGCTGCGTGGCTTGTACCTAAATGATATGACTAGGACGTTTTTTGTATCTAATTTTGTAGTCTTTTTCTTTGATGTGAAAAACGAAATTGATGGTTTTCTCAGAAATGCTCTGGCTGATAAAACAAACCTGCCAATGTTTTCAGTAGAGATTGCCGCTCCAAGATTTCTGTTTGCATCAATTGGATCCATTATCACTATTTTACTATCAAATTCCTTTGCTGCCTTGCCGATTACTTGGCCTGCCTTTAGCTGAGAAATCTCTCTCAGGACATTTTCAAACGAGCCAAAGTTCAGAACCAGTACCTCTGCCACATAGCCAGAGAATCCCTGCTTTGCAATCTCTGCACCATAGATGTCGTTTGCTTTTAGGAATGCCTTGAGCAGCCTTACCTCGTTTTTCATCATGCCAGATAGTGCATTTATCATGAATTTTGTGTGAAACGGAGACCTGTCTGCCGAGCTTTTCCATTGGCCTTCCTGCACATCATAGCAAGGAACCACATTTACCTTGGTGTCCTTAATTTGCGCCTCTACGAAGGGATGCTCTGCATATCTAACATAGGGCTCAAAGTCCTTTAGTGCCGCAAATCCAATTTTTTTGCCAATCTCTACAAATTCTTTTTCTGGTGTACTGGTCTGGAATTTAACAAATACATCAATGTCTGCTCTTTGGGGCAGCCATGTTCCCTTTGCATAAGAGCCGACCACTTCTAATCCAGATACCTGGGAGTACTTTGTTGCCTCTTTTTGTACCAGCTTGATTGTCTGCTCTACTATTGCGTCCTTTAGCTTTTGGGCCTTTTCTGATGGTATGGTGTATTTTGTTGCCTGCTTGAGAATCTGGTTCATTGTATGTTGATCACTCCTATATCAGAATAGATTGGGCCGCTAGGTGTAAGAACGCTTTGCTTGAATTTTATTGCAGAGACTCGCTGGGTGCCAAATTTTACATTGTTATACTTTGAGATTTGGTCTGTGATATCACCTGACTTGTCCTTGATTCTAAATATCGTAGCATGCGGCTTGAAGGGCTTGTCGCTTTTGAATCCAAGTGGGGCTAGCTTTTGCTCTACTATTTTGGCAAGCTCGACTAGCTTTTCACCACCCTGGTCTAGACCAATCCAAATTACGCGGGGAAATTTTGGTTTTGGAAATGCACCAACGCCGACAAACCCAACATCAAATGATGAAAATTTTATGCCATCCAGTTGGGCCTGAACTTTTTTTGCCACATCTTGCGTGATCTCACCCAAAAACAATAACGTAAAGTGCATATTGTGAGTCTCAACTGGTTTTGCAGCAACTTTGATCTCGCCTTGTAATTTTTTGATTGAATCCAAAACCGTACTATCAGTTATCTCTACTGCAACAAATGTTCGCATCTACGATATGGCGTTTTTGTCTTTTTAATGGCTTGCGGTAACTTCATTTGCAGGCACAAAAAAACACAAACAAATGCCAAAGCTAATCGTCTGTCTTACCGGAATGCCTGGAGCTGGAAAATCCACAATAGCATCCGGCCTGCAAAAAAAGGGATTCTCTAGCATAAACATGGGTGATGCAGTACGAGCTGAAGCAAAAAGACGTAACTTGGAACCAACAGGACAAAACTTGGGTAAACTAATGCTGGAGCTGCGAGAAAAAAACGGACAGGGAGCAGTGGCAGAATTAATCAAAGATGACATTACCAAATCTCCATCAGATGTAGTGGTGATTGATGGAGTACGTTCCAATGCTGAAATCGAGGTGCTCAAAAAAATCGCCACAGTAAAACTATTGGCAATTCATGCATCAACTGATACTCGTTATTCCTTTCTTTCTGTTAGGCACAGATCCGATGATCCTCAAAACAGAGACATGTTCAATGAACGTGACACACGAGAGATAGGCGTTGGAATCTCTGCATCAATTGCACTAGCTGATGAGACCATTTCTAACAACAACTTATCCATTGAGCAGCTAATCGATATGGCATACCAGACCATAACAAAATGGCTTGCATGATTCCACTGGTAGAGTGCAAAATAGAGGCATTATGCGAGATAAATCCATCAGAGGATCCACAAAAAGTAGAGCAAGCAGTATCCAATGTTTTGGATGGAGTGGAAATCAAGACTACAAAATACTCACTTGCTGCAAAATCTGGAGAAATGGAATCGCTTGCAAAAATCCATGAATCAATCCAAAACCACAACACCAAGAAAATCTACTATCGAATACTAAATGATAACCTGGAGGGAAACTCTACTTGGTTTTATCTGAACAAGCAGGCGGCCTTTGCAAACAATGTTGCAATATGTGAGCATGATGACGAGTCTCCAATGGGCCCAATCAAAATAGTTCTGTCTTCAAGAAATATTGATCGTGTAATCGAGTGGCTTGTATCTACTAGCATGACTGATTGAATAGTCAGCTTTTTTCCTCAGTTACTCAGCTGGATTTGTTTTCTGATTTTTTATGACTATTCCAAGATCTGTGCGTGTTGATAGGAAAGTTACTGGCAGTAGGTGTAATTTTGGCAGCAGTAGGAGTTTTGGCTTATTCCCAGCAAGACAAGCTTGGCTTTAATGTAAATCCGACAATTAATGCAGTAGCTGAAGATCTGGGTGGCCTAAAGGACACTACAGTAAAGCGAGTCTCATATGAAATAGACAAGACAACAGATACGGTTGGCGATAAAATTGGAGATGTTGTGCCAAGCGCAGAGCAGCTAAATCCAATTCCACAAATCAAGGACCAAATTGCAATCCCGCCAATCAAAGAAACCTATTACGGACAAATCTATGAGAAAAACGAATCAGAGAAAACCTGTAAGATGTCTGTCCCCAAGATGGCAAAAACAATCAATGGCGTAAAAGAACTAACACATACCATAACCATTCAGGAATGCATGTATGAAAAACAAAAACCAGTCCAAGTTAGCATATCAACTGATCCTATAACTGGAGCACAAACAGTATCAGTAGAACCAACACCATCACACAAAATATTTGAGACATTACAATTAACCACTACAAAAAATGCAGACAATACAGTATCCATCCACTATGAGGATTCTTCCGGCAAGACACTAAAGGTAACTGTAACTTTGCACAATTCCGAAAAGCAGCTTTTCACAGGTGAGTTCTTTGCATCAAAGTTTGATACCAGCGTTAATGATATCTCTGCTAGTCCACATATCATAGAAATGATAGTAGAGCATGCAGACTATGGAACGGTAAACTCGTCAGTGTACAATCCTCAAGGAAATGACCAGAGCACCATTTATGGTGTGTTTAGCCAGTAAATCATTTTTGTATTATAGATACTAGTTCTGGCAATGCAATGGCAGATTTTTCCCGAACCGAGAGATCCATATCGGATGACATGACTGTCTTTTCCGGATTTACCTCGATTAATACGGCGCCATTTTGCTTTGCATACAATGGCAGGGTGTTTGCTGGTGAGACCACCAGTGAGGTACCTGCAATTATCATGACATCGCAGCTTTGTGCGTGAGTAATGGCATCAGACCATACATCTTGAGGCAACCCTTCGCCAAACCAGACCACATCGGGCCTCAGAATCTTGCCACACTTGCATTTTGGCGGTAATTCCTCAAAGGATTTGGTGATATTATCATTAAAGTCACAGCTGGTGCATTTGATTCGAATTATGCTTCCGTGCAACTCTAGAACTTTTTTACTGCCTGCTCTTTGGTGCAATCCGTCAATGTTTTGAGTCAGTATGATCACATCCTTGTGCTTTGCAAGCTCGGCTATTGCAAAATGACCCCGGTTTGGGTTTGCTGCCAAAATATTTTTTCTTCTTTCCTCATACCACTCCCAGACTAGGCCCGGATTTTCATAAAACGCATCAATTGTTGCAAGCTGCATCGGATCGTATTTTCTCCAGAGGCCCTCCTTTCCCCTAAACGTTGGAATACCGCTTTCCTGAGAAATGCCAGCACCTGTGACAAAGACAATTTTTTGTGCATCTTTGATTTGTCGAGCTAGTGAATCAAACATTTTATTTTATTTCTATTTCCAGCAGGTCTTTTGCTGCAATGACAGAGCCATGAACTTGCTTTGCTTCCTGTAGTAATTCTGATTCATCCTTGTATCTTGCAGAAAAATGAGTCAGAATCAGATTGGAAACATTTGCATTCTTTGCCAGAAGGGCTGCCTCTTTTGCTGTAGTGTGGTTTGTCTCTACTGCCTTTTCCTGCAATACATGAGAAAATGTGCAATCAAACGAGAGATAGTCACAATTTTTGAAAAACTCTTCCAGTAGTTTGGTTGGTCTTGTATCTCCAGAGATCCCAATTTTCTTGCCAGACCTTTTCTCACCTACTACCTGTGATGGTTTGAACACATTAGAGCCAATCTTGACTTCGTTGCCTGTTTGTAATTCATGCCATAGTGGGCCCTCTGGTATGCCTAGCTTGATTGCTTGTTCTCTGTCGAACTTGCCAGGCTTGTCCTTTTCTGCAAATAAATAAGAAAATGCCAAAACCGAGTGCTCTGCCTGCTCTGCAAATACGGAATAGGTCTTTTCCTCACATACCAGACCAGGTCTTACTGCAGTAATCATGACAGGGAATGACAATCCAAACTGCAAGATTTGAATGTTTTCTCCAATGAATTGTTCGATTCCATCTGGGCCGTAGATCTCAATTGGCTCGGTTCTGTGCTGTAAGGTCATTGTTTGGAGCAAACCCAGAACACCGATGCAGTGATCTCCATGCATGTGTGTTACAAAAATCTTCATCTTCTTGTTCCAGCCAAGACCTGACTTGAGGTAGGACACCTGTGCACCCTCTCCTGCATCAAACATTAGGATCTCGCCTTCACGTTCCAGACAAATGCATGATAACCCTCTGTTCTCGGTTGGTTGTGCAGCCGATGTTCCCAGAAATACTAACTTCATTTTACCAAAATCATCCTCGTTAGGCTCTTGTGGCGATAAATCTCATATTTTTTTGTTAGATTCAACTTTATGCCGTCATCGAGTCCCTTTTTGCACATGATTGCAAACTTTGCCTTCTTTGGAATCTGGGAGATGAATTTCTTCATAATTTTCTTTGGCGGCTCGGATACCTTTGATGCCGTGCCGTATGGCAGATCTGTTACTATTCCGTCGTATTTGTCCTTGATCTGCGTCATGTAGTCGTAGCTTTGGTTAAACACCTCGCAATGAAATCCATTTGCCTTTAGGTTGTCCTGGGTTATCTTGCACATTTTTGCATCAAAGTCGATTCCAACGGATTTGATCCCCATGGACTGGGCCTCCAGTAGGGTGCTGCCTGTACCACAGAATGGATCACATACAGTTTCCTCATCGTTTATCTTTGCCAGATTTATCATGGCGCGTGTCAGCTTCCAGTCCAGCTCATGATGGAACTTGGTCAGCTTTTCAGGTCTCTTTGGAGGCTCAAATCTAGTAGAGAATCCAAAAAAGTTCTCCTCCTCTGTAAATATCAAGTAAATCACAACATCTGGATCTTCTAGCGAGACCTTGGCATTGCAAAAAGTAGAGACCATGCTGCCAAGCGATCGCTCTATTTCTGGTATGTCAATTGGCTTGTCTGAGAGATTGATTGCCTTGCACATGAATGATTTTGCGCCAAACAAGAGCGAGTAATTTTTCTCATCAAAGAAGACATTTGACATTTTTCGCAGTAATTGGCCGGCAGTCTTGACAAATGTGGCCCGACTTGCAATCTTTTCCCATGGTGTGGTGCTCTGTATTATGACTAGATTAGAAATTGTCTTTATTTTTGCAAACCTGTCGTACATCTTAACCAGGGTAACTACCTCATCCACTGCAAGCTCTGGATATTCTTTTGAGACTAGGAAAAAGCTCTCTGGCATTCTAGATTGCCTTTGCAATTACTCCGGAGACATCAACCACTGATGTGCTGCCAGGTATTGTGTTTGCAGAAATTATTGCAGAGACGCCAGACTTTTTGATCTTTTGATCTGCATTATCGATTAGTAATGCATGTGTGCATGCGACAAAGACCTTGCCGCACTTTTGTTTTTTCAGAAATTGTGTCGCCTTGATTATGCTTCCACCAGTGCTTATCATATCATCAACTAAAACTAGGTCTCGGCCCTTTACTTCATCTAAATTACCAGTCATTATCTGGACCTTGCCTGTCTTTCTGTCTCGTTGTTTTTGCAATGCGATATAGTCAGTACCATAAAATTTTGCAAATTCCTTTGCTCTTTCCTTTCCCCCCAAGTCTGGCGATACAACCAATGGGTTCTTGAGCCTCATTTTTTTGAGATGATTCGCAAGCTCAGGCACGGCAGAGACGTTTCTTACCGGTATGGTGAAATGATTGAGCCCAAGCATACTGTGCATATCAACCACTATGACCTTTGATGCGCCAGCAGATGACAACAGCTTGGCAATCACAGATAATGTGACTATTTCTCCTGGGAGAAACTCTCGGTCTTGTCTTGCATAGCCCAAGTATGGAATCACACAGATTATCTGATTTGAGAACTGTCTTGCCTTTGCAATTAATGATAATGTCTGCAATAGATTGGTATCTACTGGTGGATATGTGGAATTTACTACAATGATCTTGCCTTTTTTTGGTTTTGAGGAAATTGTTATCTTGCTTTCGCCGTCTGGAAAGACTCGCAGTTCGGTTGATACAAAGGATGCCTTTAGCTTTTTTGCCAGTTTTCTTGCTAGATCTTCAGATGCCTTTCCGCCAATTACCGTTATAGCTGACAACAAATCAACAATCTAGGAGGGACTCTTAAGTTTTAGGAGAGAATTTCTTTTTATTTTGCTGCAGCAGCTGCTTGCGGTTTTGCTTCTTCTTTCTTTTCTGCCTTTTTGTTGGCATATGTTTCAATAAAGTTGATCTTTTCCAGCGTTGGGACGAACTTGAAGGCGTCCATTTGGATAAAGTGCTTGATAATTCTCAGGCTTTCTGCACCATAGATCTCTTCTGGAATGGTAACATCTAATGCGTTGCCATTTAGCTTGGATGATATCTTTGAATCCTCAACCGGCATGTGTCTTTTTAGAATGCCTGTGATTTTGTCTTCGTTTGTCTCTAGTGCTTTTATGACATTGACATCATACACTACTGTCTTTCCTGCTAATCTATGATTGAAATCAACTTGAACTCTGCCGGATCCGACAAATCTTACAACACCTGTCTTTTGATCCACCTCGATTGTGTCACCCACTGTGACCTTGTCTGCATCCTCGCCTAGCTTTCTTAGTGGAATCATTCTGACCTTGCCTGCGTCTCGCTCGCCAAAGCCCTTGTCTGGTGTTACATCAACTGTTAGCTTGTCTCCTGCCTTTGCGCCTGCAAGTGCATCATCTAGTCCTTTTAGAACCCAGGATTCTCCGACTGAGACCAGTTTTGGCTGATACTTGATGTTTTCCTGGAATAGGTTGTGCTTTTTTGCATCCTCAGATATGGTGGTCTCTACTACTTCGTTCGAGTCCTTTACCTTTGCAGTATAATCGATTAAAATCAATGAGCCTTTAGTAAATGTCAACGCGATCCGTCCCCGAAATTCCTAATATTAAGTTTAGAGCTGTTTGAGCTTCTCGTCGGCAACTTTGAGGGCTTCCATCTGCTTGGTCTTGTATCCCATCATCTCTAGTGTGGAGCCAATTGAGGAGATTGTTCTCATGACGTGGTATCTGTTGACTTCACCCATGCATCCAACTCGGAACACCTTGCCCTTGAGATTTCCAAATCCGCCTGCTACTAGAACTCGGAACTTGTCTGATAGTGTGTTTCGGAAGGTCTTGTCTTCAAGTCCGTCCAGATAGTTTAGTGCAACTACAACAGTTGATCTTGCGTCTTCTTTTGCAAATGGAGATAGTCCCATTGCTGAAAGACCTGAATACAATGCATCAGAGCAGATTCGGTGTCGTCTGATTCTATTGTCAAGGCCTTCTTCCAATATGACGTTCATTGCCTCTCTGTATGCGTATAGTAGTGGCAAGGCCGGTGTGAATGGTGTGTGCTTTGCCTCTTCGTAATAGTGGAAGTATCTTGATAAATTAAAGTACATTGTCTTTGGCGGATTTGCGTTCATGTATTTTTTGGTGCGCTCATTTACAACGATTGGTGAGATTCCTGGTGGTGCTGCAAATGCTTTTTGAGCGCCAGTCATTGCAACGTCGATTCCCCACTTGTCCATCTCAAGGTCTTCGCCGCCGACAATAGAAACTCCATCCACTACATAGAATGCGTCGTTTCTTGCAGTAAGGTTCTTGATTTTATCCAAATATTTTATCATAGTACCAGTTGAGGTCTCGTTCCACACGCAATAGAATGCCTTGACATCCTTGTTGTTATCAAATGCCTCCTTTACCTGATCAAAGGTTGCGTTTGTTCCTGGCGTGCTTTCTAGTTTTATGACTTTGGCGCCTGCCCACTCTAGCATTTGCGCTAGTCTGCCGGAGAACTCACCGTTGGTTGGAATGATTACTTTGTCTCCTGGCTTTACAATATTGATTACACTTGCCTCTACTGCACCGGTTCCGGATGCTGAAAGCAAGACCGCCTCGCCGCTGCTTTTGAAAACTTTTTGTGTTTTCTCAACTGCGTCTTGGTATAATTCTACGAAATCATCACTTCTATGGTTAATCATTGGCGTGATCATTGCACGCATTACTCGCTCTGGTACGTTGGTTGGACCAGGCAGCATGACTAGATATTCCATAAGCAGTTTGGACTGTTTTGCGGGCTTTATTTAAAACTAAAGCTTGGCCAGCCGATCTTTTGCATTTATTTTTAGCAAAACCTTTGCAGTTCCACTTGGCACCAGATCCTCCCAGCTTTGTCCACTTGCAATCTTTAGTCTAATGTCTGTGCCAGAAAGAATCTCTCGTTGCTTTAGTGGCACTGATACAACTTTGATGTCTCGCTTTTTGTACAATTCATGCGTGAAATCATCATTAGAGAACACAACATCATACTTTGGAATTATTTCATCCACATGATATGTCCACTTGGCGTGATCGTTTACATCCGGTACAAAATAGATCTTGCATTTTTGCAGATCTGACTTATCCAGAGATGATTCAATCATCTCTTTTCTCTCCTCTGCAGAAAATGGATTTCTTTTTTCATTATGCCTGTTTGAGCTGCCAATTCCGATTGATAGATTGTCAATCTGAGTCAGTGCAAATTTTACTGCAGCTAAATGTCCCAAATGAAACGGCTGGAATCTGCCTATGAGGAGACCGTCCATGGTTTTTTTGTCTACACTTGATTTAAAAACTAAACAATGGAATCAGTATAACAAACATGGATCCACTCAAAATCGACGGCTCTCATGGAGAGGGTGGAGGACAGATTCTCCGAACTGCACTCGCACTATCATGTATAACAAAGAGGCCAATTCAAATTGAAAACATTAGGCACAACCGCAAGGTTCCAGGCCTCAGACCATCACACCTCTCTACGATCAAGCTTCTTGGGAAAATTTACAATGCACAAATGGATGGTGCAAGCGTTGGCTCTACTAGCATAAGATTTGCTCCGGGCGAAATCCAAGACACAAAGCTGGTGGAAAATGTAGGAACTGCTGGAAGCATTTCACTAATCTTGCAAGCAATCATACCTGCAGTGTTTTTAGCTGGAAAAAAGCTAGACCTGCACATCACTGGCGGGACTGATGTTCCATGGAGTCCCACCTCTAACTATACAAAACATGTACTATCTGATGCATATTCCAGAATAGGAATCAATTATGCTGTGAACATCAAAAAGCGTGGCTATTATCCAAAGGGCGGAGGCCAAGTCGAGCTTGCAATACAGCCGTGCCAAAAGATCACATCAATAACACTATCAAAAAGAACAACAAAGAATGCAAAAATTCTCTGCTCTCATTCTGATGTGGATGTTTCCAGTAATGTTGATTCCATGGAAAAAACATTACAACAAAAAGGATTCTCTGTTGAATCACACATCACACCAGAGATTGCACTAAATTCTGGTGCATCTGTTTTGATTTGGAGCTCTGATTCCGGCTCTGTTACTGGATCAGACGAACTACTAGATCCCAAGAACAAATCCGAATTTGGCAAGATTGCAACAAACTCATTCATTGGGTGTGATCTTGGAGTAGATGCCAATCTGTCTGACATGATAATTCTGCCGCTTGCCATAACAAAGGAGCTATCAATATTCACAGTCAAAGAGATCACAAAGCATCTGGAGACCAACCTGTATATCACATCAAAGATAACTGGCTGCAAGTACGGTGTGGGCAAAATTGATGGTGGCTATGAGATACGAA
Source organism: Candidatus Nitrosotenuis cloacae (assembly GCF_000955905.1). Taxonomy (GTDB): domain Archaea; phylum Thermoproteota; class Nitrososphaeria; order Nitrososphaerales; family Nitrosopumilaceae; genus Nitrosotenuis; species Nitrosotenuis cloacae. The sequence goes on along the minus strand of NZ_CP011097.1, from coordinate 1,592,349 downwards.
TTCAGGGCTCAGAGGCCGGCATCTAGTATTGCTGCAAACAACATAATCAAAACCGAGATCACTACGGTTATCTCTCCGACAATTATGATCTTTTTTCGCAGCTTGACAATCTGGGCATCAGACAGCTGGTTTTGCATTATTTGTTGTTCTACTTCCTTTCTGATTATTCTAACGTGTACTGCAAATGAACCTAGCAGAGCAGCTACCAAAAACATCTTGATTAAAAGCATCATTCCATAGCTTGATGAGAACAAAAACTCTGGCCTGTTTAGCATTTGGTGCGAATTCCAAATTCCAGTTGCAATCAATATCAGCAAGGCAGGAATTGCGACTTTGTTGAATCGCCTACCCACCTTGATCATTATCTGTAGTCGCTCTTGCACTGATGGAGTCATTGTTTTCAGAATTGGTGCAAAGACTATTGCGATGAATAGCGAGCCCCCAACCCAAATAGCAGAACAAATCAGATGAACCCAAGTAATGAGTGCCTGCTCTAGTGCCAATCAAATTCTTGAATATGCGTTCAAATATTATCTCTTTGAAACCAACATTTTTTAGTTGTACTCAGCGAGACATGAATAATTGAATCTTCAAAGAAGAGCCGTTCTCTATGTAGCAATAGGTGCAATGCTTGCCATGCTTGGAGGAATTACTTGGTATGCAAGCCTTGATAATCCGCAGCTAGAGCTAGTTGAGATCAAAATGGGTACAGTCAATCTGGTAACTGAGAACACGATTGAAGGCAAGGCAAAGCTTGATGTTGGATTTGTGATCAAAAATCCAGGCGAAAAGACATTCACCATATCTAGAATCGATTATGAGTTGTTTGCAAACGGCACACCAATTGGCAAAAGCCAGTATTCCACAGAAGACGTGGCAATGCCTGGACGCGCAGCATTCTATCCAGATGCAGAAATCGAGCTCCCAAGTCCATTTACGCTAACAAAAACAAGCGAAAACTCGGATACATATGACGCAATTACAAGCGGAGCGCCAGTAGTTTATTCAGCAAAGGGATTAGTAGTAGTGGAATCTGCTTGGAGCCTTGTTGAAAAAGAATTTGAGATTTCACAATAATTTTAGATAAAGATGGGCCGAGAGAGATTCGAACTCTCGATCACCGCCGTGTCGAGGCGGTATCCTAACCAACTAGACTACCGGCCCAATAAAGTACTGGCCATGAGCTCTACATTATTAACCTTTAACAGACATCAAAACAATCGAGCAAAAAATGAGTGAATTCTCTAGCCAAGAAAAATCCGGACTCTACAAAGCAATCTACACAAGACGCGATGTGAGATCTCACTTTAACTCAAAGCCAATACCAAATGATGTTCTGGCAAGAATTCTAAATGCAGCTCACCATGCGCCGTCTGTTGGATTCTCTCAGCCATGGAATTTCGTTCTGATTCGCAATCATTCCACAAAACAAAAGGTCAAAGAATCATTTGAGCAAGAAAAGACTCGCTCCTCTAATCAAATAGATGAGCCAAAAAAAGAAAAATATCTTTCACTAAAGCTGGAAGGAATTTTGGAATCCGATGTCAATGTCTGCATTACATATGATCCAACAAGGTTTGGCCCCTTTGTGATTGGCCGATCCAGCATTCCAGAGACTGGAATCTATAGTGTTTGCTGTGCAGTACAAAATCTGTGGCTTGCGGCACGATCAGAGGAAATCGGAGTAGGTTGGGTCAGCATTCTATCAAATGATGCACTAAAGCAAGTGCTGGGACTGCCTGATCACATTGTTCCAGTGGCATATTTGTGTCTTGGACATGTGGAAGAGTTTGCACAAAAACCAGACCTAGAAACTGCCAACTGGCTTCCAAGACTGGATCTCAAGGATGTAATTTATTTTGAAAAGTGGGGCCAAACACAAAGCCCATCATGGGATCAAATCCATGAATTGATTCAGACAAATCTTGATTACGCTTTTATCAAGTGAAAACATCGAATCTTTGCTGGGCTTGTAGCGCAGAGCCAACAAAATTGGCGCGTAACATGGATAGCGCGGCAGCCTCCTAAGTTGCAGGTCGAGGGATCGAAGCCCTCCAAGCCCGTCCTCTTGTTTTAAATAGATTAATCACAAAAAAATTTCATTGAAAATAGTAGTAATCTCTGGCAGCCCAAGAAAAACAGCAAACACGCAAACAATGATGAAGTTTGTCTTTGATTATGCCAAATCAAAAAACCCAGAAACCAAATTCATCAATCTATCCGATGGCGGAATAGATTACTATCGAGGGCCTGGTGAGAATTATTCGCAGACTACTACACAGGCAGCCCAGGATATCATGGATGCAGATGTATGGTTGGTTGGAACGCCAATTTACAATTCGTTGTTCAGCTCTGCATTAAAGAACCTCTTTGAGTATGTCAACTACAAAAACACTGCAGGAAAGACAGCAGGACTCGCTATTTTGGCGTCAGGCCAAATAGGCTTTACTGATGTGCAGACAATATTGACACAACTGATGAGCTACTTCAGAGTCATAACAAACCCAAAAGCAGTCTTCATGACTGTTGATCAAATCAAGGACAATGCCGTAATAGATGAGGGCACCAAAGCAAGACTGAAAGAACTAGTTGATGAGACCCTACTTTTGGCTTCTAGACCAAAGCAGTAGTGACCGGTAGATAGACTACCTTGAAGATTTTGACGATATATTCACCATCAAAGATTTTGTTTACTTTGCCATCGGTGACATCCCGGACTCGAAATTTGTACTCGTATGTGCCGTCTTCTTTGACATCGGTTTGCGCAAAGTGGACTGGATCACCGTTTTTGAATATCTGAATTATCACTGGATGTCCCTCTACTGGGTTTGCTATTTTGCCCTCAACAAAACCCCATGGAAGCTTGTTGTTTTTTGGAACAGAAAATGAGGTGATTGTTTTTTCGATTCCAGTTGAAGCATCTAGTGGCGTAATGTTTGATTCCGCAAATGCAGAATTTACCGTAGCTAGTACAAGTGCAAACGCAATTGTTGCAATTACAGCTTTGAGGAGCATTAGCAGATTTTTGCAAAAGTCAAATATTAAGATGACGTATTAATCATTCATCTTGGAAAATCCTACCCTAAATGATGGCTGTGTCTGCAAGTGTCACTTTGGAGGCGCAATCAGCTGTCCTGGGTGCAAGAAAAACCATCGCGGAATGCGTACATGTGAGCACTGTAAATAATCTATTTTCGCTTTGCAGCAATTGCCTTGAGATTTGCAAGTTCTGCCTTTAGCGCCTCAATTTGCACTAGTGTCTCCAGATTTGCAATTTCTTGTCGCATCCTGGTTATCTCATTGTCTTTGAGCTTGACTTCGTCTTTTAGCTCGTTTAATTCTGCAGTGAATGTCTCTCGAAACTTGTTAAGCTCCTCAACTGATACGTTTGAGACTAGTTTAGTCGAGCTTTTTTTTTCCGTGTGCACGTGCTCTGTGTGAGGATGTGAGTGGCCACCATGTTTTGTAGTCCAGTCAGCGCTTTTTTGTGCCATCCAGCAAATAAAGACCAAAAACCAAGTCACTATCGCAGAAACTAGTAGCAGTTGGTGCAGCGCAGCAGGCATGTAAAAGTACAGTCCTGTCAGGGATACGGCAAAACAACCAGTAACTACAGTAGCTAGATGGTTTCGCAGATAACCCATGTTTTTAGGCATGAAATGTCGAATATAACGTTAATGCTGAATCTCATAATAATAAAAGAAAAGATAAACGAAGTTTATTCGTCTTTTTCTTGAACAGAAATCTCTTGTGGGATTTCGGATTGTAAAATCTTAATTTTTGTCAGCAACTCATTTCTGAGATCGCGTGCAACTCTTCGTACTGTTGGTCTTGGAACACCTAGCTCCTCGACAACTTTGCTGTAAATGTCTTGTTTGTCCGTCAGTCCCTTTTCAAGATAAGTATTGATCGCCTGTTTGATAACTGTGCTTTGATTTGTGCGATTCACAAAATGTTATTTTTCTCGATCTATATAAGACTATAACTTTTTTAGAAAAAATTTCCAAGTTTTTTTGAGCTGCAAAAAATTATTATAACATGCAAAGTCAGACCGATCCCAGAAATTACACAAAACGATTTTGGAATCACACCGACCAAAACAAAACAAGACTTTGTAATTTTTACAACCTACTTTCAAAATAATTCAATAGCAAGACTCTTATGCTCAAAAGCAAGTTTGTGGTATAATTGACCAAGGCAACAATTGAAACCAACTTTGGAAAAATTGTATTTAAATTGCTGCCAGAACTGGCACCTGAACATGTCCGTAACTTTGTCAAGCTAGCACAGTCTGGTTTCTATGATGGAACCTTATTCCATAGGGTAATCCCTGGATTCATGATTCAAGGAGGAGACCCAAACACAAAGACTCCAGACAAATCCAAGTGGGGAATGGGTGGTCCAGGATATATGATAAAAGCAGAGTTCAACACGCGCTCGCACCTACGGGGAATTGTTTCCATGGCACGAGCAATGGACCCAAACAGCGCAGGCTCACAGTTCTTTGTAGTTACTTCTGATAGCACATTTTTGGACAGGCAATACACCGTCTTTGGCGAGGTCCTAGAGGGAATGGAGGCGGCAGACCAGATAGTTAGCCAGCAAAGAGACAGAAACGATTGCCCTCTTCAAGAAGTAAGAATGACCAAGGTCACAATCTCTGAATAAACATGAAAATCATTCTGGGAATACTCATCGCGTCTTTATTTTCGTCTGCGGCATTTGCGCAAGAGATCCAGTTTGGCGATCCTGCCACACAGGAACTATCACTCAAAATATCAGAAAATGGCGACGTTCACGTAATTCATGAAATACAAAGCAGCAGAAACACCCAACAAGTCGAGTTTTTATCACCAGACTTTGAGAATTTTACCATCATAAATGACGAAGGAGACGAGCCAGAATACGCAGAATCAGGCGGCGAAAAGCCAGGAATTGTCTTGTTTCCAACACGAGACGATGTCACAATGGAATATGACGTAAAGGGAATCATACAAAACAAGGGCGGCCTCTGGATATGGGATTTTGTGTATTTAGCAGACAGCTCGTTTTTCCTTCCAGACGGTGTCAGATTGTTCTATGTCAATGACAGTTTGGTAGATCTCAAAGACCAAGAGGGCTTTAGGTGCCATGGGTGCCAAGTCATGTTGCAGTACGAGCTAGAACCAACCATAGTAACAGAGACGATCCAGTGGGAGGACAAAAAATTTGATGTCAAAATTATAACCCAGCAAGACATTTCACTAAAGCTTGATCAGCCAAACAAAAAGCTCAGCTTTGAGGTAGATGAGGCAAATCAGTTTGTCACACTGATAATTCCACAAGATCTACTGTGGAGTCCATATGAAGTGCTTCTAAACGACAAGCCAATCAAAAAGCAAGAGAGAATGGGTGAGGATAATCTGGTCTGGCTTCACCTAAAGCCAAACGAAACCGGAACAATAGAAATCATTGGGGTTTCTGTAGTGCCAGAGTTCCCGCTTGCAATGATTCTTGTTCTGAGCGTATCTATGATGGTTGTAGTCTATACAACTAGGCTCAATCGCCGCTAGATCCACAAGAGCAAAAGCCGTACTCGTCGATTCTAACATTACAAAGGGGACATTTTTCCCCATAGTCAACCTCCCAGGGCTCTTTTCCAAACAGCTTGTAATGATCATCAATCTCTATTGGTATGATTCGCTTTTTCTCCAATAGATTGGATTGTGCATTTTGGTATAATAATGTGAGTCAGAATTATTAACGCAAAATCGCCGCACCAAAACTATGAAGTGCGATTGCGGATGTCATTGCATAAAATGCAAAAGCCCAGATCTAGAGTCATTCCAGGTGGGCAAGACAGAATCAGATGGTTATTTTGATATGCATCACACCTGTCACCAATGCAACACGCATTTTGATCACCTAGATGGTACTATATTCAACAAATGCGAGATCTGTAAATATTCTAGTTGAGCAGTGGAGCTTGCTTGTAGTAGAATGTCTTTTTCTCTTCTGAGGTTTTGGCAAGCTCCTTGTGGAATGCCATCTTTGCAAGAATTTTTGATACTGCAAGAGGACTTGCAATCCATCCATGCTGGAGTAACTGTTCTACTGTCTCAGATACTGTTCGTGGCTTGGAAAAGAATCCATTATCTTCTAAATCTTCAATCTTTCCTGGAAGCTCCTCAGGTGTCACTGGGCTTGGGGCAGTAAACTCTGGCTCGTGCACTTCTGCATCACGAAGCATATTCAGATAGTTCAGATTTGCCTGGTATGTCTCTGCAATTCCCGGCGCTTCTAGTGCAGATTCTTCTGTGATCACTTTGGCAGAATTTTCCTGCAATCTAAATGCCAGATCTGCAATTACCTGAGCTGCTGTATCATTGTCAATGTAAAAGTCGCGCGAATCAATCTCTACTTCGTTTGCGCCAAATCGTAGTCTTATCTTTGCCATTTAGAGTAAAATGAGTGGGTTTTTCATTTATCTTACTAGCTTAAAGTAGCTTAGAGATCGGATCAAAACTTTTACACACAAAGTGGCAATCTTTTTGCCTTGTTCACACAAAAGCGGATTTCAGATCATTAGGCATGGCAAAAAAGGCAGCTGCCGTACTAATCATACTAGTTAGCCTAATGGTATTTGGCTACACACAATACGCATCTGCAACACAGATCAACGCCAAGATAACTCAGAGCAAGCTGTTGGAAAAATCCGACAAGGGCTCCTTGTATAATTTAGAGCTGGAATTTGACAACCCATCATTATTGATTCTGAGTGCAGGAAAAACAGAATTTACAATTATAGCAAATGACAAGACACTTGGCGGCGGAGAGCTAGACCCATTTACTTTGCCGGCACTGGGAAAAACTACCACCAGTGGAACATGGCTCAGAGACCAAGTATCTGATTCGGACAATCCAGAAGTAAAGATCTCTGGCGTTACAAAATATCAGTTACTCTTTGCATCAATAGATGTGCCCTTTACGTATTACCCGACGTATGATCAGACTAGGGAATTTATACAAGACGCCTAACTCACCAAACATTGCTTACAGTATTTGGCTCAACAGCGCTAGACACCATACGCACACCTAGCAAAATTCTCAAGGATGTACTTGGTGGGGCAGCTACATTTGCAGGAATCTCTGCTAGCTTTTTTGTAGATACCGGCCTCATTGCAGTGGTTGGAACAGACTTTCCAAAAAAATATCATTCCATTTTACAAAAGTACCTAGACCTCTCCGGCCTGTCGGTCCAAAAAGGCAAGACATTTCGATATGATGGAAGCTATGACGACACACTATCCACTAGAACCACAAACAAGACTGAGCTCAATGTTTTAGGATCATTCAGCCCTGTCGTGCCTGAGAAATACAGAAAATCCCAGTTTGTGTATTTAGCCAATAATGATCCTGACCAAAATACTGAGCTAATCAAGGAATTTGACAAAGTGAAATTTTCAATGTGTGATACAATAGAATTTTGGATCAACTCTAAACGAAAATCCGTAATCAAGATGATTGGCTCAGTCGATGCCGTAGTCATTAATGATGAGGAAGCAAAGCTTCTCACCAAAGAGCACAATCTCATAAAGTGCGCAAAAAAAATGATGGACTGGGGTGCAAAATACGTCATAATAAAAAAAGGAGAACACGGCTCGCTGCTTTTCTTTGAGGACGTCATATTCCCATCCGTTGCATTTTCTCTGGAAGATATTGTAGATCCAACCGGTGCGGGTGATTCCTTTGCAGGCGCAATGATTGGATATTTGGCAAGCAAGAACACTACTAGTCTTTCCGAAATCAAAAAGTCCGTAGTATATGGAAATGTGCTAGGATCATTTGCAGTTGAAAAGTACGGACTAGCCGGACTATTATCAACCAACAAGGCAAAAATCCAAAGCAGGATCAAAAAATACCAATCAATGATAGACTTCTGAAAGGTTATCTAGAAGATTTTTTTTAGGAAAAACATGGACAGACTAGACGAGATATTTTCATTGCAAAAAGGCCTTGAAGGCATGATGAATCTGGAGAGGTACCCAAAGGACGCAGAGGGACGAGTATCTGCACTATCTACTGCTATAATTCATGAGGCAGTGGAATTACAGCGAACAACAAACTGGAAATGGTGGAAAAAGCCAACGCCATTTAATGTAGAGGAAGCAAAAGAGGAACTTATCGATATTTGGCACTTTGTGGTGCAGGCATCACTGGAGCTAAAACTCACACCAGACGACATCTTGGAAGAATACAAAAGAAAAAACGAGATTAATAGAAACAGGCAAAAAAACGGCTACTGAATTAGTGATGTGATATTTGGGAGATGCATCTCACCAATCTTATCAATTAGCTTTACTTGATTTTGAAATTGAATGATTTCTTTTTTTGATACCGTAAGGACTGGATCCGGGCTGGTTGAATTTATGATGCGATTGTTTTGATCTGTACCATATTTGTGCAGGCAAAACAATGCATGGCCTGTCCTATGGCCAGTGACTTCTTTTCCGCACACTATGATGGTATTCAATCCTGGATTATAATTCACAAATCTGATCAGCTCATCAATTCCCTTGTTCTCTGATAATAATCGACCAACAATTGCAATTTTTTCCATCATGTTTGATTGTGAGATCTCTTTTAGCAGATCAATGCTGGATAAGGTACAAATTGCTATCTTACTAGTATGATTGCCTGCAAATTTTTCCTCAAGAATTGGAAAAATCTTTTTGCATACCTCGCCTGCCAGCTCGCCAAGATTCATGTCATTTTATTTATGATTCTGGCAATAGTCTCCAGATTATTCCTAGTGACTAGTGGCTGGACTGGCAAGGACAGGACGCTTTTTGCAGCCCATTCCGTGTTGGGCAGCTTTGTTTTTTGGTTATAATATGGAGTCTTGTGCACCGGCGTGCCATAGTATACGGTAGCACCAATATCGTTTGCATTTAGCTCAGAAGATATCTTGTCTCGAATTTTGCTTGCTATTGTGTATAGATACCAGTTTACCTTTTCATGTTTTCTTGGAATTGGTAGTGTGACATTTGCGCCAGAGAGCAACTCTGTTAGTATTTTGGCGTTTTTCTCTCGCTTTTGCAAAAATCCAGGAAGCTTTTTCATTTGTACCTTGGCAATTGCTGCGTTTAGCTCCGGCAGTCTGAGATTTAGTCCTAATATCCTGGTATCATATCCATGAACCATTCCGTGGTTTCTGATCATCAGAAGCTTTTCGTGCAGTTTTTTATTTGATGTAACAATCACTCCACCCTCGCCAGACGTCATGACCTTGGCAGCATACAGACTGAAACATCCTAGTTCTGATAGGTTTCCAGTTTGCCTTCCCTTGTAGGTAGAGCCCATTGACTGTGCAGCGTCCTCTATTATGGAGATGTGGTGCTTTCTTGCAATTTCAGATATCTCATCGATATATGCAACGTTTCCATACAGGTGAACCGGTATGATGGCTCGCGACTTTTTTGTAATTTTCTTTTTGAGATCATCGGAATCCATGGTGTAATTATCGCGTCTAATATCGACAAAGACCGGCTTTGCGCCAACTGATATGACAGAATTTGCGGTGGCAACAAAGGTAAATGATGGTAACAGCACCTCATCGCCTGATTTGATATCAAGCGCATACAGTGCGGCCTGCAAGGCAGCAGTTCCAGAGTTTACCGCTATTGCATATTTTGATTTTACAAAAGAGCAGACCAGTTTCTCAAATTCCTGCACGTTTTTTCCGCCAAGGTTTGCAGCCGATGTCAGTGCACCTGCACGTAACACAGCATTTACTTCGGCAATCTCTTCTTTTCCAACCAAAGGTGAGTTGACTGGAACCTTCATGATTCATCACACCAAATTATAGTAATAAACCTCATCACATCTTGGACAATTTTTATAGCTAAATGTGTGGCCACACATTACACATGAAGTCAAGCCATTTACAGGAAACAGATCGTGCATACAAGGCGTATCTGTACATTTTCTATGTGTGTGCGTTTCTGATGCTATCAATAATGGCCTATTCCACCTGGGCGATGCTACAGGAATGGAGCGAAAAGGGCACCTATGTCATGGGTGAGGTCCTAGTCACAACACATGTTCCATTTCCACACTTTGCAAAACTGATCACGTGGCTTTTCTTTGCTTGTATAATTGGCTGGTACTGTGTTTCCAGAATTGGCTGGAAAAAGGCAGTGCGCTTGCATTCGTGGCGCATGTCTTTACTGCAACTGATGCTTTTGGGATTTGCAATAATTTGTCTGTACGAGGTTTTGTACAATTTCATGGTTCTAAATGCGCTGATTGCCGCAGGAACAATCAATGGACAGGTACCAGACATTGACAGACTAACCATAGCATATCCGGATACGTCTAGGCCATGGAATCTTATCTTTGCGACAAAAATTTTCCTAGTTGGATTTTTGATCTCAGCTCATTCTTTCTATCTTAGCACCAGGCCAAGAAAATCACTTGATGAATTGTCCACGGAATAACTTTATAGCAATACAAACAAAATTCAGAATCATTGGATATTACAACCAAGGTTGAGCTGATCACCAGACCACCAACAGAAGAAGTGGTAACACAGGAAGAACTCACCAAATTATTTGAGACAAACTCCAAGCCGCGACACTACATTGGATTGGAAATCTCCGGGTTTTTGCATTTGGGCAGCCTGATCAGCACGGGATTCAAGATTAATGATTTTATCAAGGCAGGAGTTGAGTGCAACGTCTTTTTGGCAGATTGGCACACGCTAATCAACGACAAGCTGGGTGGAAACTGGGAGACAATATCCAAGGTATCGCAGTATTATGAAAAAGCCTTCAGGCTTGTCTGTCCAGGTGTCAATATTATACGAGGCAGCGAGCTGTACGATTCCCACAAAGAATACTGGAAAAACTTTGTCTTATTCACAAAGCACATGTCGCTTGCAAGGACCATGCGAACTCTGACTATCATGGGCAGATCCGAATCTGAGGAAAAAATCGATCTCTCAAAATTGTTATACCCGCCAATGCAGGCAGTCGACATTCATACCATAGATGTCGATATCGCACATGCAGGAATGGATCAGCGAAAAATCCACATGCTAGTTCGAGAGATATTTCCAAAAATGAAGTGGAAGGTACCAGTTGCCATACATCACAGTCTCTTACCGGGACTAACAGAACCAGTAGCAACAGATGAAGAAGGCGCTGGAACTAAAATGTCAAAATCAAAGCCAATGTCTGGCGTTTTCATCCATGACACCAACGATGAAATCAAATCCAAAATAAAAAAAGGCTGGTGCGAGGTAGGAAAGACAAACAACCCAATCCTACAGATAGCGAAACACATCATATTTCATGAATTTTCTGAAATCACAGTGGAAAGGCCAGAAAAGTTTGGCGGAAACGCAACTTATTCCAGCTATGTGCAATTGGAATCCGACTTTGGGTCCGGCAAGCTGCATCCATCTGATCTGAAAAACACGGTAGCGGACAATCTGGTAAAAATTATCGCTCCAATCAGAGATGGCCTTGCACTGGACGAGGATACCAAATCTGCAATAAAAAATTCAGTCTAGGTCTGCAGATTATACTTTGATGTATAGCCCCGCGGATTTATCATCAGATTTTTGAAATTATACGTAGAGGAATTACCAATTATCACAGTGCTGATCATGCCTAGCTTGTCTGCATGATTTTCCATGTTTTCCAAATCAGTCATGACTATGGTTTCCGATTCTCGATATGCACCCTTTATGATGGCAACAGGCGTGCTTGGCTTGCGATATTTTAGTAATAATTTTCTAGTGTCCTGGAGCTGGTGAATTCTTTTTTTGCTTGATGGATTATAGATAACAATGACATAGTCTCCCTGAGCAGCCGCTTCTACTCGTTTTGTTATGATTTCCCATGGTACCAATAAATCGCTCATTGACACTACGGCAAAGTCAGTCATTAGTGGCGAGCCAATCAAAGAAGCACAAGAGTTTAGCGCAGACACACCAGGCACTACTTCGACTTCAAGTCCTGTTTTTGGATCCCAGCCGGCTTCTGCTAGTGTTTCATAGATCAAACCGGCCATTCCATAAATTCCCGGGTCTCCGCTGCTTACTAGCGATACAATTTTGCCAGACTGGGCAAGCTCAATGCATTGCTTTGCCCTTTCCACTTCTTGTGTCATGGCGTATCGGTGGATCTCTTTTCCTTGGATTAGATCCTCGACCAATCCCACATAGGTATCATAGCCTACTATGGTATCGCTTTGTATGATGACCTCTTTTGCGCGAAACGTCATGTGGTCGTGCGATCCCGGTCCGACGCCAACAATGTAGAGTTTGCCTGTCAAGTGAGTTTTTTTTCTAAAATGCTAATTTATCCCTTGTTGGATTTTGGTGATTCTATGATTGGACAGTTTATGATGTGGTCTTCGCTTAATGGTCGAGCCAATGTGACAAATATGGAGCCGTCGGATTTTTTGGATTCCACATCTGATATGGTTTCCAATATGACAGACGAGCCTTCATCCTTCCATTCCACTATAGAAACCCTGCAAACAGGCACGTATCCTTCGTCGAGTTTTGCGCCAATTATGCTGGGCTGAAATCCTAGCGGACCTGCCCCCTTGATTCCATTTTTGAATTGGTACATTTCTGTTGTAATATCTGAAGTTGCCATTTTTGCAAGCTTTAGTGAGGTTGGTACCTTCATTATGTCGGCTGGGCCCTTTGGTGTTGCATCTGGTATGATATGATAGGTGGTGCGACCATCAGGCCCCCAGGCCCTGTGTGCAACAAAGGTTACTTTTTTGGAATTCTTATCAATTGATAAAACCTGGGTCTTCTCAAATGATGCTGCATCGGTATTATTGATAGAATATAGCTGTCCGCCAGGCCACACTATTTGCGGTGCATTAATTGTGACATTTGTCTTTATCAGTCTCAGTCTGGAATCTTTTTCTGCCTTTAGTATTTCGTCTGCTGACTGCAGTATTTGCGGGGTCTGGCCTGCCTTCCATGATGCTGTGATTATACTAACCAGCGGCGTGTATTCTTTTTGTGCAGGAGTGCCAGAGAACACCTCGCCCTGGAATCCATAGATGCCATCGCCTTTTACTCCGTTTGTGAAAACATATGCTGTATCTTGCGCTGATGCAGGTGCCCACCTAAGCTTTGGAGCAAACTTTACGTTCCAGTTTTGCTTTTGTGATATTTTTTCTCCAAGTGTTTTGTTGCTGGAATCCGTTATGATGTAGTGGAGAGATCCTTTAGAGGAAAATCCATCATGCATTGGAATGGTTACTGGAATGTGTTGGTCTGGTAATGTTACTTCTTTTTGTTTTATTTCATATGTTTGAGCGATTATTTCTATTGGCTGGCCGCGTATCCATCCATCAACGCTTGTAGTGACAACAAATGGAGATTTGCTTCTAAACGCAACTGCCGAGCCTGTAAAGTCAAATGTTCCAGAGCTTTTAGCCTCGGTTTCTGTTAATCCATAAATGGTATTGCCATCAACGCTCCAGACTGGCTGGCCCTTGGAATCTGACTTTGGTATTGCGTGTAATACTATGACTTCGATTGGCTGGTTTGAAGTGTATGTTAATGAGCCAGTATAGATACTGTCCTTGTTTGGTGATAACACCAAAGCAAACTGGCCTGACTTGCCACTGCCTGGATCAGTCGATGATGTGAATGTCTTTGTAAAGTGGACCTTGCTTTGGGGTTTTGCAACAGCAAATGGATCTGATACCAAAAACGAAATAGCTAGCGCTGGGATGATTATGATTGCAAATATGACAAACTTGTTCACTGGTAGCCTTGTCTTTGCAAAGATGTTTAAGCGTTTTTAGCTTTGAGATGCCAACTTGAACTCATCATGTAGTGCTTGAACGGCAGATGCACAATCGGAATCCTTGACAACAAATGCCAGATTCAGCTCCGATGAGCCTTGCGCAATCATCATTACGTTTGATCTTTTCTTTGCAACTGAGCTAAACACTCTGGACGCAACACCAATCGTTCCGCGCATTCCGGAACCAATCAATGCTATTATGGAGACATCTGTTGTGACGTCAATTTTTTTTATCATCTTTCCCAATAGTTCCATTTCCAGTGTGTTTACTGCTTTGTCCAGATCGTTTTTCTTTACCACAATTGAAATGCTTGATTCTGATGGGCTCTGGGAGATCATCATGATGTTGATGCCAGCCTTTGCAAGTGTTGTAAATATGGTGGCTGCAGTGCCCGGAGCACCAACCATGCTTCCACCCCTCATGTCAATCAAACCGTTGTGGCGAATCACAGAGACGCATTTTACAGTCTTGTTTGTTTTCTCGTCCGGATTTGCAGTGACCAGAGTTCCTGTATTATTGACATTGAATGTGCTGCGTATTCGCATTGGTATTTTCTTTGATAGTAGGGGCTCAAATGAGCGTGGATGAATCTGCTTTGCGCCAAACAAAGCCATCTCCATTGCCTCAACGTATGATACCTCTGGTATTACGCGTGCATTTTTGACCATCTTGGGGTCTGCACTCATCAAACCATCAACGTCGCTCATCAGCCATACTTCATCTGCTTTGATGCATGATGCAATTATTGTAGCTGTATAGTCTGATCCGCCTCTGCCAAAGGTGGTGATATGGCCGTGTTGGTCAGCACCAGCAAATCCGCCGATAACTGGAATGAATTTCTTTGATAGTAAGGGTTCCAGATTTGTAGATACACGCAGTCGTGTAGTGTCCATTAGTGGTTTTGATTGGCCGAAATTAGAATCAGTAACAATTCCTGCCTCCTTTCCTGTCAGTGCAACGGACTTTGATTTTAGATCCAAAATTGCATGAGAGACAATCTCCACTGACAGTCGCTCGCCAAACGATATCAGATAATCCAGTGACTGTGGTGTTACCTCACCGAGCAGAACCATTCCATGTATCAAGCCTTTGAGTTCTTCCAGATCTGCATCCAGTTTCTCAAAGAGATGTTTTCGTATCACACTATTTGTTATGGTATCTTTGCCAATCTGCTTGTGCTGTTTTGTTAGTTTAGCTAAAATGGAATCAGATAATGCACGATTTTCCTTTTTGATTGATTCTGATATATCTAATAATTCATCGGTGGTATCGTTGATGGCAGAGCAGACCATTACAACCTGGTTTTTCTTTGAGATAGTTTGGATAAATTTTGCAACAGATCTGATATGTTTTGGTGTGGCCAGTGATGTTCCACCAAACTTTACTACTAGTCTCATTGGAATCCTCTCTTATTGTGACTTTTTTAACTTTCGACCCGAGGTGCCAGATAAAAGTGGATTCTGCCCATGTTTGCAACCTTGAACTCTATTCGCAGTGGCTTGGCAGAAGAATACTCACAAATTATTGTTCCAGTTGCAGCCCCCACTGCCTTTACTATGGGATTGAGGTATTCGAGGCTGTACGTGCCCACAGATTGCTCCTTTGCAGTAATCTCAGTGAGTTCATCTTGTTGTTTTTGAAGCGAAATTAGGACCTCACCAGAGTCGCCCTTGCCTGAGAATTCTGCCTTGCCCTCATCTGTTTTGATGGTAAGATAATCAGATACGACCTGCACATCGCCCAGAATTTTATCAAACAATGTGTTTGCCAAGCCAATTTTAGTGTCATATGGAATCTTTGGCAGGGGTGTGTCAGTTGCCGAGCTCTCAATTAGTCTCATCTTGTACTGTTTGTTTTTGCCAATTATTATTAGCAACATGCTCTCTGCAATACTGATTTGGATTGACTCGGTCTTGTCTGCTCTTTTGATTAATTTTGAAAACTCGTCGATTCTAACGCCGAACTTTATTGCGCCATCGCACTCGTATTTTTCAAATGCCGAATTTGGCCAGGAAATATCAATTAATGCTACATGTGATGGATCCATTCCGCGGAAGCTGATTCCTTCTGCAGTTGCCTCAAAGGTTGCTTCCTCAACCAGTGTTGATATGGCGGATAATATTGCCTTCCACTCATCCGATCCGCCGGTTTTGGCTGAAAACACCATTTAGCTAATTCAAGCAGCTATGCCAGTTAAACGTTATTCTACGCGTAGTTGCGCCAAGTGTGGGAGCATTTTGAACAACGGTAAAATTGCGTTGTTGGCTCATCAGCAGATCTTGTCTGTAGCATCCACCATACAGCTTCATTGTGTCCGCATTTTTCACAGTCAATTGTAATGGTTGGTAAGGTTTCTTTTCCGTCGCTTTCATCTAGAATAGTAAAAGACTTGTCCATATCGCCAGTTGGCTTTTTTGTTTCTTGTTTTGCAGCTTCAGTGTATCCACATTTTTGACATGTACCTTTCTTTAGCCGCAGGTTGCACTTGGGGCAAAATTGCATCTAGACACCTTTAATTTTAGAGTGGATTAGCTGCTTTAGTTCCTGGGCTGATTCAATGGCCGATTTTGTGGCCTTTTCAATTTCCTTGATTGGGCTGCCTTTGGATGAATTTACGCGCATTCTGTATTCTGAGGTCAGTGGATGTCGTAGTATTACTCCTGCAAAGTCGACTTGGGCATCCTTGAGCAGTTCATGCTGGACAATATACAGAGTACCAATGTCAGAGTTGCGAATAGCAAGTTCGGTCTCTTTTGAGGAAGACTTGATAACTTGGGCGTTCATTCTATCGGAAAACCACTTATTGTGGATATAAATCATCGTCAAGCATGGGAAGCCAAACCGCACTAACCGAAATAGTGCTTACTGCAGACAAGCAAGAATACACCAGAACAGATGACATCATAATCACGGCGGAATTCAAGATTCAGGGCGATCTGCGAGATTCATTCAATGAGAAAAACTGGACAGAGTCCTACAACAAATTTGATAATTTATTCAAGCTAAAATACGGAGTCAAGGTCTTTTCCGGTGGCTTTAGAAAAAAAGAGCTAAAGGAAGTAGACACATATCGCAAGGCATCATTTTTTTGGACTCGCAATCCAAAACTGGTAAATCCACATCAGGAAAAACGAGTCTGGGTGCAAGTAGCAAAAAACTTTGAGCCATTCATTAGACTAACCGAGGACGAAGTCAAAGCAGAATTTTTAGACTTTAATGAGAAAATAACAATCAAGGCATCCGAACTAGGATCTGGCAAACACAAGATTGGCGCTGAAGCTTGGACATCTTGGCAAAAGCACCACTTTACAGAATCTGGTGATGCAAAAAATTCTGCCAAAGAAATCGAGATAACCATAAATTAAAAAATATAAGCAAGAGCAAAACCACACAAACATGGCAAAATACGACGGACTGTTGGGTCAGCCAGTACTAGAAGTGGAAGAGCCAGATGCAGAAGGCGGAGTCACTTTGATCTTCAAGGATAACCGATTCCTCTTTGTCAAAATAGTCGACGGCAAAATAGACACAATATCCATCCCAGAATAATCAGTCTATTGCATTTTGGATTTCTTTAGTATCGCTGTATTGGCGGAATTTTGCAATTTTGCTGTCTTGTATGGTGTAAATGTGCACAAATGGGGCATCGAATTTCTTTTTTGATTTTGATGTTATCTTGTATGTGCCAAATACTATGACCCTGTTGTCTGCGGTGATGAACTCGTCTGTTATGACGTGAAATTCTGCGAACTTGGCAAACAATTTCGGGAAATAGCCATCAAAGACTGCCTTTTTACCTGTGTGGGTTCCGCCGTTTGGCATGTTCTTCATTACGGTCCATTCTATGTTGTCATCGCACAATTCCAGGAATGCTCTGTCTTGTTTGCCAAACAATGAATAGAATTTCTTTACCAACTCGATGTTTTGATTCATTTGAATGAGTTTCTGGTGTGGTAATTCAAAACTATTACGATTCTATTGTTTTGATTTTAGGAACTTTTCATAGCTAGACACAGCTATCTCCTGTGATGTCGACTGGATAGAGCCCGGTCTTTCCTCTCGGACCTTTTCAATTGCTGCTTTTGCCGACATTTTCTGGTATTTTATCAAATAGCTAGCTAGAATGGTTCCGGTCCTACCTATTCCTGCAGCGCAATGCACCATTACTGGCTCGCCGCTTTTGATCCTCTCTGCAATGTAATCTACGGTAGAATCGATCTTGTCAATGTCTGGTGCTGTGAGGTCTTCTGTTGGCACATGCAGATATTGTATGCCATCAACCCATGTCTGTGGCAAGCCATATTCGGTCATGGTCACAATTGATTTTATTCCCTGGGCCTTGATCCAGTTTATTTCTTCTAAGGTGGTTGGCATTCCAGAGCCAGCTATTTTGGAATCAATCAACCACGAAAAGTTTGTAGGCCGTTTTGTGATCTTGCCGTGAATTTTGCGCCAAAGATTTCCGGGTTTGCTCATTTGTTGGTTTGTATGATTGTCGATATTTAGACACTAAGATCTGTTTATATTGGAAAATCGCATAATACTACGATTTGCACAAAGAAGCAATCCTGTATGATAAACTGCCAGACGACAAAGTCCGATGTACTGCATGTGCCAGATATTGCGAGATAAAGCCCGGGCAAATTGGTCTGTGTGGAATTCGCGGAAATGAGGGCGGCAAGCTTGACTTGTTTGTGTATGGTAAGGTCATTACAGGAAATGTGGACCCAATTGAGAAAAAGCCGGTAATTCACTACATGCCTGGAACTAGGATCTTTTCCATAGCCACTACTGGCTGTAATTGGCTCTGTAGATTTTGTCAGAATAATGATATCTCGCAAAGGCGAAAGGTGGAAGGATCGGATCTTTCACCAAAGCAGGTGGTACAACTTGCACTCGATAATAATTCTCAAGGAATTGCGTACACCTACAACCAACCATCAATATTCATGGAATTTGCACGCGATTGTGGAATAGAGGCGCACAAAAAGGGACTGTTCAATATTTTTGTCTCTAATGGATATGATACGCCGCAATCCGTTGCAATGATGAATGAATTTTTAGATTGCATTACAGTTGATTTCAAGGGAAGCGCCGAGCCGGAATTCAGCAGAAAAATAATTGGCATACCTGACACAAAACCAATCTTTGATACCTTGTTGGAGATTCGCGACAAGACCAAGATTCATGTCGAGATTACCGATCTTATCGTACCACAAGTGGGCGATGATCTAGAGCATGCAAGAAAACTATCAAAATTCATCTATGATAATTTCGGCCCAGAGATGCCGATTCATTTTCTGAGATTCCATCCCGACTACAAAATGATGGAGTTTCCGCCAACACCAATCCAAACCTTGGAAAAACACTATGATGTGGCAAAAAAGGAAGGACTGCAGTATGTGTATCTGGGAAATGTTCCTGGCCACAAATACGAACACACCTACTGTCCTGGATGTCATACCATAGCAGTTGGCAGATATGGGTTTGACATTACATCATGGAATCTGGACGAATCCAACAAATGCAAGACATGTGGCCACAAAATTCCAATTATAGGGCCATTAGACAAAAACTACAAAAAAAGCAGATTCCAGTTTGTAGTCTAAAATGCAATTGCACGCACAGGCGAGCCTGTTGCGTTGTATAGTTTTAAGGGAATTGCAACCAAATTGAAATGAGTGTTCTTGATTTTTGATAAATTGCAGAGATTCTCCAAAACTATGACATTTCCTGAAAGCAAAACATGGTGAGCTGCAAATTTCTTGTTATTGCCGGCATCTATGCTTGGTGAGTCAATGCCTACTAGATTGAGTCTCTTTGACACAAGATATTTTGCTGCCGATTCTGATATACCGGGACTTTTCTCAAAGAAATCACTCCTTGTGGTGTGATCATTCCATCCCGTTGCAAACACAATGCTTGCGCCTTGTGGAATTCTTCCGTGCTTTTTCTCAAATGATATAATATCAGATCTTGTTATGGACTGGTTTGGCTTTGCTCTTATCTTGATTAGTATGGCATTCTGCAAAAATCTGGACGGGTCCAGCTCGTGGATTTTTTTACCCTTTTTTACAAAATGATATGGCGCATCTATGTGGGTGCCAGTGTGTGAGCTCAAAAAAATCATCTCCATGTTGTAATCATTCCGATCAAGTGAGTCCCATTCTATGAAATGTGGAACAGGTGAGCCAGGAAATGTCGGAGTTTTTTCCGATACCATCATAGTAAGATCGTAGACTTTCACAAAATTACTGGTTGACACTTTTATTTTTGGATGATCAAAGATGTTAAATAGATCTCACCCAAACTACATTCTACATTGCCTATTGCATTCATTTTGTTGAACTCGGATCTGGGGTCAGATCAGGAAATCATCACAAAGATCAAAGAAATGCTGGCTGTCGAAAAAGGAATCAAGTTCGAGGTCCAAGGCGTCTATGGAATCTATGACATTGTGGTCAAAATCGAGGCTGACAACTCGGATCATCTCAGAAACATCATCACCAGCAAGATTCGCAAAATAGACAAGGTCCAATCTACTCTCACCATGATGGTAATAGAAGAGCAAGAAAAGCTATAGCCGTTTAATCAAATCTGCTAGTTTTAGCATCTCAGATTCTGTATTGAAAAAATGTGGTGATGCACGTACTATTTTGATATTATCTATTTCACGCACGGCAAGAACCATCTTTTGTTGCTCTAGTCGTTGCACTACTTCCTGTGGTGTTTTGTTTTGAATGGTAAATGACACGATGCTGGTTCGTTTTGTGTGATCTTGTGGACCATACAGAGTCACTCCGGGAATCTTTGCAAGTTCATCCCTTAGCAGATTTGCAAGACCGATTATTTTCTCTCTAATGTTTGCAATACCTAGGCCCATCAAAAACGATATCGAGTTTTGCAATCCGACTATGGCTGCAAAGTTTCTAAATCCTCCCTGGAATCTATCTGGAATGTCTTTGTATGCTAGATTTGTACCGTCATACAACATGGCAGACTCGCCTGCCAGCTGCATTGGCTCTAACAGTGGAGCCGAGTCCTTTTTGCAAATGAACACACCAATTCCCATTGGGCCGCAAAGCCACTTGTAGCCATTGAACGCAACAAAGTCAGCACCAGACTTTGCAAAATCAAACTCGCCTGCACACCCTATTGTTTGGGCTGCATCCACAAAGAATGGCACGCCCCTTTCATTGAGCATCTTGCCAATCTCTGATATGGGGAGTATAGCGCCGGTATTGTACAAGCCATGACTCAGTGCCACCAGCTTTGTGTTTCGGTCTAGCTTTTTTTCCAGCTCAGAAATCTCAAAGAACCCATTGGTATCATGTGCAATGGATCGGAGCTCGGATTTTTTGCCCAATCTTAACCACGGATAATAGTTGGAATGGTGCTCATGTGTGGTTCCGCGAATTACAAAATTCGAGTCTTTGTGCAGTATAATCCCGCTGGCAACTGCATTGATTCCTTCGGTAACACTAGATGTCAGGACTACCTCCTCTGGTCTGCATTTTACTAACTTGGAGATGGTCTGTCGCAGCTCGACTGATTTCTGTGATAGTAATGAGGCAAAATCCAGCGAGTCTGGGCCCAAGTCGTTATATCGCATGGTAAAATCCGTCATCACACGAATTGTAGATAGGGGAATCAAGGAAGATGAGGCATTATTAAGATAGGTTCTCTCTGAGCTTGCAAAAGAGCTGGCAACCAAGTCTTTGTCTAAATTCATTATTATATCACACAGGCAGATCCCATCTGTTGCATAAAAACCAACATTCTGCCAGTCTGGAAAAAATCCAAAAAATAATTTTTGAGCAATACCTTGGCTCCATATCGTTTGAGGATGCAATAAGCAAGACCTATTTTTTCCACAAGATTGCTCAGCTGGTCGATGCCCCTGTGATTTATCTTGACTTTGATTTATTGTACAGCGGATATTTGGCTGCAAACATTCTGCCATACAATGAAAACCTGGAATTGCTAGCACCAAAGGAAGACTGGCGTGACCATATTGTTCAGACTATAAACAAAGTATCGCAAAAAAAACACTTGGTCCTGATTGATTCTCTGAATGGATTCTTTGCTGGAATGGTTGATCAAAAAGACTCGGGCAGAATCATCAACAGTGTTCTGGTGTTGTTGTCTAGTGCCGCAAAAAAGGCAGACTCTACCATACTGGTTGGCAGCACTGCAAAATTCAAAAAAGACGAAGGCTGGGTCTTGCCAGGACTTGGAAGACATGTAGTGCAAATAAAACAAATGAGTTTTCTTGCGGTGCGAAAGAAAGATGAATCACTAAATCTTTTATCACTGAATCATGACAATTCTGTGAAATCTGCCACACCACTTGACGATCTTGATTTGGTGTAGTTGCGATCAAAAATTATAACAGCGTTAAAAATCATCTAACGCCGTTATAATTCGAACTTTTTAGGGAAATTATATTAAGATCTTAAAGGTAGGAATTTCGATTAAAATGCCAGTAGCAATTTTACCAGACATTGGTGAACAGATGTGCATTGGATGCGCACTATGCGTTGAAATCTGCACAACACTGGGACCAGATGTACTCAGAGTAAAACCAGTCGAAGGCTGGAAAAGAGGTAAGGCATTTGTCTTTTACCCAGAGAGATGCATCTCCGATGGAGCATGCATTGGCGTTTGCCCAACAAAGGCAATCTTCTGGATGAGACCAATGGACTTCACAGTAGGTCAACCAGTTCCTCTATACAAAAACTCAGTCTTCGTTAAGGGCTGGACTGAACTTATCGATTAAGCTCAGTCATCATAATTTCTTTTTACTAGTCTCGTTCTAGTGGATACTGTACATGAAATCAGTCACGGAATCCTGCGTTGTACCAAAACCATATGATGTGGTGTTTGGTTTTCTATCAAATTTTGATAATATGCCAAAGTGGAGCACTAAATTCGTCCAATCCATCAAGACGGAAAATGGCCACACCAAGGCAGTCACTCCATTTGGCGAAATGTTCGTGCGAATAGATTCCGATAGAAAGACTGGCGTAATTGATATTTTTGCAGGACCTGCCAAATCCGAGATGAGTCCTGCATACATGAGGATCATCTCGTTTTCGAATAATTCCTGTGGTGTCACATTTACTTTTTTCCAGTGGCCGCACACTACAGATCAAATGTGGGAGATGTTTTGCGATTGGATAAAAATTGAAGTAGGAAATATTAAAAAATTATTTTCCTAGGCAATTGCTGGAAGAGTTGATTTTGTCTTTACCTTGGATATGGCATCGACCAAATCTTGCTGGGTTATTTTTATTTCCTTGAGTGACTTGGTCTGACCGCTGACATGGCGTCTTAGTGCTGTGATTGCCGCTCTGTTGCATATTGCTGCAAGCTCGGCACCACTATACCCGTCGGTAATCTCTACTAGTTTTGATAAATCGACTGTACTGTCCAGCGGCTTTTTCTTGGTATGAATTTCCAAGATATGCTTTCTGCCCTTTGCGTCCGGCTTTGGTACCTCGATTACCCTGTCGAATCTACCTGGTCTGAGCAATGCCTCATCTACAATATCGAGCCTGTTTGTGGCGCCAATTATCAGAACATCATTTAGCTCTTCCAGTCCGTCAATTTCCGTTAGGATTTGAGATACAACATTTTCCGATACGTGTGACGAGTCGCCACCGCTCCTTCTTGGAACTAGTGCATCAATTTCATCAAAGAATATGATGCATGGTGCAGCCTGCCTTGCTTTTCGGAATATCTCTCGCACCCCTTTTTCGGACTCGCCTACCCACTTTGATAGTAGTTCTGGTCCCTTGATTGAGATAAAGTTGGATTCAGTCATCTTTGCTAGTGCCTTTGCGATCAGAGTCTTGCCAGTTCCTGGTGGTCCATACAACAAGATCCCTTTTGGCGATGTTACATCTACATACTGGAATGCGTCCTTGTGTTTTAGTGGCCACTCGATTGCCTCTTTGAGCTCTTCTTTTAGTGAATCTAAACCACCAACATCATCCCAAGTTACGTTTGGTACCTGAACTAGGACCTCACGCAATGCAGAAGGCCTAACCTCTTTTAGTGCTTCTTTGAAATCATCCTCGCTTATCTTGATTTTCTGCAATATCTCGGATGAGATCTTTTCTTGCTGTAGATCGATATCTGGCAGGATTCTTCGCAATGAGCGCATCGCGGCCTCTTTTGATAATGATTCTAGATCTGCTCCAACAAATCCGTGGGTTACTTTGGCAAACTGTTTTAGATCTATTTTCTCATCAACTGGCATTCCTCTGGTGTGGATTTGTAAAATCTCCATTCTTCCTTCCTGATCTGGAATTCCAATCTCGATTTCTCTGTCAAATCGTCCTGGCCTTCTCAGTGCAGGATCAATGGAATCTGGTCGATTGGTTGCAGCAATAACTACGACCTTACCTCTGGCCTTCATTCCATCCATTAGTGTGAGCAATTGCGATACGATTCGCTTTTCCACCTCGCCGGTAACCTCGTCCCGTTTTGGTGCAATGGAATCAATCTCATCGATGAATACTATACTTGGCGTGTTTTCCTCTGCCTGCTTGAATATCTCTCGCAGTCTTTCCTCGGATTCTCCATAGTATTTGCCCATTATCTCTGGTCCTGAGACTGCCGTAAAGTGCGAGTTTGTCTCGCCAGCAACTGCCTTTGCCAGTAGGGTTTTTCCAGTTCCTGGAGGACCATACAGTAAGACGCCTTTTGGTGCCTCTACGCCTAGCTTTTCGAACAGTTCTGGGTGGCGCATTGGTAATTCGACCATTTCACGTATCTTTTGAACCTCTTTTTTGAGCCCGCCCAGGTCATCATATGTTATTCTTGGAATGGAATTATCGACTGCCTTTGTCATTGAGCCTAATTTGAACACGGTCTTTGGGCTCACAATTACAGGTTTGGCTGGGGATGTGGCTGTAACAACGAGTTGGGTTTTACCGCCCAAAGACGTGTTCACTATAATGGTGTCGCCTGTCGTAAAGACATGGCCTTCATACAATGCGGACATGTATTCCTGTAGTCCTTCTAATGATATTTTTTCAATCGGGGATAGTGTAATTGATTCTGCCTCTGCGGCATTTACTATTTTTAGTGTAGTCTTTTCTCCAATTCCTGCACCGATATTGTGTCTGGTTAGTCCGTCGATTCGAATAATTCCAGAGCCGTAATCATCTGATGGGCCTGGCCAAACCTTAACGTGGGATTTTTTGTTTGCAGATATTTCCAGAATTTGGCCTGTCTGCCATTTGTTTTCCTTTACTACTTTGGGATCAATTACTGCAATTCCTTTTCCGACATGGCGCTGTGCAGTCTCGTCAATTTTTAGTATTATTTCAGTCATGTATTCACCATAAAAAAGGGAGGATTAGATTACCTCCACGGTCTTGCCTTTTGGTTTGTCCTCGCCTTTCAGCTTGAACTGTACTTCCAGAATTCCGTTTGTGTAGCTTGCCTTGACAGAGTCTGCATCTACCTTTCTTTTGATTGGTACTTTACCGTGGTATTTTTTGTTGCCACGCTCTGCATCGACATTCACTACATTTCCTTCGACTACCACCTTGATGTCGCTCTTCTCAACTCCAGGCATTTCTGCAACTAGTTTGAGCAGATTTTCTTTTTCATCAACGATGGTGTCAATGAATGGCTCTCTGGTTTCTGCGGTTGGGAGCAAACCAGGTTTGACATTTCCGTATTCCTGTATGTGTGGCTTGCCGTCTGGGCCAACGGTCATTGAATAACCGTAATAGAATGGTCCGTATGACTTGCCATCTTTGTTGACATTCTCAAAGACATCGTCAAAATCCATGAAGGACCTTGACATTCTCTGAAAGATCCTGTCAAATTCTTCGTCAAAGAACATTTGTCATAACACCTATTGATATGTAATAGCTATGACATTATATAAATATTTAGTTATTTTGTTTAATATGTGACATAAGACTCTTATATATTACATCACATAATTATGCCATGCGTACAAGCAACCTGTCCGTTCCTGAAGCTGTGCGTGAAATCATCACCCATAACAGATCAATTTACGACTGCATGAAGATGGATGTCATTAACTATACTGCTCTTGCTGTAAAAATTCAGCCCGACATCGAGCGACAGCTTGGCAATTCTGTGAACCTCAATACTATAGTAGTTGCAATAAAGCGCTATGCGGATTCGTTTGAGGAAAAAGATGAGATCAAATCCGAGTCTGTTTTGAAAAACGCCAGACTCTCACTGACTGATGGAATTTTGGACATCAAGTTTTCCACCAATGACATGGACAAAAAAGAAGCGGCTTCCTTGCTGAACAAATTTGAGCAATATGATTCTGATTACGAATTCTTTAGAATGGCGGACTCTACATTCCGAGTCTTGACAGAAGACCTGATGGATATCAGAAAAATGTTCGAATCATTCCCGTCATCCAAGAATTTTTTCAGTACAGGCCTTGCCAAAATCAAGATTAGAATCCCACAGACACAGAACAGGTCAGATTCCGTATCATATGTGGCAGAAATCCTTCACAATAATGGCATAGAACTGCAGAATGCCTTTTTCTCCCAAGATGATATCATACTGGTTTTGCGGGAAGAAGATGCATCAAAGGCATATGAAATTCTGCGAGCAGAAATATCTAGATAATTAAATTCCGGAAACTTCGGCCTTGGATATTTCCAAGTAGACCTTGTCTCCGACAGATAATCCAAGCTCCTTGTATTCTCTCATGTCTAGCTTCATGCTAGTCATTCCACCGCCTGCCATCATTCCCATTCCACCGCCAAGCATCTTGTTTAGTGATTTCATCATGTCATCCATGTTTGTAAAGCCCATAACGCCAGGACCTCCACCGTATGGAGATTGTGGGAATCCTTGGCTTTCCTTGAAATCCTTTGTTGCCTGTAGTGACACCACGACATATGGCGCGCCATCTGGGGATGCGTCAATTCGTACCACGACGTATTCTTTTTTCATCTGATTTTGATGCGTGTTTTTGCGATATTTTACTTTAACTCAGCAATCAGATCGAAGTAATATTACAATACCCAGGATCTTATCAAACCAAGAAAATACTCAACTTTGGTATTGGGTAGGCACAAAATACGCATAAAAATGACCAAACATGGTTGGCAAAGAGCACTTGAAAGGTACATAGAAAAACAGTATATCGAATATGTGCTAAACAATCCTAGCGAAACAATCTATGATAATGTAAGGGAAAATTACAAAAGCTTTGGGATAATTTCTAACTCGCCGTTTTATGAACAGCCGTATCTGTTAATAGTTCATAACAAGTTTAATACCGTTGTTTCAATAATTACAATAATGTGGATGGATAAAGGAGGGCTAAGAGCACATGGCTTCAGTAAGTTTTGATCAAGAAGCAAGAGCGTTATACGTAAAGCTAGATAATAACAAAATCGCAAAGACAATCCCTCTAGGCGAAGACAGATTCATCGATGTTGACGAATCTGGGAAAGCCGTCGGATTTGAGATACTTTTACCAAAGAGCATGTCATCTGAAATTACTGAAATGATAAAGCGCTCCAAATCAATAGATCTGTTACACTAGATTTCAAGTAAAATTCACAAAAACAGTCCTGAATTTAGGTAATCAACCGTTATATCGGCTCATTCCGCAGTAGTCTAGTGACGCGCAAAAGGATTCTCGTATTGGGTGGTGGATTTGCCGGAGTAGAATGTACTCGAAAGCTAGAATCTTATTTCAAACGCGATTCCGAGGTCCAAATCGATCTGGTGTCTGAGGACAATTTTCTATTATTTACGCCAATGCTTCCGCAGGTGGCATCTGCAATGATCGAAACAAGACATATCGTCATTCCAATTAGAACCATAATCAAAAAGGCCTCATTCCATGAAGGAAAAATAAAAAACATAGACCCATACGGCAAGCGGATCACACTGTATGGCACCAACGAAAAAAGAGGAACCTCGCTGGATTATGATTATCTGGTGGTGGCATTGGGCAGTCAGACCAACTTCTTTGGCAATCAGACAGTAGAGAACCATGCATATACCATGAAGACACTAAATGATGCAGTTGTTCTGCGAAACAGAATCATAGATATGCTAGAGCAGGCAGACAATGAGACCGATCCAATACTAAAGCAGTCATTGTTGACATTTGTTGTAGTGGGTGGTGGATTTGCAGGAATTGAAACAGCCGGTGAGATTCATGACTTTTTGCTTGATGCAAAAAAACACTATCCAAACATTTCGGAAAAAGACATCAAGGTCATAATACTAGAGGCGCTACCAATAGTTCTGCCTGGATTTTCTGAAAAACTTGCCTCATTTACAAAGGACAAGCTGATTCAGAGGGGAATTGAAATAAGACTGAATACCATGGTCGTGACATTTGATGGTTCAGAGGTAATAGTAAAAGACGCAGTCGATCCTGCAAAAAACCCAGTCAAGGTTCCAGAAATGGATGCAATAGAGACCAAGACTTTGATCTGGACTGCCGGCGTAACACCAGTTGATACTATCAAAAACTCCATGTTCAAAACAGACAAGGGCAAGGTAATTGTCAGCGAAAACCTGGAGGTGCCTGCATTTCCTGGTGTGTATGTGATAGGTGATTGCAGTCTGGCAATAGATCCCACCACAAAGAAACCATATCCACCAACTGCACAAAACGCGGAAGGCCAGGCAAAGACTGCAGCGTACAATATTTTTGCGGAAATGCATGGAAGGGAGAAAAAGAAAATCGACTTTGTATCAAAGGGACAAATGGCAATCATTGGAAAAAGAACTGCTATAGCTTCAATTTCTGGCCTGAATATTCACGGGTTTTTGGCCTGGTGCATCTGGAGAGCCGTCTATGTCAGAAAGATTCCCAAGCTGAACAAAAGACTCAGAATCTTGCTTGATTGGACTGCGGATCTATTATTTGATAGGGATATTTCTCGACTAAAGATAATCCGAAAGGACCAGCCAATCGACTACAAGGAACTAGACGAAGTAGATGATGTTTGGTAAAAAAGGGTTCCCCCCACATTCAGATAGAATCAGCTTCCGTATAATTTCGTAAAATCGCATTTAGTACAATACAATTCCTTTTGGTCTGCTCCGGAATTATCTGTTATATCTCGAATTTCCATCTGTGAGCCGCATTTGGGACAGAATATGTAGGGCACAAAATTCGCAGGAAAACCATCTTTAATTATTTTATCTGAATAACCCATCACATAGCTGAATAACGTTTAAGATCATAACTGAAAATACTGTTCTGTGAATGTTTTTGCTCTTGCTATTGTCGGAATTACAATAATCTCTGCGATCATTTTTGGCATTTTTATGAGTGGCGAAAACCCAATATTGCAATTTCCAAAGGAACATTACAGTATAGCAATTACTGATCTAAAAGACGCTTATCTTGTTGGTGAACCATACTCATTTTCATATGTTTTATCTGGCTTTGGAATTCCCTGTGGAAGCAAAATGATTACTTTTCCAATAAACAAGACACATAATGGTGGGACAGGATCAAGTGCTTCATGCACAAAATCATTCCCAATCAATTTTGTTTTGGACGTCAAGGAAACCTATGGTACAACGTATGGTCATATTGCATTGCAAGAGACTGGAAACTATACTGTAAGAGTAGAATTTGAAAAAGGAGATAATGGTCCAACCGTGGCAGAAAAAACGTTTATGGTAATTAATCCATAATCATGCAAAAAAACCACCGCAAATTTTTTTACCAAAATAACAAAATCTCACAATTTGCTCACGAAATGGCACATCTTGGTTAAAATTAACCAAAAATCACACACAAACCATGGGACTAATGAACACTCTGCGCAAGTTCTGCGTAATGAAAAGCGTCAGAGACAAGGCAAAAAACGAAGAAGCTGAAAAAGAAAAAGACCATTCCTAAATCTCACGAATCATACAATTCCTGATTAGGTGATAATGCATGTGTCCGTATCGGGCCATCGACATTTTTTATATCTAAATTCATCACAAAATGAATTGCTAAGAATCGATACTGTAGTCCGCAACGCAAATCTTGTACAAATAAAGACACGACTAGAGCAGGCAGGAATCTCTAATTTTTCCATTTACGACATGGGCTCTGATCATACGTCATTTAGGCCATCTTTTTGTTCCCCAAGATCAAAAATAGAGATAATCTGCAAAAATTCTGATAAAGACGTCATTTTAGAGGCAATCTCTGGCGCAAATCCAGCAGACAATGGTATCATCTATGTCAACCAGCTGACCCCGCTAATTCAGATAAATACAAACGATTAAGAAAAATTATTCATCACACGAACGAGGATGCTTTAGTCCCTCAGCAATGATACAATTGATTATTTCAGAAAAGCTCTTGCCCTTGTTTGTCTTGTAGATTAGTTCTGCCTGAACTTTTCGCAGCTTTGCTTCGTTTTCAGGTCTGAGTACAATTGTGACTCGTCGTATCGCCATGTTTTGCAAAGCCGATCTAGTGGTTAAAAACCCGATTAACCTAGGTTAGGAAGTGCAATATATCGCGAATGCGTAATTAATCGAATGCATGAATGATCTTCGATATTATGAAACCATGCTGAAAATGCGAAGACCGGAAATTGCGATCTATTCCGATATTATTGATGCCATTTTAAAACACGGTACCAAATCACAAACAAAGATTCAAACTAGTGCTAATCTGGAATATGAAAGAATGTTACGACTCATAAAAAAGATGCAAAGGCTCGACTTTCTTGATGAAAAACTACACGTAACCGAAAGAGGAAAAAGCTTCAGAAAAGACTTTGAGCCGGCAAGAAAAATTACTGCAGAGATATTTGCAAAATACTGGCCAAAACCATCAAAAGAAAATCATCGATAGCGATTCTTTACTTTTCTTTCTTGTTCTTCCCTTTGGTGGTGCAGTCTGTCTTTTTCATGGATGAATTCCTTGCCACATCCAGAGCACTTTACTATGGTTCTATGATGTTCGTGCCTTGCATGACTGATTAATTCCTCATAGCTGGCAAGCTTTGCCTTGCAAAACTCACAAGTGTTGTTGTTCCGAGCGAAGAATTTCAAGTCACTCTATTATACCAATAAAGTATAAAAAATTTCCAAGATCGCCTTAGGGGAAGACTGCCTCTCGCTTGAAATTCGGTAAGCTATATGTGCATTCTATTGAGCAATATTTTGCATCTGGTGCTGTGTTTGTTAATGGCACGCCACAGTTCTTGCATGTCTGTTCCATGTATGAGGTTCACAATTCGAATCTATAATGTATTATGATTTTAAAATGAACACACAGTTTTTTGCGCACAAACACACTTGATTAATTTATGTTATTTTAAAAAGCCAAAGATTCCTGCAAAAAAGCTTCCAATCTGCTCAACTACGTTTTTTGGTTTGGGTGTCTCATAGTCTACCTTGGGTGATTCTATTTTTGGAACGGAATCATCCAGGCTGACGGAAACTGATTCCTGTTTTATCTGCATTTTTGCGTATTGAATTGATTCTTCGTTTGCCTTTTGCAGATTGATATGAGCTATTCCATATGATGGGTCTTCATCAAGTATTTTGTGGTATAGTGTAATGGCTTCTTCCAGCTCACCTGTCTCCGCAAGTGCATTTGCCTTGTTGTTTAGTGCTGGGATGAATTTTGGGTCTATCTTTAGTGCCAGATTATAATGTTCTAGTGCCAGATCGAATTGTCCTAGCTTGCCCAAGGCCGAGCCCTTGTTTGTGAGAATCTCTGGACTGTTTGGGTCTTTGATTAGAGCTTTATCAAAATATGATACTGCCTGCTCGTAATTGCATAATCTCATAAGAGCTGGACCCATCCCCTCTCCATAAACGATGGAATCTGTGTAATGGGAATTGTCGCACTCTCGGTTTATCTGGTTTAGGATTTTGCCTATCTCTTTTTGCTCCAGGGCCAACTCTGAATTGTCTGGCTCTGGAGCTTGAGGAATATTTGGTGTAACTGGTTTTGGTATTGGAGCTTCGACTTTTGGTGTAACTGGTTTTGGAATCTGTGTGGGAGTTGGTGTAGGGATTGGTACAGGTGCTGGTGTGGGATTTGGAGTTGGTGCTGGATTCAGAACTATTTGTGGGGGAGATGGAGTGATTGGAGCATTGTTTGGTGTTGATGCGTCTACAAAGCTAAAAGTTGTCGTCTGCTTTGATTGGCCGTAATGTGCCTTGATGGTGTATGTTCCGGTTTTTTTGAAATTTACTCCGCTTTTTGCCAAAAATGAGACTGAAAACTCGAGTTCAGAGTTGACTGGTGGCATGTAAAATCCTGCAGGAGAATCGTTTGGATCAAAAATCCCAATCAGTATTGTAGGATCTACAACATCGGAGACAAGGCCAGAAATTGTTATGAATTCATTATCTGAATAGCTAGTCTTGTCTGTGGTTATCATCAATACTTCTGGTGTTAGCAATGTTGGTTCGGGTTCTGGTTCCTCAGGTGTACCGATTACCTCAAAGAACAGCTCATCCGAATCTGCACCATAGTCAAATTCAACTAGATACAAGCCTGATTTGTCATAAAATGGCGAATCCAGAGATATTGTTTTTGAAAAGGTATCATCCAGTTCCAGTTCTACGCCATAGGCTCCAAGAATCTCGCCATCTGGATCATAGATCTGAACTGCAATTTGTGGCGTTGTCCTGTCTAGGACAAATCCTGTAATTTCCATGTCTTCTCCAGTGCGATATTGTGTCTTGTCTGTCTGGACTAGCAACCAGTCTGATTCTGCAAAGGCGGGGATTATTCCAAATAGGCACAACATTCCAATGAGCAACGTCTCCCTTTTGATGCTCAATTCATAGCTGCGCGTGCTGATTTTGTATTTAACAAATTAGTAGAAATCATACTAGAATCTTTTATGTTACCAAATCATGATCATTTCCGTAGTGAGTAGTGCAGATAGTCAGGCAGCCCTTACCATGAATCATAATCCTTATTGTACACAAAATACAATTGATGGTTCTTGAGCAAACTCCTGATTCTTCTTTGCAGCATTGTGATCTGTACGATATTTGTTCCTCACGATGCGTTTGCAAAAAGCTTGACAATCAAACTATTTGAATCCATGACAATTGATTCCGGAGACACCAAATCTGGTGATAAAAAGAAAGACACTAAAAAAGACAAAAAGAAAACAGATACAAAAAAGAAAGAGCCCAAAAAGAAGGAACCAAAAAAGAAAGAGATCAAAAAACCCAAAGCCAAAAAGACAAAACATGATACTACCAAAAACTCCATCAGCAACATCAGATAAGAAAAATAATCATCATTCCTAACAAAACACATTGAAGATCAGGCACGCCAAAAAAACAGACAAGAATCAGATCCTGCCATTTTGCAAGAACACGTTTCGATGGGGTGATTATATCGATAGGGTCTGGGACAAGTGGCTAGCAGAAAAAAACTTGCTAGTCATTGAGGAAAAGGACAAAACACTCGGCATTTGCAATGCGGCCATATCACCAAACCAGGTCTGGATTGAGGGAATTCGAATCCACCCTGATTCCAGAAGGAAGGGCTATGCAAGCAAGCTTGTTGTGGCAGCTGAGAACATTGCCAGAAAAAAGAAACTTGGGTTTTCTCGAATGATTATTGCTGATAATAACAAAAGATCACTAAAAATGGCAAGATCCCTTGGCTATGTTCTGGAGGACAAGTGGTGGCTCTATAACATGCCCCCAAAAAAGCAACACACAACTGCCAAGCTAGCAAAGTCTGCAAAAAACCTTGAACATCTAATTCAATCCGACACATATTCAGAATCTTGGAATTGGCTACCACTGACAAAAACTACTCTATCAAAGCTGGCAAGGGCAGGCCGAATCATCACATATTCCAAAAACAAAAAAATTCTCGCAATGGGAATTTGGAACAAGAGCTCTAGATTAGACGATGATATGATGCAGCTTGGCTACATTTATGGAAGCAAAGACGGAATCAAACCCATTTTGCAATTTCTGCAAAACAAGGGATTTGAGGAAAAATCAAACAGAATCCAGCTTTTGATACAACACAAGATCAACCTTACCATGAGAGGTCTTGACAGACGAATGTTGTTTTGTTTGATGAAAAAAGAGCTCTAAGATCAGACTTATCTAATTCTGGAACCATATGATATCATGCTGGAAGAAAAAAAGAAGCTAAACACAACAACGGATGACTATAACAACGCCTTGGCATCTGCAGATCCTACAAAAACCACCAATATTGACCTCGAAAAGCTGGCAAAAGAGGCAATGAAAAAGTTCAAGTCGCTATGAATGTCGAGTGGACCATTACTGGTATGATCTTGTTAGGTGCAATGACGGCAGGCGGAATCAGTCTGTATCTTAAAAGAAGAAAAGCCCAAGCGTCTGATCTGCCTGCAGATAATCCAGATCCGGAAAAATATCAACAAGATAAAAAATAATTCGTAGTAAATGCCGCAAATACAAGACTTATCAATCATGAATGCAGAATAGTTCTGTAGCATTGGAGTTTTCTCAGATCTCAAAAATAATCATGGACAAGATCTCTGCCGCCCCTTCTTCGTCTGAGCTCATCATACAGGATTTTGCCGTAATCATGGTAATTGCGTCCGTCATGGCTCTCATCTCATACAAGCTAAAGCAACCAATGATAATGGCATACATCATTGCAGGTATGATAATAGGGCCGTTCACACCGCCGTTTAGTCTCATAGCTCATGTAGAAATCTTACATGTCTTTGCAGAAATAGGAATAATTTTGCTCTTGTTTGTAATTGGAATGGAGTTCCCACTTGAAAAGCTCAAAAACATTGGCAAAAAGGCAACCGTTATTGCAGTTGCAGAAGCGTCTGGAACTTTTCTGGCCGGCTATTTGGCATCACAAGCACTAGGCTTTGGATTTTATGACAGCCTGTTTTTGGCACTTGCAATCTCTGTCACAAGCACCGTAATCATTATGAGAGTTCTAGAAGAGCTTGGAATGGTAAAAGACGAGGCGACATATCTGATTGTAGGAATTGCCGTAATTGAAGACATCATTATAGTGTCACTGCTTGCAGTATTGCAATCGGTTGCTGCAACAGGGGATCTTTCAGTATCTGAGATAGGCGTCTCAATAGGCCTTGTGATTGCATTCATAGTTGGCGCCATTGTAATAGGATCCAAAATCGTTCCAAGATGTGTGGATCTGGTCGGAAGAACAAACCACAATGAGCTGCTAATAATTGCAACACTTGGTGTTGCGTTCAGCCTTGCGTTTATTGCATTCAAGCTGGATATCTCTGTGGCAACTGGAGCATTCTTTGCAGGAGTTCTTGTCGCAGGATCAAAGATGAGGGTTGCCACCAAAATAATGTCAACTCCAATCAGAGACATGTTTGCAGCGCTGTTTTTCATTTCGGTTGGTGCGTTGATGGACATCAAACAATTACCGTTGTTCATCATTCCTGCAATTGTTCTGGTGGTTGTGTCGTTTCTTGCAAAATTTATCACTGTTTGGGCTGCAGCACGGGCTCAAAAATTCGACAAGGCAACATCTCTTAGGTCTGGAATAGGATTGTCTTCATCTGGAGGCGAGCTTGCCCTTGTTGCCGCAAAGGGAGGATCTGATGTTGGGGCGACTAGCTCCTTTGTGCTTCCAATGGTTGGAACAATGACGGTAATTACCACATTTATCTCGCCGTATCTTATCAAGTACGGCTGGAAGCTAGTGGACAAAATATCTGCAAAAGAAAAAGAGTCATCCTAAACCTAGAATCTTTACTGTTTTATCTCGAGATTCCTTCGCATGCATCCATGAACCATTTTGGCAGATCGTTTCTTTGGTGGTAAATCATGCGCTCGGCCTTTGCATCCAAAACATAGGTCATTGCACTATCCTTTACATGTCGGATGCTTCGTCCTGCCATCTGTAATAGTCTGAATGCAGATTTTAGATAGTATCTTCTGTGGTCTGATTCGGAATCATAGATCTTTTTCATTCGAAGATCGTCCACTGTTGGATAGTATGGTGCCTTTACAATAATCTGGAATCTACTATCATCGTCTGGCAGGTTTACACCAGATTCCAAGCCAGGCGAGATCATAACTGAATTTGGTGTGTTTTTGTGATATTCGATTGCTTCGGATTTGTCTTGGCCGCGCTCCAGTGGGAGTAATCTTGGCTTTAGCTCAGGTGATATCTTTTCTAGGATGTAATCAAGCTGCGAATAGCTGGTCAACAGTATGATTCCTCGCTGGTTAGCTCGAATCTTCAAAATAGCCTCGATTTGCGAGATTATTTTATCAGGCAAGATGACATCGGAGGTTGCCTCGACGTATTCTGTTTTTAGAAATACTATCTTGCGATTCTCTAGCGGAATGTTAGAGTCTTCGTTGATAAAATAGACCTCATCTTTTTTGAATCCAGTCTCCTTGCAGAACAATTCCAAATTGATGGTAGCTGACATGTACAGTGATAGATCAAAGTTGGAACTCATCTCTTCCATAAACCAGTGAATGTGCCAGGGCTTGATGGTGACCTCATCAAAGTTGTGGCCACGTCGCTCATCTTGTGATTTGGATTGGATATCAGTTATGATATAGTTTTGATCGGCCGATTCCAAGCCTTTCTGTAGAATCTTCATCTTTGTGGTATAGTTTTTGAGATCATTTAGCACGAAATGGTTGATGAACTTGTGATCAAACTTGCAATCGACATGGTCTTTGCATTTTAGGAATTCCTTTGTCCTGATGTATTCGCGTATTCTGTTGCAGTCCATGCAGTTTGATTGTAGTTTAATGCCATGTTTCATGCAGTGGACATGTTTTTTGATGTGCTCCTCTGATTGTAAAAACAAGGAATGCTCTGCGCATTGCTTTATGACGGACTCGCGTTTCTTGAAGGCCTCAGAAAACGCATTGACGTATTGTTTTATGGAAGAAAGATTCGAGTTTACTGAAAACTTGGGCATCTCAACTCCAAGCATTTCGCCATAAAATCCAGACAAATTAGTTGCAAGCTGGTTTGCAAGCTCTTCGTCCAACTCGTGTGCCTCATCACACACTAACAGCTTTCTTTGCGGCATTTCCTCGCCGGACAAAAGATGAGACAAATATGATGCGTAGGAATATGCAACAAAGCTTGCTTTTTTGCCTATTTCGATTTGGTCATAGTATGGACACTTTCTGGGCATGTCCTGGCTGGTTATGGTCTCGGCAATGGTGCCTTTTTTGAGAATGTGGTATAATTCCGGTTGGGGTTTGAATGTACAATCATTGCAATAGCCGTTGGTGCAATCAAAGACCCGGTTTGTCTGCTCGCAAAGAAATCTCTTCTTTCCTCGAACGGTATTGAAAAACCCGAATTCATTTCGATATTGGTCTTGGAGTAGTACTGTAGATGTGAGTATGGTAGCTGATCTAAGGTATAGTGACAGTGCGATTGCAATCCAGCTTTTACCAGTCCCAGTGGGTGCTGATAACAGGATTTTTTTGTAGCCTGATTCAATTGCGTGCTGGATTTTTTTTATGATCTCGTATTGCTTTGGGGTTGGAGTTTTGCCTGCAAATTGCCCCACTAATTCTAGTGCCTCTGTCAGTGAGATAGGTTCTCGCGGTCTTTTTAGATCGATTTCTGGATAACTGGAGCGCATTCTGCGTCCAAGGGCATCAAATTGCAACAACTAATCCCTAGGTGTAGAGGTTATAATTGTAGGATAGTTGTTATTCCAAGCTAGCTTTTGGTTAGTAGTGTTTCGATCATATTGTTGATAATGCATCGGCATTATACAAAATCCATGAAAGCAAAATTCGCTACCTCATGTGTCTCATGTGGGGATAAAATAGCACCAGGAAAGGAAATTGCAAAAAATGAATCAGGAAGCTGGGTTCACAAGCATTGTGCGCCAGAAGCAGAGCTTCTTTAATTCGATTTTTTAGCAATGTCGTGACTGAGTATCAAGACCTCTCTTGATGACTTGTCATGCGACATACCATATTTCCAGTCTGGATACAAAATGGTATAACCAGAATATAGATCGTGGATTTCCTTTGAATTATTATATGATAGGATCCAAGAGTTTCGTTTTTTGAGAATCCTTGCTAAACCTATATGATCAAAGTTTCTGTGCAGATCTCCCTTTTTTCCGTACAACTTGCTTTGGATTAGGTATGGTGGATCCAAGTATAGTAGGGCATTTTTGTGCCTAGGAATCGACTTTTTAAAATCTGACATCTCAACAGAAATATTGTTGAGATTGAATTCTCGTAATCTAGCTATTGACGATTCAGTGAATCTTGGATTGTCATCTTCTCCTCCAGAAGCCATTCCACCGCAGAGAGTTGAGCCAGAAAAAGAGGTTCTATTTAGAACAAAAAAGAAAACAGCTCTATCATATCTGTCTTTTGATTGCATCTGTGACTGTTGCAATCTGTAAAATTCTTCTTTTATCAAAGGTCGGTATTTCTCTACCATGTCAGCTAACTTCATACGATTTTCAAACAGACACTGCCAAAAATCAACTAATGGTCGAAAAAAATCATAACCAAAAACACGAATTCCGTTCTGTGCACAAAAAATTTCTAGAGAACCACCGCCAAAAAATGGAGAACAAATATGTTTTACGTTTTCACCCTCAAAAAATTTTTCAATAAACTGATAAATGTATTTAGCAGCACGTGATTTACCTCCTGGATATCTTAAAGGCGACTTAATACTTTGAATTTCTTTTTTATCTAATGCTGTTAACATCATTGTGTGTTTTTTAGAATAATCCATTATACAATTTTTCAATATACTCCATGATTTAGATCTGTCGTTAAAACGAATAATGACCTAATTTATTATACTATTGAGAATGTAATTAGTATTTTATAGTAACTTATTAGTATGAAATTGTATAATTTTTCTTAAATTGCTTATTGATTTTTCCAATG
This sequence comes from Candidatus Nitrosotenuis cloacae, assembly GCF_000955905.1. GTDB lineage: Archaea > Thermoproteota > Nitrososphaeria > Nitrososphaerales > Nitrosopumilaceae > Nitrosotenuis > Nitrosotenuis cloacae. The sequence continues at coordinate 1,553,634 of NZ_CP011097.1, read as the reverse complement.
ATCTCTTGTGCTAGATCAGTATACGCACCATACCCTCTTGATAATGTCTTGATATGGGCCTTGGAAAAATTCACAGTTCTCAATATTGTTAGATATTTATCAAAATCATAACTCAATATCTTCTCTTTTTTCAAAATTGCAGATAAAACTAGGAGAAGAGCATTTACTCCATATGCATTACTCATTCCATAATCTTGATCATCCCACATCAATTTTTTAGTTTTTGAATTCCACGAGTTTTTCTTTGCGGATTTAAAGAACTTCCTCAATATTTCTAAATGAGTGTCAAATGCTGCTTTGTTTTGTCCTGTCAACATAGGTTTATTCTTTTCAAATTTTTTAATTTTGAATAATGGACCGTGATATTTTTCATCTCTCACACTATATCCTAATAATGTATACAAAAGAACAGGTCTAATGAAACCAGCAATGCTGATAGAACCTTTTGGTTCAGTTTGACTGGTTTGTATTTTTCCATTCCATGGATCACCCATGTTCAATTTTTTTACAAGTAGACTTGCCCATGATAATTCATAAGATGCATCTGGAAAAGAAGCAGCAAGATCACAAATCAAAACTGTGTTAATTTTAGTTTGGTAATAGTTTATGTTCACAAAAGTACGGCTTTGTTTTGGAAGTGGAAGCTTCCTAAAAGCTACAACTGGTATTTTGAATTGTTTACTGTCAATTTTCTTAGGATTATTGTATTTTGTATCTTTAAAGGCGTAAACTCTATGTTGTCCATCAATCATCCATGCACAACTATATGATGTTGGAAAATGTAATTTTCTATCTCCGGCTTTATTCCACTCAATTTCATTCTGAATTTCTGGTTCATCCTCAAATGCAATGATAACAGAATTTGCTAACAAAAAATCTTTTTTCTTTTTGTAAAACTCTTCTAATTGTTGTAATTTCTTTCCACTTACAATGCGCTGATAAGATTCATTTCTTAATGATAACCGTCTAAATGCATATGCCATTTTTAATAATTTTGACGGTTGCAGTCCTAACAGAAATAACTCATTACCGTTTTGTTCTATTCGTACTGCATCTTCAGGCTCGGAAACTATTCTGTCTCTGATACCTATTTCACGAAGTATTTCATATTTTGTTGTTGTACCTAACATCTTACTTGTATTGTAGAAATATTTGATTGCCTCATTATTCCAAAATATGATCTCTTTAGAACGAAGTTTTTTGTCAATTTCTATGTCTTTTTTTTCTGTATCGTATATTGCATAACAATAATGAAAATATTTTATTCTCTTAAAATCATTTAAAACAAATCTTCTTTTTTCCGATTCAAGTATTTTTGTTATCTTATTCAATCTAGGACCATTCTGTTTAGTATGATCAATTTGTCGTGAAAGTTCCTTGGAAGATCTTTTACATTCGAATAATAACAAATGATCATCATGAATAGCGCAAACATCAAGAGAAAAATCATCAGTAGTAGGTCTTGAGAACGAAACATGAATTTCTGAATCAACTAAAAATCCACTATTTTCGAGAATCTCAACAACTTTATTTTTTAAACCTCTATGTATTGGGTGTTCTTCCGTCAATTAGATAGTTTATTTCTTTTAATTGTTAAAGTTTCTGAAATCTTTAATCACTTTATCTAAATCGTTTTATTGACTGATACAGTATATCATTTACCTTTGATTGAAAACGAAAACACCTGGACAAATGCAGTAAAAAACAACTCTACTGATGAATTTCACAAAAAATTTGACTCTGCGCTGGACAAGCTAAGATCAGAATTTGGCAAATCTTATCCATTAATCATAAACGGAAAAGAGGTACATTCAGATCAGTCATTTGAAGTCCACTCGCCATCAGACACTCGAATCATACTAGCAAAGTTTCCACTGGCAACCAAAGAGCAAACCCTCCAAGCAATTGAAGCAGCAAAAAATTCATTTTCACAATGGAGCGCAACTCCATACCAGAATAGAGCCCAAATCTTTCGTGAAGTAGCAAATCAGTTCTCCCAAGAAAAATTCTATTTGGCAGCCACCACATCCATGGAAAACGGCAAAAACAGGCTCGAGGCAATGGGAGAATTAGATGAAACAATTGATTTTCTGCGATTTTACGCAGACCAGCTGGAATCAAATCAAGGATTCGTAAAACCAACAAGACCAGCTAGTCCAAATGAAAAAACCCAATCTGTCCTAAAACCATACGGAGTCTGGGGGATAATTTCTCCATTCAACTTTCCATCAGCAATAGCAATTGGCATGAGTAGTGGTGCACTAATTACCGGAAACTCTGTCGTACTAAAGCCAGCCAGTGATACTCCGCTTTCCGCATTTAGGTTTGTAAATATGATTTACAAAAAAATATCACCAGGCGCAATCAATTTTGTAACCGGACTGGGATCAATAGTGGGACAAACCATAGTGGAAAGTCCACATGTATCAGGAATAGCATTTACTGGATCAAAAGAAGTCGGACTGTCAGGATTTAGGACATTTACAAAAAATTCACCAAAACCATTCATCTCAGAGATGGGCGGCAAAAATCCCGTAATCATAACCGAATCGGCAGATTTGGAAAAGGCAACCGATGGAGTAATGCGTGCAGCATTTGGGTATGGCGGACAAAAATGTAGCGCATGCTCAAGAGTCTATGTGCAAAAACAAATCGCACCAAAATTCCTAGAAAAACTAGTCTCAAAGACGCAAAATCTCAAAATTGGATTGCCCTGGGAAAAGGAAACGTATCTGGGCCCAATCATTAATGATTCTGCCAAGAAAAAATTCGAGTCCGCAGTGGAGCTGGCAAAAAAAGACGGCAAGATAGTATTTGGTGGTGATATTCTCAAAGATGGTCTATACCAGAACGGCTACTATGTCAGGCCTACCATAGTAAGTGATCTACCAAACAATCACAAGCTAGTCAAAGAGGAATTATTTTTGCCATTTTTGTGCGTACAAGAATTTGAAAAATTCGATGATGCCATAGTACAGGCAAACGACTCTGAATATGGCCTAACTGCGGGAATCTTCTCACAGAACAAGTCCGAAATTGACGAGTTTTTCTCAAAAATTGAGGCAGGAGTAACATATGCAAACAGGGCACAATCTGCCACCACTGGCGCTATGGTTCAGGCACAACCATTTGTTGGGTGGAAAAATTCCGGAATCTCTGGCAAGGGTGCAGGCGGTGCATATTATCTTACACAGTTTCTGCGAGAGCAGACACAAACCATCTGCAATGAACAATAGAAAAATTCATCTTTGATTTAAGGCGATTCGTTAAAGCTAGATTTAATCAAACCTCTTAAAGCTTTTTTGCCATAATAATACAATGTCTACGCAATACTTAATTGCAAATCAGAGTCGTGCTGTATATTGAACTCTAAAATTTTCATAGCTGTTGTTGCAGCAATTGCAGTTGTAGGATCTTTTGGAATGTTTCTTGCAATGATGTCTACTAGTTCTTCACCACCAACTCCTTACATTGTTCCACCAAATGCATTTGATGATACTCTACCAATATCCGTTGAAGGATCACAAGAACTGAAAAAATTCTCATCATATGAAGAGCTAAAAAACTATCTCCAAACAACTCAGATAGCACAAGATCAGTATTATCGTGATTTTGGCCCTGGTCATTTCAGAGAAGGAGAATCTGTTGCTCTTGATAGAACCGTATCTCCAGTCCCTTGGAATTCAGGCGAAGAAATGCCATCACCTGCAGCTGAACCGTCGTCTGATGGAGTAAAAACCGGCTCTTCGCCCCCAGGTTATTCCACAACCAATGTCCAAGTCAAAAACGTAGACGAGCCAGACTTTATCAAAAATGACGACAAGTACGCATACATTGTATCTGGCGACAAGCTCACAATCATAGAAGCATATCCAGCAGAATCAGCAAAAATTGTGCTCAAAGTAGGCCTTGACATCCCACAGGGACAATCACTGCAAAACATCTTCCTAAACAAGGACAGGCTGGTAATCTTTTACCAATCGTTCCAAGAAGCAGACTATATCCCAGAATATGGATTTGCACCTTCCAAAATTTACTCTAATCTTACCCATATCGTAGTAATGGATGTATCAGACAAGCAAAACGCCAAGATACTCAAAGACTATTCCGTAAATGGTTACTATCACAATGCCAGAATGATTGGCAATATCGTATATCTGATATCAATTGCAGAGGTAAATCACTATCAGCCAATCCTACCGCTAATTCGAGAGGATGCAAAAATAATTGCAAACCCCGATGTGTTTTATTTTGATAATCCAGAGCAATATTATAATTTCAATACCGTAACTGCGCTGGATATTTTTGAGGACAAGCTAAATTCAGAGACTTTCATGATGGGAGGAGCTGGCACGATCTACATGTCAGAGGACAATCTATACATCACATATCAAAAAAATCTGCCATACAGATACTACCAAGTCCAGGAAAAGAACCGATTCTTTAATGCCATAGTTCCAGTATTACCATCACAGACACAGCAAAAGATCAAAGAGATCACCTCTGATTCTTCCCTAAACGAATCGCAAAAATGGAATCAAGTCTCTGATCTGCTCCAAAACACCTACAATACAATGCCGCAATCAGAAAAATCCAAGCTATTTGAAAAGATCCAATCGGCAATAAACGAGTACGAGCTGAAGATCCAACAAGAATCACTAAAGACAGTAATCCACAAAATAGCGCTAAATTCCGGCCAGCTGAAATATTTTGCAAAGGGCGAAGTTCCAGGAAGGCTGCTAAACCAGTTCTCTATGGATGAATCCGGAAATCGCTTTAGAATAGCCACCACATCCGAATACTACGGGCATCGAACCATACTGCACAATAACGTCTACGTTCTAGATGAGAACCTAAGCCGAGTCGGAGCATTGGAACAAATCGCAAAAGACGAGAACATCTATTCAGCAAGATTCATGGGCGATCGACTATACCTGGTGACATTTCAAAGAGTAGATCCATTCTTTGTAATTGATCTGTCCACTGACACACCAAAAATACTGGGCGAGCTAAAGATTCCAGGATTTTCACAATACCTGCATCCATATGACGAAAACCATGTCATTGGCATTGGCAGGGACACAAAGGAAAATCAGTGGGGTGGAGTACAAACAGAAGGCGTCAAGATAGCACTGTTTGATGTAACAGATGTTTCAAAGCCATCATCAGTGGATGTTGAAATCATAGGAAAGCAGGGAACAGATTCCGAAGTATTATCGGATCACAAGGCAATGTTATTTGATAAGCAAAAGGGAATCCTATCTATTCCAATTTCTAACTATGATTATAATCCGCAGCCATATGTCGATGGAAGATATGTCGAGCCAAAAACATGGAGAGGATTCTACGTCTTTGGTGTGGATTCATCCGGATTTACACTAAAGGGCAAGATAGAGCATTCCAACAGTACCGGCTACGAATATTATGGATATGGCAGCAGGTCATTTTACATCGATGACACCCTGTACACTGTCAGCTCAAATCTGATGAAGATGAATGCAATATCTGATCTGCATGAAATAAACCAGCTAAAGTTCAGAGACGATGGAAAGCTAGTGCAGTATATCGACTAGGCTTTCAGGTATTTTCTTACTTGTATGATTATGATGGCTGGTGCAACAAAGTACATGCCAACATTTAACAAAATGATTCCAATTCCATATCCAAGCATTTCAGATTCTGAATTGATATCAACATAGTTCAAAATGGATAGAGTGGAAAGCATTGGAGTTATGGTACCTCTCACAAGCTCTCGAAATACCGCATTTTCACGCTCAAAGTCAGCCACTGCTGGGCTGAATGTATAGTAAAATTCGTTAAAGCCGGCCATGAATGCAGTGCCAGAGCTAGTACTGAATAGGACATTGTCCCTTGTTTCTCTGAGCAGTTGGACTTGAGGAGCAAGCTCGGTTCCAAATGCCACAGTTGCAATCAGACATCCTGATTTTTCTGCAGGCTTTTCTGGAGTGTCACTTACTGCTGTCTGAACTTCTTGTGGAGCATCCACATCAGTTTCTACTACATCTTCAGGAATTTCTTCTGCTGTCTCGCGTTCCTCTCTTGCTTGTTCTTCTGCCTTTTCAATTCCTTCTAGAATGGCTTCTTTTTGTTCTGGTGCAAATTCGCCTTGCTGGTGTGGAAGCTTGCCAAGCAGTGCCTTTGATTTTCGTATTGCATCATCGTCATATCCTAATTCTCTCATAGAATCGTCAAATTCCTGCTCTGTTATTTCGCCTTTATCGTATGATTCCATTAGTGCCTCATCAGGATTTTGCGTTGCCTCTACAATTTCAGTTCCCTTTTCTGTAACAGTAAATGTTACAGTCTTTATGATATCGAATTTGTCAGAGCCCTGAATTCCCCATGCAAATTTAATCTCGTAATCTCCAAGCGGCTGATCCATTGTATGACATACAGTTCCGTATCGCTCTATTGTCTTTCCATCGATTATAACGTCGCATACTGATTCCTGAAATCCCCCTTGTATGGTTGCCTTTGGATTATCTGTACTGAATAATGAAAACTTGATTGTTTTTGGTGCTAGCTTGTCATCATTGATTTCATCAAATGAATAAACCGGAAAGCAATGCTCACCGTTGCAATTGTTTGCAACATTATCGCCCAGCGCAGTAACAAATGGCACATACGCAAAGAACTCTATTCTTGGGTCGTGTTCTTCTGGTGCCAGAGGCATTCCCTTGACTGTTATGGTGATTTCCGTGCCTGGAGGACCAGAAATTGGGCTCACAGAAATGTCTGGAACCCCAAGACCTATTTCTTTTGAATCAAATTCCTGCGCAAACGAATTTGAAACATTTATGGATAAAATAGAAACCACAGATAAGGCAAGAATTATTCTTAGAATGCTCAAGTGAGCTTTTTCTCAATTTGCTTTCTGATAAACTTTGAGATCTCTAGCTTGTTTTTGCGCCCAGAATCTGTAATTTTGCCTGATCTATCAATGACGTATACTTGGTTTTGCTCACGATTCTTTTGATATTTTACTCCGATATCGTTTGCAATTATCATATCAGAGTCTGATTCTTGCATTTTTTTTCTTGCCAATTGTATTAGTTGCTGTCGTGAGATGTTGGTTTCTGCTTTGAATCCAACTAGAAAGATATCTTTTTGCAGTTTTTTGATATGATCTATTATTTTTGGTGCTCTGTGTAGTTTGATGGTAAGACTTGGCTTGTTGCTTTTTATTTTTGATTTTACTGGTGTGGTAGTATAGTCAGCTGGTGCTGCAGACAAAATAGCAATATCAAATTTTTTGCCCTTCATCTCTTTTTTCACTGCATCAAACATTTGTTGTATGGTCTTTACTGGAATGACTTTGGCGCCCCTTGGAGGTGCTTCAGTGCCAGGCCCATACACCAGCGTTACTTTGGCGCCAGCCGAAATCATTTCCTTTGCAAGCAAGACCCCAGTTCTGCCTGAGCTCTGGTTTGTTATCACACGTATGGTATCAATTGGCTCCATTGTAGGTCCTGCAGTTATCAGAATGTTTTTGCCAGCCAAGACAGGCGAGTGGCCAAATTTCTTCAGGACATGATTCAGGACATCTTCTGGTTCTGCAGCCTTTGCCTTTCCCTCTATCAAATTAGGCTCAATAAACTCGATTTTTCCCTTCAAAAACGAAATGTTTCGTGCTATTGCGGCATTCTCATACATTGCAGCATGCATTGCCAGTGCCACAACTATGGGAGTCTTTGCACCAAATCCCACAGTCAATACAGTAGAGATCGGCGTATCATCGATTCCATTTGCCAATTTCCCCAAGGTGTTTGCAGTTCCAGGATATACTATGATAAGATCAGATGTCTTGTAGTCAGCCAGTGAGATGTGTTCTAGCTTGCCTGTGAGCTTTGTTATGACCTCGTTTCCTGTTGCCCACTTGAAATAATCTGGCTGGATTAATTTTGTTACTGCCTCACTTGCAACACATGTAACATCGGCACCATGTCTCATGAGCAGCCTTGCAAGCTCGATTGCCTTGTATGCTGCAACACTTCCTGCAACGCACAGGACTAGTTTTTTGCCAGATAATTCCGTACCGTGAGATTCCACTATATCCAAAGAAGGATGCCTAGTCAACTTCACTCATGAGCTTGTCCAGCTCTGTTTTGTCCATTGTAAACCAATTTTCTTTGGCGGGAAATTTCCCAGACTCGATATCAGATTTGTAAGTAGATACTGCCTTTGTTATTTGGTCTGATAGTGAGAGATACTGCTTGACAAATTTTGGCTTGAGCTTGTCATACATTCCCAACAGATCATGCACAACTAGAACTTGGCCGTCGCAGAATTTGCCGGAACCAATTCCTATTGTAGGTATGGATATTGATTCAGAGATTATCTTGGAGACCTCGGATGTTACCATCTCTAGTGCTATGGAGAATGCACCTGCTTTTTCCAATGCCTTGGCATCCTCAATTAATGTCAGGGCGGCATCCTTTGTCTTTGCCTGAACTCTGTACCCCTGTGCTAGTGTGGTGGTTTGAGGCTGAAATCCAATGTGGCCCATCACTGGAATGCCTGTTTCAACTATTGCCTGAATGGTTGGTGCAACAATTTTTCCGCCTTCAAGCTTTACAGAATCTGCACCTGCCTTGATCAGCCTGCCAGAATTTGCAATGGCATCTGATGTGCTTGCCTGGTATGACATGAATGGCATGTCTGCCACTACCAAAGAATTTTGTCTTGCACGAGAGACTGCTTCAGTAAAAAGAATCATCTGCTCCATTGTAACTGGTATTGTGTTCTCATATCCTAGCATGACCATTCCTGCACTATCACCTACTAGCATGATGTCAATTCCAGCCTTGTCACACAGTGATGCCAAAGTATAGTCATATGCAGTGATAACAGAGATCTTCTGGCCATTTTTCTTCTTGTCTAGTATATCCTTGACTGACTTATGCATGAGATGCCCTCTTTGTCAGATTTGTCTTGATTTCTTTGATTGCTAGTGCAAGATTTTTCTTGTTGTCAAATTTTACTTGCCTTGGGTTTTTGCATGATTTTATCAAATGATTGATTGCGCGAACTACATTGTCCACTATAGTGATGTCCGCAGTCTCTGCAGTTCTAGACATTGGGTTTAGATCAAATGTTATGACTTTTTTTCCAGCCTTTTTCAGTGCCAATGTGCGATCGCCGTCTTCTAGTGGTACAACAACCACATCTGCAGAATAAATTCCGTCCCTATCCACTATTCTTCTTGCACTGTCCAGGCCAGAGAGTTTTGTCGAGTTTTTCTTATCCATTCCATAGATCTTACCAGCGCCGTTTTTTTTCAGAGCAGAATAGATTTTCTGCCTTCTTGAATTGGTTGCATAAAACAGGTTTACCTCAATTTTTGCCCCAGCAGCCTTTGCTAGCAAGATGATCTCCTTTGGACAAAGACCGGCCATGTTGCCATTTACTGAAATCACAGGATTTTGTGCATTTTTGAGCATAAATGCAGCCGCCAAAATGGCTTTTTTTGCAGATTTTGAGGTCTTTTCCCCAATCAAATAATCAAATGCCTCGCCACGGCCATGTGCCATGAGGCCTTCCTTTGCTACTAGTCCGGCATCAAATGCATCGACTAGTTTTTCTCTAATGTATAGCGATTTTGCCCGCGGATGGCTCTTTGGAATATGATTCAACTTAGCAGTCTTGCACCGACTTGGTCAATCTTTGATCTTATGATGATTCCATCTTGGTATTTTTCCAGTATGGCAACTGTTCTTTCTTCCATGTGTGATGGAATGACTGCAAATATTGTCTCGCCAAACAATGCAACGCCACATTTTATTCCATGATTTTTGAGATCATCAATTACGATTTTCATCTTTGGTGTTATGACATCCACATAGTTTGCAAATTCAATGGAATAGTCATGGAATGCATCAATGTCTTTGCTTTGTACGAGCTTGTCCACCATCTTTCCCCCAAGGCCGTTAATTGATGCCAGTCTGTCCTTGAGGAACTGTTTTGTAGAAATTGGCGAAAAGCAAATCATCACAGCAGAGAATGACTCTGATGATATTTTTTTGATCTGGCCAATTCCTGGTGCTCCGCCCTTGACTCTGATTTCAAATCCACCATGGTATGATGCCAAAACATCGCCAAGGCCTGTCCTGCACATTACCTCGGCATTGTGCGCCATCATGCCAAGCTGCTCTTTGGTATAGTTGGTCCTAAATGCAGAATTTAGCGCATATGACAATGATAGTGCAACGGCTGCAGAGCATCCAAGGCCATAACCCACTGGGACCTTGATGTCATGGTGTACTTTGAGAAAATAGTTACCATCAATGTTTTTCAAAAACTCGGAAATGACAAATTCAGAAACCTGGGTATTGTCTGGCCTGTATCCAGATATTGTAATGGTGTGATCAGAAAACTCCGAGTCCTGTATCTCAACTGTGGTAGTTACTCCTTGTTGTATAGAAAACCCGGCACCAAGTGAGCCCTGTACCTCAGGTCTTGCCATTTGGTCCAGCTCTGCTTTGAAGAATCCTGTAATGTGTGCAGGGCTGAATGCAATTCCCTTCATGATCTGAGTTTAAATTTTGATAAAAATATAAGAATATGGCTTAAATTAATTATATTAGTATAAATTGACTAAATTTATTCGACGCCTACAAAGGATTGGAAGCAGCATTCTGGTGTCATTGCCAAAAGAGTGGGTTGAGGCAAATCATCTGGACAAAAGCAACGAAGTCGAGCTTGATACCAGCGAGAACACCATATCCATTACAGCAAACAAGGCAGAGCGAAGATCAAAAGAGGTCGTCATTTCCTATCCATTGCCACAGGACGAAAACATTGTTGCAAACATTACTGGCGCATATCTACTAGGATATGATATCATTAGAATAAAGGCAAAGACCATCATTCCCGGCGAGGACCGAGAAAAAATCCGCAATTCCATGAGAAGACTAGTCGGAATGGAAATTGTAGAAGAAGACTCGTCCAATGTCAATGTCCAGTTTTTATTGGATGCTGCAACCCTAAATCCACAAAAAATCCTAAAGAGAATCAGCTCCATTGCCCTTGGCATGTTTAGCGATATTTCATCATCATTGATTTCCGATGACAGATCAAATTTGCAAACTCTATCACATAGAGACGACGAAGTGGATAGACAATATTTTTTGTTGGTAAGGCTGATTCGCAGCACTATATCAGATAAGAGACTTGCCACTGCATTTAATCTGGAAAACATTGATGTCTTGGATTATAGAATTGCCGCAAACATTTTGGAGACTACCAGCGATACTTTGGTTGAGATTGCCAATTCCTTATCAAATACCACACTATCAAAAAATGATCTCAAAAAAATCTACGAGCTGACCAAGGATATTGAATCCATCCATCAAAAGTCCATTGATGCATTCATTGAGCAAAATCGTAGTCTGGCAATCGATGCCATATCAAACCACAGAAAATTCCAAAGAAAAATATCAGATATTCGCTCCTCAATTGAGCAAAAAAACCAGCTCCAAATTGATTTGCTGGATTTGATCTACATGTTTGAGCGAGTCTCTCGTTCTTGGGCAGATGTTGCAGATTTGGTAAAGCCAGTCTACTAGTAGAGCTTGTTTTTTGCAGCATAGGTCAAAACTGCACAAATTGTCTTGGAGTCAATAATTTTGCCTGCCTTTATCATGGATATGAGTTTCTTTAGGTCGATTTTGACTACAGACATGATCTCGTCTTCGTCTAGTGCTTGGCCGCTTACTTTTTTGAGATTCTTTGCAACAAAGCAGTGGATTGCCTCTCGATTATAGCCAACGGACGGATAGTACGTCAGAAAATGAGTCATTTTTGTGGCCTTGTAGCCGGTTTCCTCCTGAATTTCGCGAAATGCGCACTTTATTGGCTTTTCACCCTTTTCTAGCGTGCCTGCCGGAATCTCCAGGATGTAGCCATGCGGGAATCTGTGCTGCTTTACTAGGATGACTTTGCCTTTTTCATCAAAGGCCAGTATGGCAGCCGCCCCTCGGTGCTCAATTACCTCGCGCTTTATCTTTCTGCCATTTACTGTCAGATCATATAGGCTGAGGCCCAAAATTCTGCCCTCATAGATTGTCTTTTTTCGCATCCACTGACCCACCATCTGGGATGAATTTTAATTTGTCTGGTATGCTAGGTGTAATTTCTCAGATGCTTTGGCTGCTTTGATTGCGTTTGTTACCCATTTTTGCGGAAAGCTTATTTTCTTTGGAATAAACAAGTCGGCTGATGCAACACCATTTACTTTGCGTATTTTCTGAGTTATGTTGTCCAGCTCAAAAATATTATTACTAAACAAAAACAACACCACCTGGTTTTTTGCCAAAAACGGTTTTTGCAAAAATGAATCCGAAAATCCTTTCTTTAGTGATTTCAGGGTCTCTTCCATGTTTCCATCAATCCAGACCAAAACTGCAAATGGAATGTACTGCCCAAATTTGGCAGGATCATAAATCGTGGTAAACTGGATTGCCTCATCGCTTTGCAGCTTTTTGAGCGACCTTGCAATGGTTTTGGTAGAAAGTTTTGTTTTCTTTGCCAGATCCTCTATTTTCATTCTTGGCTCCTTTAACAACTGATCAATGATATCAACATCCGTCTTTGTAAGATCCGATCGGACTCCGGGGTTTTCTGCCTCAAATATTGATAACAATCTAACATCCTTCATCAGGCTTTTTGCAAGCTCTATTTTTTGAGACACATTTTCTCTTACCACAATTCCACAAACCGTAACTCCGCCAACACAAGGCACAAGCAAGAACGGCTCGCCAACCAACTCGACTTGCTTTAGAATTTCGTTAATGTCTTGGCCAGTCGTTACAATATACAAAATGTTATACCCCAAAACCGGCGGCTCTATTTTTAGTGTGAAATTTTCTATTGTCTGATTTTTTATCATCTTATCAATTCGAGACTTTACTGCGGCACCAGAAATTCCGATCTTTGTTCCTATTTGTCTGTCTGATTCCCTGCAATTATCCAGCAAGTGGTGTAGGATTGCCACGTCTGATTTGTCCAATTTGGAATAGTTAGGCACTAGTTTCTTATTAAACAATACTATTCTTTGATCAAAATGTCTGATTTTACTGTTTTAGGCACATAATACATTAAATATCAGACTAAATTATACTATCCCATGGATTACCGAGTCCAGCTCGCAAAGAGAATGCTTTCCAACAAAAAGGGCTCCCTCATTGGCGCAGTCTTGGCAGTATCAATTGGCATATTGGTAATTCATGTGAATTTTGTAATTTTTCAAGGATTGTATGATGCCATAGTCAGGGACCTGTCCAGCTATAGATTTGGTGATGTGCTTGTGACAAATGAGGAAGATTTTATCACAAAGTCCGATATTTTTCTGATAAACTGGTTTGAGAGGATTCCATATGTAGAGGCCGCCACGCCCCGGATGCAGTCGTCTGCATCCATTAATGTGACAAAAAACGGCAAGCTAATTGAGGATTTCAGAGTTCCAGTAATTGGCGTGGATCCGTTTCGTGATCCTCGAGTATCAACTGCACATGAAACAGTAACTGACGGGCAGTATGTTTTTTCAAGAAACTCTATTGTTGTCGGCTCGCTAGCTGCAAAGGATCTTGGAGACATACGAGTAGGAGAAAGCCTTCAAGTAAAAATAACTGACAGAAGAGGAGAGGAGCAGATACGGCGATTTATTGTGACAGGAATCATAACATCGCCTGGTGGACAGGGCCTAGATTCTGAAATAGTAATGCACATTGATGCGCTACGTGACATGTTGGACCGAGACGGAGAAACAGGTGAAATTCTAGTCAAACTAAATGATCCAAAAAAAGCAGACGATGTCAAGAATTATTTTCTAAGGACGTTTCCAAATGATGATTACAAGGCAGAAACAATAGAGGAATCGGCAGAAGCGGCACTGAGTGGATTTCGATCAGGCATTGCAATGATCAACATGATCGGCTATTTTGGAATGATGTCGTCTGCATTTGCCGTAGTCACAATCCAGATGATGTTAGTATCCAGCAAAACACGCGAAGTTGGTGTTATGCGCGCAATAGGCGCAAAAAGAAAGGACATTCTGATAGTTTTCATCGTTCAGGGTATGATGATTGGAGCACTGGGCGCAGGATTAGGCACGGCAATGGGCCTTGGATACACCTTTTACGCAAAGGAAACCAAGATGACCTTTGCCGGCTCTATTCCACTTGAGGTAAGCTACAACTGGCCAAACATAATCCAGACTGCAATCATGGCGTTTGCGCTAGCAGTGATAGCGTCAATTTACCCATCATACAAGGCAACCAAATTACAACCAGTGGAGGCAATGCGTTATGTCTGATATTGTATTGGAGCTAAAAAATGTCAACAAGATTTTCGGCCAAGGAGACACCAAAGTCCAAGCACTAGACAGTGTGTCGTTTTCCGTAAAACGCGGAGAATTTTTGCTAATTGTTGGCAGCTCCGGCTCTGGCAAGTCTACATTGCTTAACATGATAGGATTGCTTGATAGGCCTACTAACGGCCAAGTCTTTATCGATGAGAAAAACACAACCAATCTCTCAGACAACAAGATCTCGGAATTTAGAAATTCCAAGCTTGGATTTATCTTTCAGTTTTCAAATTTACTAGTGGATCTTACCGTACTAGAAAATGTCTTGCTTCCAAGGAGTATCCAGAAAACAGATCAAAATGCGCAAAAAGAAGCAATTGATCTACTCAAGGCAGTAGGTCTTGAAAAACAGATGCACAAGAGAGCAAACAAAGTCTCAGGCGGACAGGCCCAGAGAGCCGCAATCGCGCGTGGTCTGATAAACAAACCAACCATAGTTTTGGCTGACGAACCTACAGGAAACCTCGACTCTGTCACCGCAGAAACCATAGTGCAGCTAATGAAATCAATGGCAAAAAAGCTAAACCAGACATTTGTAATAGTAACTCATGATAGACACCAGTTTGGCGAGGTAGACAGAATCATTACCATAAAGGACGGACGAGCGTTTGAGGGAGAGGACGTGCCGCCAAAAATGGAGCTAACAATATGAAATCTCTGGTCTTTACTATGATGGCACTGGTAGTTCTTGCACCATCATTGGATGCATATGCCCAGCTAGGCAAGGGCGACTCACCATTTGAGCGTAATTTTGGCGATGTCAAGTTCTTGGATGCATATTTTGGCACGCTGGACCAAAAAATCGAGGTAACACCAGGGGACAAAAACGTGCCACTTACAGTAGTGTTTGCAAATGTGGGCTCTCAAGACATCACGGGAATCAAAGGACAACTGCTCTTACCGTTAGGATTTAGCTCATCTGATGGCAAAGGTGCACTGATTTTTGCAGACAGCAATTCGGAATCCTTGGCAGGAAAGCACTTTTCTCTGACATTTTTTGTAAATCTGGACAAGGGTGTCCCAGTCCAGCAGTTTCCTGCAACCGTCAAGGTAGACTATACCAGATTGCGCGAGTCAGGCCAGAGAAACGCATTCTTTGATTTTGATTTCAAGGTGACCGGCGAGAGTATTCTGAACCTAAAGGCAGGCAACCCATTTTTGACCTCACTCAAAAACAACGAGGTAACCATACAAATAACAAACACGGGAACCGCACCGTTATCAAATGTCAAGGTTGTACTACAAAATACCCAAACATCAGTGTCTGCTACTGCAAACCCGATTACAAATGTGGAAAGCGTAGTGTTTGATCAAAACGAGTGGGACATTGGCACAATCGATGCCAAGTCATCAAAGAAATTCACCTTCTCAGTATATGTGCCAGAAAATGTAAAGACCGAAACGCTTCACACGCCACTACAGGTATCGTACTTTAATGCACACGGAGACAAAATCGATGACACCAGAACAGTTGACTTTTACATCAATGGCTTGATTGACGCAAAAATCTATGACATCAAGGTAATTGAATTATCAGGAACACAAACCATAATTGGTGATATAATAAATGAAGGAAACATCAATGCGCTATTTGCCTTTGTCACACTGGAACCACTGGAAGGATCAAACATCAAAAAGGTAACCCAGTTCATTGATGAACTAGAAACAGACTCACCAGTTCCGTTTA
Organism: Candidatus Nitrosotenuis cloacae; assembly: GCF_000955905.1. Taxonomy (GTDB): domain Archaea; phylum Thermoproteota; class Nitrososphaeria; order Nitrososphaerales; family Nitrosopumilaceae; genus Nitrosotenuis; species Nitrosotenuis cloacae. Next base: position 1,537,564 of record NZ_CP011097.1, on the reverse strand, counting down.
ACATTCCAGTAGAGTTTGATGGTGAGCCAAAGTATGGAGATCACACTATCAAGGTTACCGTTCGATACAAGGATGATCTGCGAGTGGAGCATTTGGTGTCAGAGATAGCAACCATAAATCTAAAGGACCTTACCGCAAAGCCAGAGCCCACAGCTGCCGACTTTGCACCTGGAATAATAGGACTGGCAATAGCAGGCATAGCAGGCGTAATAATTTACAAGAAAATCAAAAAGAGAAAACAAGCCCAAAGCGAATCCAGCTAAGATTATTAATCAAATTGCCATTTTTTGGATCCATGACATGGGATGAAATCGAGATTCCCAAAGAGCTAAGGCCATTCATGATGGAGCAAGCCCAAGAGACAAGGCTTGGCCACAAAAACGGCGCAAACCGTCAATACCGATATGGAAACCTGCACATTCGAGAATATGACGACAAGTACCTAGTACACATGGACAAGGCAAATCCACACGATGACCCACTAGGCCATCTAGTCCATGATGCACAGGAGGTTTTGGTTGGAATGGCAAGCGGTGCAGTCGGTGGCGCCAAAGTAGCATCGTACATTTACAAAAAATCAAAAAAGACAAAAAAAGACAAGCAAATAGCAGCAGCTGCAGGAATCATATCCTCTGTGGCAATTGGCTATGTCGGATACAAGCTAGCACAAAAGGCAAAGGGACAATGAGCGTTTCCAGAACAATTCATGTTTTGATAAAGCTGATTCCACTGATCATTTCACTAAGACGGGACAGAAAGGCCTGGGTCAAAACAGAAGGAAAAAACCTGGATTATTCCAAATTCCAAAAAAACGCAAACAAGGTTCTCAATACTTTTGTCTCTTTAGGCCCAGTCTACATCAAGCTAGGCCAGTGGCTTTCATCAAGGGCTGACATTTTACCACAACCATATCTAGAAGAGTTATCCAAACTGCAAGACGATGTCCCAGCAGAGTCATTTGATAAAATAAAGCCGATAATAGAAAAAGATCTGGGATCACTGGAAAAATTCACAAGCATAAACCAAAAGGCAATCTCTGGCGCCTCGCTAGGCCAAGTGTATCTGGCAAAAATCAAGGACCAAGATGTCATAGTAAAGGTAAAGCGACCAGGAATCGAAGATATCATTAATCAAGACATCAAGGTTCTAAAAAAAGTCCTGCCACTTGCTATGCGTTTTGTGGACCCAAATTTACGATTCTCAGCCCAGTCCATGCTATCTCAATTCATTGAGACTATCCACGAGGAATTGGACTATACCATAGAATCCAAAAATCTCAAGACGATCAAAAAGAATCTGACAAGACACCAAAATGTCAGAATTCCCGAAGTCTATGATGACTATTCAACAAAAAATGTCCTTACCATGGAGTACATTCCCGGAATCAAAATTACAAACATCGAGGATCTGGACAAAAAGGGAATAGACAGGCAAAAAATAGTCATCGATGTCCACAAGGTCTTCTTTACAATGTTGCTTAGAGACTCAATATTTCATGCAGACCCGCATCCGGGAAACATTTCCATTGCCGATGACGGCTCACTGATTTTGTATGATTTTGGAATGGTCGGCAAAATCGACAATGAAACCCGAATGAGAATTGTTCGATTATACCTAGCACTGGTAGAAAAAGACCCACCAAGGACAGTCAACGCAATGTCGGATCTAGGAATGCTCACGCCAGATTTTAATCGCTCAGTAATCGAGCAGGGAATTGATCTATCCATTAGAACAATGTACGGAAAAAAACCAGACGAAATGGAGGTCAAGGCATTGATGGAGCTTGCAAACAAAACCATGTCCAAGTTCCCATTCATGCTGCCAAAGAATCTGGCACTATACCTGAGGATGAGCTCAATCATAGAGGGAATCTACAAGACCCACAAGGTTGACTTCAAGTTTGTAAAGGTCCTAAAAAACATCCTAGAGGAAGAACAGCTAATCAAGGACGCATACATTGAGGAAATCAAACATTCCTTTACAAGATTTGCAAAGTCCATTGATGCTACAATATCAATCGCGCCAGAGCTGAAAAAATTCCTAGAGGAAAACAGATCATTCCAGCTAAATGCCAAGCCAAGGCGAGATGTTTTGCTTGCCGGAAGCATTCTTTCTTCGGCTGTCTTTATTGGCTCTGCCGTATTATATTCATCAAACAATACTGCAGCAGCTGCAGGAATGATCGGTGCGTTTGTTATAATGGGAATTTTTACAATATTCAGAAAGCACTAGTCTATTGAGATCTGTTTTTCCTTTTTGTCATATGGGATTTTTATGGTAAGAACGCCATTTGCAAGTTTTGCCGAGCCGAGCGATTCGTCCTTTGGATAAATTGGCAAAATGATCTTTTTGTCTATTACGTTTGGTCGCTGATTAACAATCATCTCTTCCTTTGATTCAGGTTTTTGCGCATTGATGGATAGGATGTTTTTGTGAATTGATAGTTTGATGTCTTTTTTATCAAATCCCGGCATGTCAATTTGTACGACCAGAAAGTCATCATCCAGATGTATATCAATTGGCGGCAGGACAAACTCGTAGAATTCGCGAGATTTGTTTCCTATTTCTTTTGCGATTTCCTTTGCCATGTTTTTTACAATGCCCATTTTGGTGTGATTCGGCTCTTTTTGGTTATAAGTTTTGGTGGTTAAACCATGCGGTAACACTACATGGATTGAATCCTTGAATCACACCAAAATTCCAAAATTTTCCTATTTTTCCTATTTGATATGATTTCAAAACTGCCTAGTTCTGCCTAGTTTGTTGCGCACAAAATGACTCCATTTTACATTCTGGCTCTAGGATTCTAAAACAGGAAAATAAAATCAGAAAATCGTTCTAATATCTACTAAAAATCTCGCATTATAGTTGCACAAAAAATCGCTCTCAATTGTCTTGTCCGTATTTTTGCTGGTAGGCACCGCACAATTCTCATATGCCGCACCAACGCTTGGCGACAGGTGGAACCAGCTAAAAGACGATCTTACAGAGGCCGAGTCCGGTAATTACTATTATGCATCAATCAAACTAAAAAGCGCAGAAAAACTCTATGAGACCTATTTCAAAGAGGCAGCACTGGATGTGGATCCGGAAACTGACAAAATCATAGAGAACACGTTCGACTATAATCGGGAGCACATCAAGACACGGGATCTACTCGAAGCAGGGTTTAACCGACAGGCAATAGACAAATCCATTTACAAAATTGCCTTTATGAAAGTACAAGAAGCACTTGCAAAAGGCGATGATGATTCATTCTTTGAGTGGTATTCAGTTTTAGACAAAAAATTCCTATTATCACAAAATCCGGATCTAAAAACAAATACAGCAATTCTAGAAATCAAGGATAATCCAAACAAAATCTACAAACACAGAAACACAATCAACCAAGAATTATTAGAGATATTCAAGATTAAAACCGTTGAGGAAATCGAAGAAGCAATTGCAGCCATTTCAGATGGCAAAACAAATGATGCAATAAAGTTCACCTATGAAGGCTATTACTATTACAGATCTACTCATCCGGCCCTTGTGAGTACCGCTGGCCAAGAAAAAGCAGCAATAGTCGAGTCTGGTATGAAAGACGCAATGCAAGTAGCGCGATCCGGCCAGCCAAATGTTATCATAAAATCAGACCTTGAGCAAATTCTCAACACAATTGAGCCTATTGTGCGAGGATACGAAGGGGCATCAGCCGATGCGATTGCCTTGCATGCAATAAAGGACAGACTAGCCTTAGTTGAAGAAGAGTACGAGCCCGCAGTAAAATCTGGTAAGCTAGTGGACAAAGTAGAATACGACGAAACAACTGCATTTTTGAGCAAGGCGCAGGAAATCTATGATAAAAATAAGAACAACCTCAAAAAATTAGACGAGGCCAAAATAGAGCAATTAGGTGCAAATCTTGGCAAGCTCAAAGATATAGTGGACTCGTATGGAGAGTTTTCTGAGCTCGAATCAATTGTTACAGAATCCATCATAATGATAGAGGATCTAAACCAAGGCACAACAGTTACTACCAATCCTGTTGATTACATTTCTGAAATCAAAAATCTGCTAGGCCAGACAAAAACTCAATACCAGAATGGAAATGTCGATGCAGCATTTGATCTTGTAACGGCCGCATATTTGGATAATTACGAGTTTGTTGAAAAGGATCTGGCCAAGCTTGATCTGAAACTGATGGAGCAAATCGAGATAATGATGCGAGAAGAGCTACGCGAGATGATAAAGAACAAGGATTCTAGCTCAGAAGTTGACAACAAAATAAATCTAATACTGGATAAATTACAAAAGGCAGAAGATCTGCTCTCTGGCAAATTGCCACTCAAGTCAGAAAATAAAGTAGTACTTCCTTTGGCACAACAATCCGACTTTGGAATAAAGTCACATGAAGTGGAATGTGGTGATGGAAAAATACTGATTCTCAAAAAGAGTACCAAGACATCTGCATGTGTAAGTGAATCATCATTTCTCAGATTGGTTCAGATTGGTTGGGGTACACCATTCAACTAATTATTTTACAAATATAGAATAATACCTTGTAATACTTTGTTGGGTTGGTTAGACAGTTTATTATCGATTTGATAACAAACGTTCCTATGAACAACAAATTGACTGCAACCACATTTGCAATTTTGGCCTTTTCAATGGCTTCTATTGCACTAGTAGTTGGATTGTCACAAACAACATCAATTACAGCAGCTGATCCACCAAAGGGAAACGCAATGTACATCTTTGCTGAAGGTGTCAACCCAGTTGCAACATTCTCATTTGGCGACAAAACAGAAACTGCAGACTTTCAGATCTTCTCACAAACACAAGGATTTGGAAACAACGGACGAGGAACATCACCAGAGTTCACTCTGACAAAGATTGCAGGCGGAACCCCATATCTCTATGCGGCAGTAGACGAAGTACAAGCAAATGGTCTTGATGGACGTCAAACCGGCGACTATTTTGATTTCAATGTGAGAGTAGAACTATTGCAAGCTGGAGAACTAGTTAGAGTTTTGCAATATGACAGGTGTAACATCGTAAACTACAAAGTAGATACAAGAACCGACAACGAAGAAGGATACACCACTGGCAAGACTGGCTTTGCAATTACTGACACATTCACTATTGGATGTGGAGGATATGTTCCAGAAAACCCACAACTTGAGAAGTTGATGGAAGAAAAACAAAACCGAAAACCATACCAGTAAAAACTGGAAGGTTATCTTTTTCTTTATTTATGATAGATTTTTAATTACTGCGACAAATCTCAATACAATCAATGATTATAGTGATTGAGGGAAGCGATCAGGCAGGAAAAAAAACCCAGTCCGAGCTTTTGGCAAAAACACTCAGAAAAAGCAAGATAAAGACCAAAATTTTCAGCTTTCCAGATTACACCACACCACTAGGAAAAGAGATCAACAGATTCCTTCATGGAAAACGAAAGTTTCCACCGCAAGTAATCCATTGTTTATTGGCCGCAAATAGATGGGAAAAGGAATCTGAGATAAAAAAAGCAGAATCACAAAATTCCGTTCTTATAATGAATCGATACTATCAATCAAATCTGGTATATGGCGTTGCAAACAATCTCTCACTGACGTGGCTGCAGGGACTGGACCAAGGACTTCCAAAGGCAGACCTCGTAATAGTACTTGATGTGTCCCAAAAGGAATCATTTTCCAGAAAGAAATCAAACCGAGATAGATTCGAAAAAGACACAATATTCCTTCAAAAAATATCTAGGACCTATCGAGTTTTGGCAAAAAAGTTCAGCTGGCATATAATCAATGCATCACAACCAAAGGAATCAGTTCACAATGATATTATGAAAATTCTCTCAAAAAAGCTAGAAAAGATATGAAGCAATTTTTGGATATAGTTGATCCAATCCATGATTTTATCCGTGTCCATGATACTGAACTAAAAATAATCGACTCGCCAGTCTTTCAGAGACTGCGCAGAATACGACAGTTGTCTGGTGCACACCTAACCTACCCATCTGCTCAGCACTCAAGATTTGAGCACTCGCTTGGTGTAATGCACATTGCAGGCCAAGCTGCTGTGTCACTCAAAGAAAAAGGATTTCTGAAAACAGACCAAATCCAGGAAATCAGACTTGCCGCACTACTACACGATGTAGGACACGGTCCATTCTCGCATTTGTTTGAGGAAGTTTTGCAGATAAAAAAGAAAACCTCACATGAAGAGATTGGAAAAAAAATAATCCAAGAATCCGAAATTGGTGATATTCTATCAAAATCAGGATTTGATAAAAAACACATCACAAAGCTTGCCTTTGGTTATCCCAAGTACAGATTCGTCAATGAAATCATCTCTGGATCATTGTCCGCAGACATGATGGACTATTTGCAGCGGGATGGTTATTTCACTGGCGCCGAGCACGCAAAAATAGATCACAAAAGAATAATCCAGTCTCTAGATGTCTATAGGACCAAGCTAGCACTGGAAAAATCAGCACTATATTCTTTTGAGTCTATGATTCTTTCCAGATACCAAATGTTCAAGGCAGTCTATTTCCACAAAACAGTACGATCAGCCGAGGTAATGATGCTTGAATCAATCAGGCTGGCAGACGACGACTGTGGATTTATAGATCTAAATTTGGATCATTACACTAAACTCACAGATGAATTTGTAATAGCCCAGATCCTTGCCTTACCAAATCATACCTCAGAGCAAAGGCGAGCAAAAAGATTTGCAACCGACTATCAAAACAGAAGGCTGCTAAAGTGCGTCTATGAAAAAATCATGACCCAAAAATCTGGCCAGTCCGAGCAAATACGCGATAAAATAGCAAAAAAATCCAAAATAAACAAGGACGATATCTTTGTGGACACATCTGGCACATTCTCAGTTCCACTGACTCCAGCCAAGGAGAAAACAAAATCAATCACATTAATCACCCATTCCAAAAAACCAACAGAGATCCCCTTCTCAAAAATCCCCGTAGTGTCGTCCATGGCAGAGTCCATGAACATTTTGCGAGTCTACACTTTGGATAATAACAGAAAAAAAGTTGAAATGGCAGCAAAATCGATCCTTGGTTAATACAATGAAAAAAAGAATTGTCCTAAAATTGTCTGGTAGGATTTTTGGAATGGACAACAACGAAAAGCTTCTCAAGGACTATGCAACATTCTTGGTCAAAATAAGCAAGGTTTGCCAGCCAATAGTGATTGCAGGTGGGGGCAAAATTGCCCGACATTACATTTCTCATGCACGATCTTCCGGCGCTGATGAATCCACATTAGACGAGCTTGGAATCGAGGTCTCTAGACTAAACGCCAAACTGCTTATCTATGCACTTGGAAGCAAGGCATATCCACATCCACCAACCACACTAACCGAAACAAGACATGCAGTGGATTCAGGACTTATTGTAGTTGCCGGCGGCTTGCATCCGGGACAGAGCACAAATGGAACCGCTGCATTGATTGCAGAAAAAACACAGGCTTCTGAATTTCTCAACGCAACAGATGTTGATGGGATTTATGATTCCGATCCAAACAAAAACCCCAAGGCAAAAAAATTCAAGCGCATTGAGCTCAAGAATTTGCGCAGCCTCCTAGTCAAGGAGGATTCCGTGGCAGGTGGCTATGATCTGATGGATATTGTGGCACTCAAGGTAATAGAGCGCTCTAAAATCAAGACCAGAATCATAAAAGCAGATCTTCCTACAATAGAAAAGGCAATTCGTGGCCAATCAGTTGGAACCGAAATTATACTATAATTCCTTTTGAACGGTAGGGTATTGCTCAGTCCAGATCTCTACCTTATCCCCAGGATATTCCGTAATTCCAGATTCTCTTGCCTTTTTGAATATCTCAAAGGCTGCATCTTTTTCAAGCGGCTTTGATTGTGCCTTGGTGTATCCTTCCGCATCAACCAGAATGGTGACGTATCCGTCTGCAGTGCGAATTATTGCTACTAGGTCTTCTTCCCCAATTGGAATAAACTGGCCGTCCTTCTTTTTTGTAGTAAGTGTTAGCATTGCAAATCCACACAAATTAAACAGAATCATCTGGGACTTGCTTGAGCGCCCCCGTCCTATCTGCACTGCCTGGAAATACTGCATTATCATATCATACAATGATGCAGATTTAATTGCTAACGTTTATGATACAGATTTTCAAAATTCATTTCGTTGAATTCCAAAATCCTACTTGGAATAATTATCGGAATCCTCGGTGGCGCAATAGGAGTAATAGCAATTTCCGGCTCTCAAATCTTTAATGACGTCTCTAAGGAGGGCTTGGGCAAAATATCGCCAGATCCAATCAAGGTCTTGCCGCTTGAGGTGGGCTTGGGTGGCTTTGAAGTTCTCTCAGTTACAGAAGAAGAGGCACGAATCCAAGTCGATTTCAAAATAACAAACCCAAACTTCAAGTCCGTTATCTTACAGCTGATAAAATTCGAGCTATACTCTGATGATACCCGTGTATTAATTGCACAAATCGGTGATAGACCAGAAGGCGCAATCGAAGGATCCAACTATTACACCATACTGAGTAATAATCCGCAAATCATTGGAGAGACAGTTACCATAAAGAACACCGGCAATGATCCACAGTTCTGGTCAGCTCTGTCCAGCGGTACAGTAAACTGGAAGATCAAAGGCGAGGCCAACTTTAATCTCAGCTCCATGACTGCAGGACACGAAAACATCGTTCCATTCGAGTTCACTCCATAGGATCGTTTAATTCAAACAAACATATCTTTAGTATCCATTTTTGGCGATTTTAGCTGATGCTAAGCTCGTATTCCGTGAATAATTTGGCCCATGCTGCGGAATTCCTACTAAACCTGGCAAAGACCTTACACCACGAAATGGACACACTGCAAAAGCTAAAAGACGAAGTCACAGAACAACAACAAGAAGCACACCGGGAGGGCCAAATGGCAAAAAAGATGACCAACTATCTTAGCGATGAGCTTGGCAGATTGGAACTAGACTCTGGCTCTATTTCCGTTGGTACAAACTTGGAAAAACTCTCCCAAACAGAAACAAAGCTGCGAGTTCTTCGCGGACGATTGGGCGAGTTTGTCGATTCCGATGATGCCGGCAATTTACAACGATCAGATAACTCCCTTGCCGCAGATCTGAAATCATACGAAGAGTTCCTCCAAGATCTTACCATTCATCTCAATGAAAGAATCCCCCAGTTTGAGAAGATAATCAATAGACTAAGAGGGGAATGCCGAGAAGCTCAACAGCAAAAACTGCTCCTAAAGGAGATGACAGACCTGTTCGGCCAAGAACTAGATGAGCTGGACTCTACCTTTGCTGAACTAAAGGGGAACCAAGTAGTATCATAGAATTATAAAATTATGATAATTTGTCCTTATGAAAAAATTTTTGGCAAACTTATATAAGATTTGAGCTCAGATTCGTAATCAAATGGCAGAAGCAAGTCTAGCAGCATATGGCTCAGCAATCGGTGTCTTCATTGCCTTCGCAGTAGTATTATTCGCACTTCGCGGCAAGGGACACAAAGAATCACTAGAATAATTCTAGAGATCTTTTTTACTTCTTTTTAGTACCAAACAATTCAGTAATGGATATTTGTTTTTCATCATGCTTTTTGATGTAACACCGCTCATAGTACTGGCAGGTGGTACATTCCGACGATGGTTCTAAAATTGGAGTCTTTTTGTCGGCAATCAAATTGGAATAAACGCGAACTCGTCTGATTACCTCCTCAAACATTTTCTTCTCGCGAGTTAGTGCAAATGATGTCTCTTTTCCCTCACCAGTCAAGTAAACAATCACTCCCTCTGTTTTGCCAAAGATCCACATGCATCCATTCAGATACAAAATATCGGCCGCTGCTGGATTCTCAGGCGAGCCAGTAATCGTCTTGAATATTATGACAATGTCATCCACTAGCATGTCTGCTTGCCCCTTTAGCTTTATCTCCTCGATGGCAAATTCTCCAAGCTTGGAGCCATATGGAAGCTTTCTAATGAGTCCACCCAAAACACCGCCAAAGTCCCTGCCGACAGGATCTATTGCATCAAATCTATCAAAGTAGGATCTTCTCATGCATCGTATGACTTCGTGTAGGAAAACCGACTTGCTGTCTACGGGATCTGTTATTTGCGGTACTGTTTCCTTTGTTAGTATGTCCAGTGTTTCGTTTATGGTCTGCTTGTAGTCCTTATCGCCCATCATGGTATGATCACCTTAGCTGAGCAGCCTCGTCAAATTCTTTGATATTCTATCAGAAAATGCCAATGCAACAAAGTGCAGCCCAAATCCAATCACTGCACCGACTAGAAGATTCCCAGTCGTAAAGTAAATTCCCAAAAACACCGACAGTGCAGGAATTGTCAGAACCAGCGCCAGAAAGGTACTAACCCAAACAGTATTGACGAGGGTTTCGGTGGTGATGTCTGACTTTTTTTTGTGCAGTCGTATCATTGCTGGCTTTCTAGCCTCCTTTCCATATATAGCTTGAAAAACTATTCTTCCTGCTCTACAATAAGCCTGGACATTGTTGTCTGTGACTCGATCTTCTGCTCTACTGCAAACGCAATTGCCGCAATGTTTCGCACCTCATATGAGGTCAGTTTTGTAATTCCAATTATTGTGGAAAAGCTGAACATTTTCGTAAATGATCTGTTTACTGCCTTGTAGATTGCCATTTCAAATGAGTGCTCAAATGCAGATACTGTCTCCATGTTGTCTTCTGTTTGTGGTATGATATCTCGATAACGAGTTGTTGCTAGCTCATCCAGTACACTTCTGACGGAATCAGATGAGATCATTTTTCCAAGCAAGTCTCTTGGAATGCTTGGTGTGTGAGTCACGATCAAGTTTTGGATCTGGTCTTCGTCTAGGCCCCAGAATTTGCCCCTAAGAATAGAGAGAATATTGTAAAAGTCAATGTCCATTCCGACTAGTCTCATTATTTCCCGGTCTCGCGAGTTTCTCATTGCACGACCTAACTGTTGGTACAAAATCTTATCCAACAATACGTCAAAGACTTGGACATTTTTCTTGTCATTGTACAGTGTTACTGCCTTTGCCATCTCTTCGCCAAACTCAATTGAGCTCAGGCTTGCGATTGCCTCTTCTAGGTCCTTGGCAGTGAGTGCCTTTATGATTACGTCTCGCTGGTTGATTAGCTCCTCGGCATGCAGATTCAGGTGCGGCTCTATTTCTTCTTGGGATTTGCCCAGTGCCTTTCCCTTTAGGATTACTTTGAGATTTGATATTAGGAATTTTAGGTAATACGCATCCAAGATATCCGACTTGCCGGCAGTCTTGGAAATGGAATAATGAATCTCTGCCAGCTCGCTTCGCAGAGCAGACTCTATTTTGCCTGCAGTAAATGGCTTGTTTACCTTGGATACGGCGTCAGCATATTTTGTGTTCTTTATTCTGGTGATTAGCTCATCCAAGTCTCTTGATTCTGCTAGGGTTTGCAGTTCCGTCTTTGTGAGTAGCTTGCCTCGCTGTGAGTATGATTTTACTGATGCAAAGACTTTTTGTGATCCGCCAGAGCCCATATTTTTGCCCCCTTGTATAATGGATTTTAATGTTTGGGGGTTGTTTTTTGCAAAAATTTGCTAATCAGCCTATCTCTTTTAGAAATGCAAGTGTTTTTTCCTTTTCCTGCTTTGGCATGCCAATGAATGATTCCAAAAATTCCTTTTGGATCAGAATTGCCTCATCCGATACCGAGATGAATCGCGCCTTCTCAAACGGCAAGAGATCGGAAAACTTGCCATCGCAGTATGCCTTGACGTAGCTCTTAAACAATGAATACACAAACCTTGGCGCAAATTTTGCGATCATTTGTATTTCATCGTTGAATTCCTTGCTGATTTTGGATTCAACAAAAAATCTCTCTAGGATTTTCTCGCGACCAATTATCTCATCTAGTGCTATTGAAACTAAGAGTCCGCTTTGCGTGAGCTGGTAGAATGGAATTCCCTTTTCCTGTAGTGCTTTTGGGCCACGTCTAAGCGGTAAGCGGCCTGCTTCCTCTACCATCCCGAGTGGGATCAGAATCTCGTCCAGATCCCGAAATATTCCAGAATAGATGTTCTTCCAAACTGTTCCATTCTCCTGCGCGATTCTCTGTGCAATTGCCGTGCGTGTTCTCTGTGCCGGATTATTTTCGGTTGCCAAAGTAATGATGATTGATCGTTGCCTCGTTGCCTCGCCGGTGAGTTCCTGTTTTTTTGTCTTAAATGTCTCAAATATCGCTAGTTTTGGTTCCATGCCTGTAACTCCATAACATAATTTGTTAATTTTATGATATTATCCTAAAATGAGTCTATTTAACAATTTACATCTTTTGGACTCAAAACTTCTCTACGCTTAAATAATTTTCACCGTTGCAGACCTACAATGAAGAACAGGAATCACAAGTATGCTCTATTACTTGTGATAGCAGTTGCCGCAACTTCGACAGGCGTACTGTCAACAGCTTATGCGCAACAAGTCACCGACGGCATGGATGGTTATCAAGCAAGAGGTACAGGAATTGATACTGGTAATCCAGCAGAATGCTGGTATGAAACAGCACCAGGTTCTGGCGCTTTTGCACCATGCATGATCGACAACGGTGACACCGCTTGGATACTAACTGCAACAACCTTGGTCCTATTCATGACCCCGGGTGTTGCATTTTTCTACGGCGGATTGGCAAGATCAAAGAACATGGTAAACGTACTAGGAATGACCCTAATTGTAATGGGTCTAATCTCAGTACAATGGGTATTATGGGGATACTCTCTAGCATTTGGTCCAGTGAACAGTGATGCAAACTTGTTCATGGGTTCATTAGATTATGCTGGATTCAACAAAGTATCTCATGTTGCACCTCTGGGTTCACCAGCAGCGTGTACTGACCAAGTTTACTATACTCTGAGGTCGCCATATGTTGTAAGCACGGATGTAAAATGTAGCGCAATTTGGCCTGGAACAATTCCGCATCAACTATTTGCAATGTTCCAAGCAACTTTCGCAATCATTACACCAGCACTAATCATAGGTGGTATCATTGACAGAATCAAGTTCAGCGCATTTGTTGTCTTTATCTTACTGTGGGCAACCTTTGTCTATGATCCAGTAGCACACTGGGTCTGGGGCGGAGGTTTCATATTCGCAGGTAAGTTAGACCTCAATCCTGATCTGGCGCCGGCGGCCGCACTTGACTTTGCAGGCGGTACTGTAGTTCACATTACCTCTGGATTCTCAGCTTTGGCTGGAGCCCTAGTTCTTGGAAGACGACTTGGATATGGCAAGGTTCCAATGGAACCACACAACATTCCAATGGTTGTTCTTGGAACAGGAATGCTCTGGTTTGGTTGGTTTGGATTCAACGCAGGTTCTGAACTAGCAGCAGACGGAGTTGCAACATCAGCATGGGTTGTAACAAACACCGCAACAGGCATGGCAGCACTAACTTGGATGTTAATGGCTTGGGCCCACACGGGTAAGCCAAGTGTTGTTGGTGCAGCATCAGGTGCAGTTGCAGGACTAGTCACTATCACACCAGCATCTGGTTTCGTTGGACCAATGGCAGCATTGATCATTGGTATTGCAGCAGGAACTGTTTGTTATGGTGCTGTTTCATTCAAGAACTCTCGCAAATGGGACGATGCACTCGACGTTTGGGGAGTACACGGAATGGGTGGTTTCACAGGCGCAGTTTTAACAGGAACACTGGCAAGCCCACACATTTGGGATACAGGTTTCGGAATTGGCGCATGGACTGGAACACCAGAAGGCTATGAGCAACAAGCTATCAACATAATGGGCGCTCTAATATCGGCAGGTTATGCGTTTGGTGTAACTATTGTCATCCTCAAAGTGATGGATGCAGTATGGCCAGGCGGAATCCGAGTAACTCCAAAAGAGGAAGAAATCGGATTGGACTTAGCCCAGCACGGTGAAAGAGCATACGTCAACGAGTAAAAAACTCGAAAACCCTCTCTTTTCCTTTTGTTTTCAAAATAGATTTAATGGATATTAGGCCTTAGTCGAATTGATGCTCATATCTGTTGCAGATCTGGCAAAAGAAATCAAAAACCAAAATCTGATCATACTTGATGCACGATCATTCAAGGAATACTCACAAGGACACATTCCAGGCGCAATAAATCTGGACTTGTTTGCATATCATTGGTTTGATACCACTCCTCAAGGAATCATAACATTCAATGAGCAGACAAAAAAGATTCTGTCTTTTGTAGGTGTGACCTTACAAAACAAAGTCGTCTTTTATGATGATGTTTCTGGAATGCTTGCGGCACGCGGAGTCTGGATGCTGATGTATTTTTCTCACCAAAATGTTTGGATGCTTGATGGCGGAATTAAAAAATGGCAATCAGATGGACACTTGCTTGAAACAAAAACAAACGGCTTTGAGCCAAAAAACTTTGATGGTAAACCAAATCCGCAAATCATTGCAGACTATGATTATGTAAAGCAAAACTTGGGCAAATCAATCCTAATTGATGCAAGATCAAAGGAGGAATTTATAGGCGATGTGATCCGCGGCGCAAGGCGTGGCCACATTCCAGGTGCAATCAATGTGGATTATACTCTCAACATATCAGAAGATGGTACCATCAAGGATGATGCACAGCTATCAAAATTATATCAAATTCCAAAAAACTCTCAAATCATCACATATTGTCAAGGAGCATATCGCGCAGCAAACTCGTTTTTGGCCCTCAAAAAACTCGGCTTTGAGAACGTCAAAGTGTATCTTGGGTCTTGGGGCGAGTGGTCAAACAGAACTGAATTGCCTGTAGAGTGATTATTTTCTTTTCCAGATAAATTGGTTGTACAATAATTCTGGTACAACTTGCTTGAATGGCTGCGAGCCACCGTCATACCATTTCGTAAAGAATTCGTATAGGTGCAATCTCAAAGACTGGATGTATACAATTAGTCCTTCAATCATCATAATTCCCAAGTTTCCGCCAACTATCATTGCGATACCTCCTGGTGATGACCATCCGCCCATTGAAGCAAATGCATTGTTTACTGTCATTAGTAAGGCTGCGTGTACAAGCAACATGATCCCAAGTCGTGCATAGCTGATAGTGTGAGCCAGACATTCCACTGTCTTGCCCAAGAATACTTCCATCACAACATTTGCTGCACTTCCACCGTCTTCTGGGTGGTGCTTCGCATGCAAGATTCCGCCAACCATCATTGTTGCCATTGAACCAAGTACAATGATTACTGCAATTCTTGTAACAATCCATACTCGCGCCCAGTCACCCAAAAATACTGTGACCCATGGAACAACTTCGGTGTGTTCTCTGGAATACATGTTCATGACATCGTAGCTTGCGCCAATTGCGCACATCATGATTACTACAATTCCGCCGTATAGTGTGAGATTTGGAATCGCTTCTGTTATCATCATTTGTTTGTGGCCTTCCTTGTGGAGTCGTCTTATTCGAAGCACAAATGCCCAAATCAAGTGAATGATTCCTAAGAACAATGAAACCTTGAGTATGTTGATGACTTGATCAAATGTCAGCTCTGCTACGGAAAGAATTCCAACTAGCCATGACACCGAGTGTAATGCTCCGCCTTCCTCTAACAATCCTTCAAATGGTGACATGTGATCAATGTGGAACCCAAACATCTCACCTGCACCAACTCCTGCAACTGCAGCCGATGCGCCAGAGATGGCAATGAGCATTCCCCATCTTGCCATGACTCCCTGTCCTTTCATCTTGAATAACAAACCTAGGCCCATGAGAAGCAGTCCGTGACCCAAGTCTGCGAACATTATTCCATAGAATATTGGCCACATTAGCGAAATCATCGGAGTTGGGTCTGCTTCGCCCTTTCTTGGGATGCCCTGGCTTTGCGTGATTACCTCAAATGTTCTAACCCATCGCTTGTTCTGGAACAGTGTGGGTCTGTTTTGGACCATCTTTGGGTCTCTAATGTCTTCAGTAACTGACATCCACTGTTTTGTTACTTCTTTGAATTTTCCTTCCATATTTTTTGGAATGTATCCCTGTATGACTGCAAATCTCTTTGTTCCGCCTGGCTTGCGTAATGATTCCAATACTTCTTTTGCTACAAATGCACTCTCGTGTAGTGATAAGATGTCTCTGCGAATTGCCAGCTTTGTCTTGGCAATTTGCTTTGAGAGTTCTTTTTCCTTCTTTGTCAGCTCTGCCAGCTTTGATTCAATTAGTAAATATGCTTGTGATGGAACTTGTGGCAGCCCTTGTGGGATGACAAATGGATTTGAATTAAAGCCGCGAAATACCTTGAGGACCTTATCAGAATCGTCTGTTCCTGCTACAACAATTAATGCTAGCTTGTCCTTTGTGTCTAGTTCATACTTGTAAACCGTTACTCCTTCTAGGGTACGGCTCACTTCGGCAAACTCGCTTGTATTGATAACAAAAAGATTTGTGTAGAAATATTTCATAAATCCAAATCCACCGACATCGACGTTTAGCTTTTTGACAATGTCCAGTGTTTCTTTTAGTGTGGAATATTCATCAATTGAGCGCTGAGTTGTCGCCATCTCTTCTAATAGTTTAGCTGGAGCATCCACAATTGCAGGCCCGTTTTTCTCCAAGTCGTCAACCATGGTGTGAACTTCATCTAGTTCGTACTGCTTCTTTTTTATGACAGTTCCCTTGAAGAGAACCTCCATGATGCCGACTTGCAATGGAATTTGTAATCCCTTTACAACATCGTCAATTGTTTGGTATGATTTTTGGGCGCGTAAAAGCAGATCATCGATTTCCGGCGTAACCAGATCGCTATCTGTCTCTAGTTTGTGAAACCACTCAAATTCCGCAAGACGCGATACTGCTTGCGGCGACTCTGATCTAGGCAAAATAATGCTTCCAAGTTTTAGATCAGCTACTACCAACTCAATTTACGGTTTTTAGGACGATTTTAAAATCTTTCCAAACATTAAAATCCATTATCTGATTGGAGCCAGATCAATGGGCGTTGATTCTGCACTAGAGCGAACTGTAGAAAAAATTCTCCAAAACACAGAACAACAGATCATCTCAAGCCTAAAAGAAGCCCTAAAATCATCGCAATCAATGCTGGCAAACTCACAAACATCCCTAGAGCAGGAATATGACAAAATACTTGCAGAGGGCAAAAAAGAGGCAGAAAAGCTAGAAAAGCAAATTGTTGGCAATGCCGATCTGGATTCCAGAAACAAACATCTCTTGCTAGTAGAGGAATCAATCGAGAAGGTCTTTGAGAAGGCAATCAAAAAACTTCAAGACACTGATCGTAACAATGAATATTCCAAATTAATTTCCACATTGCTACAAGAGTCAATTGATGCAATAGGCACTTCTGATATCATAGTTCAAACAAATTCAAAGGACAAGTCCGTTGTCCAATCTTCACTCTCAAAATTTCCAGGATCAACATTGTCATCCGATCTGATCGAGTGCCTTGGTGGAATCAAGGTGCAATCAAAGGATGGAACAATGAAATTCGATAACACAATCGATGCAAGACTTGATCGCCTGAAGCCTTTAATAAGGAAAGATATTGCATCAAAATTCGGAAGGTAAAAGGTAATGGTTGCAAAGGGTAGAATTGTTTGGGTCAGCGGTCCGGCAGTAAAAGCAGACGGAATGTCTGATGCAAAAATGTACGAAACAGTTTCTGTCGGCGATGCAAAACTAATTGGCGAAGTAATTAGACTTACAGGAGATGTTGCATTTATCCAAGTTTACGAATCAACAAGCGGACTAAAACCAGGCGAGCCAGTAGTTGGCACTGGAAATCCACTAAGCGTTTTGTTAGGTCCAGGCATTATTGGACAGATCTATGATGGAATTCAAAGACCACTAAAAGATCTTGCAGCAAAGTCTGGCTCTTTTATTGGAAGAGGAATCACCACCACTCCGGTAGACATGACTAAAAAATACAAGTTCACACCAAAAGTCAAAGTCGGCGACACAGTAGCGCCAGGTAGTATAATTGGTTCTGTACAGGAAACCGACCTAATCGAGCACGGCATAATGGTTCCGCCAGATCATGCAGCCGGCAAAATCACAAAAATTGTTAGCGAAGGCACATATGATTTAGAAACCGAACTTGCAACCACAGACAATAGCAAGACCCCAATCAAGATGTATCATTACTGGCCAGTAAGAAAGCCACGTCCATACCAATCAAGATATGATCCAACCATTCCACTATTGACAGGCCAGCGAGTCATTGACACATTCTTCCCAATCGCAAAGGGAGGGACAGGATCAATTCCTGGAGCATTTGGAACAGGAAAAACAGTAACCTTGCACCAAATTGCAAAGTGGGCAGACTCTCAAGTTGTAGTATACATCGGATGCGGTGAGCGAGGAAACGAAATGACCGAAGTACTAGTCGAGTTCCCACACCTCAAAGACCCACGAACCGGCAAGCCCCTCATGGACAGAACGGTCCTTGTTGCAAACACCAGCAACATGCCAGTAGCTGCAAGAGAGGCAAGCATCTACACCGGCGTTACAATTGCAGAATATTATCGAGACATGGGCAAAGATGTTGTCCTAGTGGCAGATTCCACATCAAGATGGGCAGAAGCACTAAGAGAAATGAGCGGAAGACTCGAAGAAATGCCAGCAGAGGAAGGATATCCGTCATACTTGGCATCAAGATTAGCAGAATTTTATGAAAGAGCAGGGCGTGTCAGAGCACAAGGAAGTCCAGACAGGGACGGCTCTGTAACACTAATTGGTGCAGTTTCTCCATCAGGTGGAGACTTTACAGAACCAGTCACCACACACACCATGAGATTCATCAAGACCTTCTGGGCACTGGATGCCAAACTAGCATACTCTCGTCACTATCCATCAATTAACTGGATGAACAGCTATTCCGGATATCTGGCAGACATTGGAAAATGGTGGGGTGATAACGTATCAAAGGACTGGTTTGAGCTCAGACGAGAAGCATACGGAATCCTACAAAGAGAAGACACACTAAAAGAAATTGTCAGACTACTAGGACCTGAAGCACTGCCAGACGAGGAAAAACTAATCTTGGAAGTAGCAAGAATGATCAAAATCGGAATCTTACAGCAAAACTCTTTTGATGATGTCGATACTTATTGCAGTCCACAAAAACAATTCAAGCTACTAACATTATTGGTTGACTTTTACAGAAAAGGCCAAGCCGCACTACGAGAGGGTGCTGCACTTGCAGACATTAGAGCAATGCCAGTAATTGCAACACTGCTCAAAGCAAGAATGGAAGTAAAGGAAGAAGAGATTGCAAAGCTTGATGCACTGACTGGCACAATAGAATCAGAATTCAAAAAAATATCTGGAGCTAAGATCACAGCATGAGCTCACAAGGCGGAGTCCAGTATTCCAAAATTGCGGAAATCAAAGGACCGCTTGTCATTGTTGATGGCGTAGAAAGCGTTGCATTTGATGAGCTAGTTGAAATTCAAACAACCGATGGACAACGAAGACTAGGCAAGGTTCTCGAGGTAGGAAACGGAAAAGCAATCGTCCAAGTATTTGAGGGAACAACAGGATTATCCATATCTGGCACCAGCGCAAAATTCGCAGGCAAAGTCATGGAAATGCCAGTCTCTGAGCAGGTCCTAGGCAGAGTCTTTGATGGCTTGGGCAGACCAATTGATGGACTGCCAGATCCAATCGCAGAAAAATTCATCGACATTAATGGTGAGCCAATGAATCCTGAGCAAAGAGAATATCCAAGAGATTTCATTCAAACAGGCGTTTCCGTCATTGATGGAATGCTAACACTAGTCAGAGGCCAAAAACTTCCAATCTTTTCCGGCTCTGGCATGTCACACAACATTTTGGCAGCACAAATCGCACGACAGGCAACAGTAGTTGGAACATCTGATGAATTTGCAGTAGTCTTTGCAGCAATCGGCGTGCAGTTCTCAGAGGCGGAATATTTCAAGCGAAGCCTAGAGGAGTCTGGTGCACTAAAACGAAGTGTTCTATTTTTGAATCTAGCAGACGATCCTGCAATTGAGAGAATCATCACACCAAGAGTAGCACTAACTGTTGCTGAATATCTAGCATATGATCTTGGAATGCACGTACTGGTAATACTAACCGACATGACAAACTATGCAGAGGCACTAAGAGAAATCAGTGCAGCAAGAGAAGAAGTACCTGGAAGAAAGGGCTATCCTGGATATCTGTATACTGATCTTTCCACAATATACGAGCGAGCAGGAAGACTAAGAGACAAAAAAGGAAGCGTAACTCAGATGCCAATTCTAACCATGCCATCAGACGATATCACTCATCCAATTCCAGATCTTACGGGATACATCACAGAAGGCCAAATCGTACTTGGACGTGACCTCTTCAGACAAGGAGTCTATCCACCAGTCAACATCTTGATGAGTCTTTCTCGTATAATGAAGGACGGAATTGGCGAGGGAAGAACAAGAGCGGATCACCAAGAGATCTCTAATCAAAATTATGATGCATATTCTCGTGCACAAGAGGTACGAGCACTGGCAGGAATCGTAGGCAAGGCAGGCCTTACCGGTGTGGATCTGAAATACCTCGAAGTGGGCGATGGATTTGAAAAAGAGTTTTTGACTCAGGGCGTTGATGAAAACCGAACCATCGAGGAAACACTAGGATTACAGTGGAAGGTAGTCTCACTATTGCCAAAGAATGAGCTAACCAAGGTCAAAGACAAGTTTATCGATCAATACTACAAGGAACAATAGCTAAAATGTCATTTGGACAAAATGTTGCAGCAACAAAAATCGAGCTGCTCAAGTACAAGCGTTCAAGCCAAGTTGCAACAATGGTCCAAAAAATTCTTGATGACAAAAGAAAGGTTTTACTAAAAAACATTGAAGAAATGATCACCGAAGCAAACAAGGCTCGCGGCGGAATCTGGGAGCCACTACAAGATGTCTACAAGTCAGTAAATGATGCATATCTATCACTGGGTACTGCAACCGTAGACTCGGTAGCACAATCAACTCCAGCAGTAATGGAAGTGGACACCAAGGTAAAGCGAGTAGTGGATGTTACCATACCCACGCTAAATGTAACTGAAAAAGACACAAAATCAATGCCTTATGGATTTGCAGACACCAACTCTTCAATAGATCGGGCTGCAAAGCAGATCAAGGCATTGTTGCCAAAAATCTGCAAAGCAGCAGAATACGAGAACTCTATTTTTGCGCTCGCAAAGGCGCTTGAAAAGACGCAAAAACTCCTAAATGCGCTTGAAAACGTCATCATTCCGCAATATAGACTGCGAATCAAATTCATCCTATCCACACTAGAAGAGCGAGAAAGAGAAGAATTCGCAAGACTAAAAAAAGTCAAGGCAGTAATGGAGAAGAAGAAGTAAAATGGCAAAACAAGACATCAAAAGATTGCTCGATCAAGCAAGCAACGCACTGGAAACAGAAAACAGCACTCAGGCAGATTCTATCAAATCTGATCTAAAACAATTCAAAACAAAAACGTTGGACAAAATTTCCAAAACCACACTATGATTTAAATAAAGGAGGTCAGGGAGCAAATTTGAAAATGAAATCCTTTGCGTTATTGCTTTTGGCAACAGTAGTATCACTCTCAGCAATGACAGGCCTTGCGTTTGCAGCAGAAGAAGGAGCAGCACCATCTGGTGACTCTGGTTCGCTGAAAATTCTTGGTGCAGGTTTAGCATTTGGTCTTGCAGCATTTGGTGCAGGAATCGGATTAGGTTATGTAGGATCTGCAGGTCTTGCCGTCATTAGTGAGAACCCAGCATTACAGTCCAAAGTATTCATCTTCGTAGGTATGGTCGAGTCAATCGCAATCTACGGAATCGTCATGATGTTCATTATCTTGGGACAGTAAATCCCAAAAAAACTCTTTGTTTTAGTTTAGCAATATTTCAGCTGATTTACATCTAAGATTCTTGTGCAATATTTGCATTTTAGGACAAGGCCGTTCTTGTCAATTACTTCCATGACTGATTCGATGTCCTCTTTGCTGTTTGTTATGCAGTCTGGGTTTGAACATCTGAAGATCTTCTCAATTTTGTTTGGCAGGGCTACCCGGCGCTTTTCGACAAGCTTGTAGTCTTTTATGATATTGATAGTGGCCTTTGGAGATATTACCGCAAGCTTGTTTGTATCAAAGTCTTGCAGATAGCGGTTTTCTACTTTGATAATGTCTTTTTTACTGTATTTGCCGCTGGGCACATTTAGCGCCACCGTGATTACATCTCCATCCTCGCCATTGATGCCAAGAGCATCCAGAACCTTGAGGCCTTTTCCACCCTCTATGTGATCAATTACGGTTCCGTCCTTTATTCTGCGTACTATGAGATTTGATTCTTGCATCAGAATACTTTGTATAGTAACCAGTATATATCATTGAAAGAAATGAACGACTTTTTCCAAAAAGATATCATATCTGTACGTGATTTTGACAAGGCAAAATTCGAATCAGTGTTTTCTGCAACCGATAAAATAATCAAGATGGATCCAACCCAACGCCGAGAGATTGGCCGAGGAAAAACACTTGGATATCTGTTCTTTGAGCCGAGCACCAGAACCCGACTGAGCTTCCAGGCGGCAATGGCACTAATTGGCGGAACCTCGCTTGGAATAGCAGACATGGCATCTTCTTCCACAAAAAAGGGAGAAAGCCTGGCAGACACAATTAAGATGATCTCAATTTACTCTGATGTATTGGCACTGCGCCATCCACTTGATGGTTCTAGTCGATTTGCATCTGAAATCTCTGAGAAGCCGGTGCTAAATGCCGGAAGCGGAACAGAGGAGCACCCAACACAAGCAATACAGGACCTGTACACCATAAAAAAGGAAAAAAACAAAATTGATGGCCTAAAAATCGGTATAGTAGGCGATCTGAAATATGGCAGAACCGTCTATTCGCTTTTGTATGCACTATCAAACTATGATGTTGACATTAGGCTGATATCACCAGAATCCCTAAAAATTCGAGCAGACTCTATTTATGAAATCCAAAAAAAGGTCTCACTAAAGGAATCAACAAACCTTGATGAATACATCGATGAGCTTGATGTCATTTATGTGACAAGAATCCAAAAGGAGAGATTCCCAGACGAAGAGGAATACCAAAAGGTGCGAGGCAGCTACAAAATTGGACTCGATGTTGTGGGAAAAATGAAGGAAAATGCAATCATCTTGCATCCGCTGCCAAGAGTTGATGAGATATCAACTGATGTTGATTCCACAAAACAAGCAAAATACTTTCAACAAGCAGAATATGGCAAGTTTACGCGCGCAGCACTTTTGGGACTAGTCCTAAACGAAGCAGGCCTCTAGTTATTTCTCACAAACTGTTTGGCTGTCTTCGTTTGCATTATACAGATTCACAATTGCGTCAATGTTGCAATCAGAAATGTATGGAATGGTCATGTCAATTGTTGGCGCCATCAAGTCCTCTGTGGCAGTAGAATGGCCAAGTCCTAACGCATGGCCGAACTCGTGTCGTAGTATTGTTTCCAGCTGATCATCTGTAAGATTTGAAATATCATAAATTGTGATAAATGATTTCAGAATTTCATTGTCTTGTGTGACTGACTTTGTATATCCTGTGTATCCATCAGAATCCTTGATGTTGGATAATGTTATGATGATGTCTCCAATTCCATTGTTCTCAACAAACTCAAATTTTGTTGGTATGTTGTATTTTGTTTCTTGCTTTGAGGCCTCTTTGAGTGCGCCTGCCCATCCAACATAGTATGTGGATTTTGATCCCTTGGGGCCCTTGTGCACCAAAGAATCATCAAACTCTTGGGTTTCCTCAGACATGATCGAGTTTCTTATCACCTCAAGCTGGTGCTCACTTACACGCGGGGATTTGAGAATGTTGACATTAATTTTGGAATCGACCAACCTCCATGACTTCCACACATCTACTGTGTCACCCCGGAGATTTTCCGTAAAGTATTTGGTCTTAAGCACGTTTGGCGGCTCTTTTGAATCGCCAATAAAGATAGAATCTGTTACACCAGACATTAGTAGCATTAAAAAGACTACGGGCAAGACCGCAATCTCGGCAATCAGCAATATTTTGGATCTTGATTTTTTTATCTCCTTTTGGATTTTGGAAATCTCTTGTACTAATTCGTCTTCATGGCGCTTTAGTGTCTTGACATTTATTGTATCGATGGATTTTTTCTCTGCCTGGCTTTTTGTCTCAAACTGTTTTATTTGTGACGTGGTGTTGTCAAGCTCTTTTTTCATCAAGTCCAGATGATCCTTTAGGCGAGCAAGGGATTTTTCTGACATCTAGCCTTCCTTGCACAGAACATCCAGAACATCGCGTGGTGTGATGAGCCTGTCCGATGTCATAACACATGGATACTTTGCATTGATCATGATTTTGCAAATCTCTGAGATGCTTAATTTCTCCGAGATCAAAACCGGCGTGATCGCCTTTAAGGTGCTTGCGCTAAGATTTACAATATTTTCATTTTGTGTATTGCTTAACTCCTTGAGTTTTTCCAGTATGATTTCATGATTCACAAACGAAAACTCGTCTTCAAGCATGACAAATTCGCTCTGCTCCTTTTTGAGCTTCTCGATCACATCCTTGATGGTATCGTCGCGCTTGAAGCTGGCAATGCGTCTTTTCTCAAATGATCCGGCACCAAAGTCAGTCTTGCATAATGCGCCAATCTCAAGTGTTTGCCTAATTGAGAACTGGGAAAAGCTGGTCTTGTCGTTTTGTATTATTGAAAAGGGATTTTGGCTCTTGCCCATCCTATCTAGAATTCCCTTGATGTTTACCGTTCTGGAGTCGATATAAAAGTCGGCATTCATTATTTTGGTGATATTCTCAGAGAAAAACTCGCTAGTTGGCCTCTTTTGCAAGCCATCGATTATCTCATTTGCACTAATTGTTCCTATTGGGAATTCGTCCTCAATTACCACCAAGGTGTTAGTCACATCGGCAATTCTTGATAGCATTGATGATGCAATCCAGACATTATCGTGAGGTGTAATGGTGGATATTGGAATTGAGAGCAATGAATACGGCAGAACCTCCTCAAAGGAGCAGACATCAAGTGTAATGTCTTCCCCATTTAGCAATGATTGGAACACCAAAGATTTCTTGGTAGGATTTCCTCCAAGCATTTTTCCAAGATTAAAGTTTAGATTAGCTAATTTGTCCACATCCTGATTTTCTAATTATTCCTTGATGGGAAATTTGATAATCAAGCTGATGTTCGAATTGAACATACGAATTTTTTGTTTTTTAATAAACAAAAAACTGTGTTTTGTGCAAAATGAAAACTAGTTTTTTATTTTGAGCTGACCTTTTTTCTTTAGCATAAATCCAGCAGCACCAATTGCTCCTGGAACTATTATCAAAATAGGATCAATGCCAAAAATCTCAAGGGAATAATCAGGCTTGCTTGGCTGCTCTTCCATTGGTATTCCCTCTGATGAGTTTATTGTGATTGACTTTGATATTGATGCAGGTGAATACCACTGGCCACCTATTGTGGCTATGACGTTTACGTTAGAGCCCTGAGGAATGACAGATATTACTGCATCACCTGTTGAGCCTGTCTGGGTATCTGAGATTTGGTTGATTCCGCCACTTATTTGCCAGTCAACATTCAACCCAACAAGTGGTTTTTCACCAGATTTTGCAGATACTGTAACAACAAAGGTCTCGCCAAACTCTACGGAATCTGGACCTGAAACACTCAAGGTTGGAGCAAGGCTGGCAACTGTTATCTCGTCTGATACTAGTGGCAACTCCTTTGATAGTAAGGAGACCTCGGTTGTGCCTGTGGTTTTTGGTGCAACATCAAACAATGCGTAATAGCTGCCTCTTGGGATTGTTATTGTAGATGGCATTTCTGCTATTGCCTGGTCTTTTACTACCAAATTGATCATGACGTCATTTGTTGCATATGTTGGCAGTCCTTCAGAGTTTACAAGCTGAATTGAAAACATGTCATTGCTGCCAACAAAGATTGATTTTGAATGATCAAAAATGATGTCTGCAGGATCCGATGAAAGACTCTCAATCGTTGAGGTATCATCAAAGTCACCCGTTTCTACCAATAAATCCACGGATCCCTTCTTTAGTGATTTGGCATCAAACAAGACAAGTGTGTCCTTTTGCACTATCTTCTTTGTCTGAATCTGGATGTGCTCGTTTGGTGATACGAACACATCACTGTCTTCTGGGAAGCTGGTCAGCTCGGTGCCATCCTTTAGGTACATCACAACTGGAAAGTCGGTTCCTGATAGAACGTCTGGTATGAGTGGCTCTACTACCAATTCTAGTGAGTCCTTGTTTGGACCAAACACCTCAATTGTGGTCAGCTCACCCTCATTTACTGCCGGTCTGAGCTCAAGATCTGTTGGAACACTGTGGCCTATCTTGCCAAAGACTAGTGCTACCTGGTTGCCTGCCTCCAGTATGACATCTTCAACCGTTAGTGCCTTGCTGTCTGATGAGTCTATTCTGATTGCAAGTTCTTTTTTTGCCACAACCGGTTTGCCATCTTCGTCTTCTAGGTGTAATACCCCTATGAGTTCTCTTTTGCCTGTTGCCAATACTGGCAAGGTTTGGAATTGAACTAGCTTGTCATCCATTAATTCCAAGTCCTTTGAAGTGATTTCCGTAGTTTCAATCACTAATGGCTCTTCAGTAGAAATTGACAGCTCGTACGTGTCCTCAATTCCCTCTGGAAGTGAATATTGAGAATAGCCCCAATAGGTGCCCTTGCTAATTTGGAAATAACCAGAAGACTTTTGCTTGTAGTTTGAGCTATAGTTTGTTGCCTCGGCATAATCAGAATCAGCAACCTTGTAGTATACAATGATGTCTTTTTGCGCAATTACCGGCCTGCCAGAAGAGTCCTGCAGCTGAGCAATCACAAATCCTTGTGATGCATCATGTATGGATAATGTAGTTGGATAAGTGTACATCTTTATGGTAAGATCTTCGTCTTCCTCCACCTTTATGGTGCTGCTCTTGGTCTCAATTCCCTGTGCAGTGGAATAAATTGTTGCCTCGCCTGATTTTTTAATCGTAAATTTGCTGTGTGCAAAATATTCTCCTTTCTTTATTAGGAGATTTTGTGATGCCAGCTCAATTATTTCTCTATTTGCAGTGTCCAGCGATATGACAGTGTCTTCTTTTGCCACAACCGGAAATCCGTCCTCATCTGCAAGCTCAACTGCAATGTATCCTTCATTTGGACCGCTAGTGGTAAACGTATCCGGTGTTATCTTGACTAGTAATGTGGATGCATGATTTTTGTTTCCATAAATCGTAACTGGAATCTCTTTTGAGTCAAATCCTGGTGCTGCTAAATAGATGGTGGTGGTTCCAGGCTTGCCTGCCTTTACCGTAATGTCGGTAACAAATGAGCTGCTATCGTGAATCTTTTCTATATGTAAAATGGATGAGTCAAGCGATGTAATGGTAAGATCAGTTATTTTTTTTGGGATTATTGTCTCTCCTTCTGCTATAAAGACCTGCATTTTTGCCTCAGATCCCTCGACTAGTTTTTGAGGTAGGAACCGAATGTCAAATTCTTCGGCATAAGCTGCGCTAATACCGACGGTATACACTATGAATGCAGCTAGGATTATCCCTACTCTCAAACATCAATTTGGCTTAAAAAAATCATATAAGAGGGTGTTTGGGTTTTTTGAACAAATACTACGATATTAGAAAAAATTCCTAAAAATTCTCTGATGTTATGACATCTTCGGATAGTATCGTTCTAAACCAATTAGCACTTGTAAATGGACTGCTCAAACGCCTAATTGAGGGTCGTGGAATAAAGCCAGATCTAGATCCAAATCAGCACTTGGAGCTATCCGTCGATGACAAATCAAAGGTAGCGAGCATGCTAAAGGTCCAAGAAAAGCTACAGGCGCGCATCCCAAAACAAAAGCAAACATCAGACAAAGATCTCGATGCTCTTTTGGGAAGTTTTCATTATTACGACAGGCAGTACACCAGGGCACTCACATCATATGATAAGCTGTTGCGAGCCGATCCGCAAAATGTCAAGGCACTGCTAAGCAAGGGATTGATCCAATCAAAGCTTGGCAACCACAAAGAAGCAATTTCATTGTATGATAGGGTGTTGGAAATCGATCCGCAATACTTTGATGCACTACACTGCAAGGGTGATTCGCTTGCATTACTATCAAAGCATCAGGAGGCACTTTCATGCTATGAGCAAACGCTTGCAATAGATCCAAATTATCTTGATGGCTTGTACAAAAAAGGCCTAGCATTAATGCATCTTGGAAATAATAATGATGCAGTGCCGTTTTTTGATAGGGCGCTGGAGATAGAGCCAAACAACACGCAGATTCTTGTCAACAAGGCAATTGCACTATCATCGCTTGGCAACCACAAAGAAGCAATATTTCTGTATGATAGGGCATTAGAGACAAATCCGCAATACTTTGATGCCATATACAACAAAGGCCTCTCACTGATCGGACTGGGACAATATGAAACTTCATTGTCTTGTTTTGATAAGGCACTAGAAATAGACCCACACCATGCTGATATTTTGTTTGGCAAAGGCATATGCCTTGCAAACCTTGGCAAACATCATCTGGCAATATCATATTATGAGAAATCGCTAGAGTTTAGCCCTAATCGACCTATAGTGTTCTATGAGCTTGGTCGTGCATTTTTGGAGACTGGTAAAAAATCTGAGGCACTAGAATATTTTGATAAGGCAATCTCACTTGATTCTGGCTTTGAGGAAGCAATACTGCAAAAGGCAAACACGCTATCTTCTTTGGATGACTATGAATCTGCAATCAAAAATTGCAACATCATCCTAGAAGTAAACCCTGCTAATGTAGATGCATTGTACTGCAAAGCAACTGCACTGTCTTATTCTGGAATACATGATCGGGCAATATCATCATATGATAACATTCTTGAAATAATGCCAAATCATTTTGATGCAATCTGTAGCAAAGCAAGAACATTACATCTGCTTGGATATTATGATGCAGCACTAGAATGCTTTAATTCATCATTAAAGGCAAATCCAAAACATCACGACAGTGTTCTTGGCAAGGCATCGTGCCTTTTGCATTTGGGCAAATATTCTGATGCACTTTCATTTTATGAGAAAACTCTAGCAGTAAACCAATCTCACATTGACAGTGTTCTTGGCAAGGCTACATGTCTTTTACATTTGGGAAAATACAATGAGGCACTTGCATACTTTGACAAATCTCTTACAATAAATCCAAACAATGCAAATGCACTACACCAAAAAGGCCTTGCGTTATTGCAGCTCTCAAACCATGTTGAGGCCCTAGTATATCTTGAAAAAGCCCTAACCATATCTCCAAACAACGACTCTATTCTTGCCAGCATAGGCCACTCCATGTACAAGCTTGGCAAATCGGTAGAATCGCTAACTTATTTTGATAAGGCCTTGCAGCTAAACCCATCCAACACACCTGCACTATACCACAAGGGGTTGGCACTTGCCACAATAGGCAAGCACTCTGAGGCTCTTAGCTACTTTGATCAAGTGTTACAGTACAATCCAGCTCACTTTGATGCCGTCTCCCACAAGGCAATGACATTATCTGTTCTGTCAAAGCACAAAGAGGCCCTCACCTATTTTGATAGGGCACTAAAACTATCTCCAAACAACATACAAGTTCTTGTCAACAAGGCAATCTCATTACATGAAATAGGTAGCTATGAGGAATCTCTTTCTAATCTTAATCTGATACTGGAAAATGAACCAAACAATGGCTATGTATTGTATAACAAAGCCCAATCTCTTTCTGCATTAAACAGAGAACATGAGGCAATTTTATGCTACGATGCAATTCTGGAAACCGAGCCAAACAATCCCGATGTATTGTATGGCAAAGGAAGATCATTATCTAAGCTTGGCAAATATGATCGAGCAATAGAATGTCTTGATCTAGTACTTGGAATTGATGTAAATAATTTTGATGCGCTATACTACAAGGCGTTTGCTTTACTGCAACTAGGATCTATACATAATGCGATCGTGTGTTTTGATAAGGCCTTGCAGCTAAACCCATCCAACACACCTGCACTATACCACAAGGGGTTGGCACTTGCCACAACAGGCAAGCACTCTGAGGCTCTTAGCTACTTTGATCAAGTGTTACAGTACAATCCAGCTCACTTTGATGCCGTCTCCCACAAGGCAATGACATTATCTGTTCTGTCAAAGCACAAAGAGGCCTTGATCTGCCTGGATAGTGCTCTGGCCATATCACCAAACAACGCCGACACCCTACACCACAAAGGCCTTGCCCTATTCCACCTCTCCAACTATTCCGAGGCCCTCGCCTACTTTGACAAATCTCTGGCCATATCACCAAACCACTTCGAGTCGTTATTCCAAAAAGCAATCGTACTGGATAGTCTGTTTCGTTACGCAGACGCCATTTCTTGTTATGACAAGGCACTTACCATATCACCAAACAACGCCGACACCCTACACCACAAAGGCCTTGCCCTATTCCACCTCTCCAACTATTCCGAGGCCCTCGCCTACTTTGACAAATCTCTGGCCATATCACCAAACAACGCCGACACCCTACACCACAAAGGCCTTACCTTTGCAGCACTGGAAAAATACTCAGAGGCCATCACATGTCATGACAAAGCATTGCAGATTCGCCCAAAGTTTGCAGAGGCACTAAGTGAGAAAGGTTACCTACTTCAGAAACTAGGCTATTATGAAAATTCACTTTTGCATTTTGATCGTGCAATAACACTAGATCCAAAATGTGTCAGCGCATTGTATCATAAAGGACTATTGCTTGCAAATCTTGGAAATCATGCCAAGGCACTGGAATGTTATTCATCATTATTGTTGATATGTCCAAACGATCAAAATACACAGCTAGCATATGCAAAGTCATTTGCCAGCATGGGCCAAAACAGCAATGCAGTTGAAATCTACAACAAGATATTGGACAAAAACCCAAACCACACCACATCATCATATGAAAAAGGCCTTGCCCTAAACAAACTTCAGCGTCATTCCGACGCGCTAAAGTGTTTTGATGGTGTTCTAGTTTATGACAAATTAAATCATTTGGCTATGTTTGAAAAAGCAAAAACTCTTTCAGCACTCGGCCGTGACGCTGAGGCAATAGTTGTGTTTGATAAAACATTACAGCAAAACCCGCAACATGTCCTAGTGTTATACCACAGAGGCGTATCACATCTAAGACTAGGTGAGTACGTATTGGCCCTCGCCTACTTTGACAAATCTCTGGCCATATCACCAAACAACGCCGACACCCTACACCACAAAGGCCTTGCCCTATTCCACCTCTCCGACTATGCCGAGGCCCTCGCCTACTTTGACAAATCTCTGGCCATATCACCAAACAACGCCGACACCCTACACCACAAAGGCCTTACCTTTGCAGCACTGGAAAAATACTCAGAGGCGCTTGCCTGCTACAACAAGGCTCTTCAAATATCTCCAAATGATTACCAAGTGCTGTACCAAAAAGGACATCTTTACACAAACACAGGCATGTATTCAGAGGCACTGGAGATTTTTGATAGGGTTCTTGACTTTAACAAGGATCATACCGAGGCATTATTTGATAAGGGACTAATTCTTGAGAGTCTCCAAAATCTTGAGGGTGCAATTAGTTGCTTTGATCAAATTCTTGCTAAAAGTCCCAATCATCCAGATGGATTATTCCACAAAGGCAAGCTTTTGTTTGAGCTGAATAGGTTTGATTCTGCAATTTATAATCTGGATCAAGTATTGAGAATAAATCAAAATGATTTGAACGCACTAGTCTACAAGGCAAAGTCGTTGTTCTGTCTTGATATGATACATGATGCTGCAGATTATTGCCAAAAAGCACTATCCATTGATAAAAACAACTTGGAAGCGCTATACACATTTGCAATGATTTCTGTAAAAACAGAACAATATCAAGTCGCTTTGGATTGCATCGAAAAAATCATCCAACATGACGCTCAATACAAAGAAACTTTGTATTATTTGGGGCTGTGTCTTTTACACACCAAACAGTATGAGCAGGCAGTAAATGTGTTTGATAATTTTCTTGCAGTCTATCCAAACCATATTGATTCGATACTAAACAAAGGAATCGCTCTAAAGAAATTAGAAAAATTCTCAGATGCAATTTCGTGTTTTGATGTTATGATACAAAACGCCAATGATCCTTCTGCATTATATCATAAAGGCCAAGCACTTGTATCACTTGGAGAATATGAAAATGCTGTCTCTTGTTTTGAGCAAATACAAAAGGCCGACAATGATGTCTTACTTCACAAGGGAATCATATACTCAACTTTGGGTCAATATGAGAAATCGTCTATTCTGTTTGATTTGATACTGGAAAATGAGTCAAACAACCAATCGGCATTATACCAAAAGGCAGTCTTGCTCTCAAAGCTTGCCAAATATGACGAATCCATAGAGTGTTTTTCCAAATTATCTTCAGATGATCATATCTGGATTACACAAAAAGCAAAGACATTGCAGCTTGCCGCAAGACACACAGAAGCAATTTCCGAGTTTGATCATGTTTTATCAAGTGAGCCACAAAATAAGGACGTACTGTATCACAAAGCTAAATCGCTTGTACTGCTTGGCAAACTAGCCGACTCGATAAAACTGATCAAAGTCTTGGTTGAGCTTGATCCGGCATATGGTAATATGGTAAAACTGGATAATGTGTTTTCCAGCCTTGAGCAAAACCCTGGCTTTAAAGCAATTATAAAATAATTTTTTAAAAAATGATAAAAAACTACATTAGTAGTTCTATTGACTTTGCCTTTTTCCACAGGTGTGTGCAAAGACTGTACATGTTGTTTATCATCTCAGATGAATTGGTGTACATTATGGAGTCGTTGTCATCATTGAGATCCATGGATTCTTTGATGGAACCCGACATAATCAGCTGATTTCCTTCTTCCACTATCATTCTGGATTTGGATGGCAGTTTGCCTATTCTGGTCTCAGACGCATTTAGTCTGTTTACCAATGGCAAGAGGTTCTCGCTGTTTGTCCAAGTCAGAATTCGCACATCGCCCTTGTTTTGCTTGCACATTTTGATCTTTTCTGGGATGGCAGTGTGATACATTCTAAGAATGTCTTCTACTGTTGTGACAATGTAGATCGTCTTTGTGGATTCTTGGATAAGCTTGCCAACTCTTGCGTAAATGTTGGCGCGTCCTTGTATGATAGAGAATGAAGAGATCTCTGTTGCAGTCTCTGGTCTTGTTATTTGTTGTAGTTGCTCTACAATTTTGCGAGACAGTTTTTGCATTGTGATGATTTCATCTTCTCTTCTCTGCATTATGGTGGTGAGGCCTTCCTTTGGCTCAATTGCCTTGCAGATGGTTGGATTGGAAAACGTTGTTGTGATCAGTCCAAGATTTCGTAATTTGTTTAGCGAGCGATATGCCTTACCTCTGTCGATGTCTAGCTTTGCAGACATTGTCCCTACTGTGACTGAGCCCATCTGGAGCAAGCCAAGATAGACCATTGCGTCTGTTTTTTCCAGGCCAAAGTATGAAAGTGCTGTAGTCAGCTCCTCATGAATGCTCATTGCATTGCTCCGGTATGGTTGGAATTGGAATTTTGTTTTTTGATTGTGATGTTGTTTTTTGTGAACATGTACAATCAGAATTATAATAATGATTTTAGTTGTTGTCTGTTTCATTCAAACAAACACGCGAATCTAGTTTCTTGTAATGATTTTTTGCAAAGTCCGTAGATTTCAAATCATTAAACAGTTCATATCGACTATATGTTTGCACATCCTGATCACACTCTAGGATATACTCTGATAGAATAATACAAATCCAATGAACCTTATTAGAAAAGGACACAGACAATCCCATAGAGGAGTCATAGGCGTCGAGTCTGCAATTGTTATGATTGCATTTGTAATTGTAGCAGCAGCCTTAGCTTTTGTCGTTCTCAACATGGGTTTCTCTACAACACAAAAGGCAAAGACAACCATTGGATCAGGTCTAACTGAAGCATCAAGCAGCTTAACAGTTGCAGGCAAAGTAACTGGAACTGGCTGTACGACTTCGGCAGGTGGGTGTTCATCAACACCATATCTTAATGTCACTTCGATACCAATTAAGATCGCATCTGGTGGAGAATCAGTAAACTTGGCGTTAGCTACTGCATCAGTCAAATACATTAGCAACTCTATCCAATATGATAACATCTACGTTGGACCATTAGGTGCAACAGCAACAGATGTATCTGCTGCTTTTACCAGAGCACAGACAGACTATGCAAGCACATTCACTTCTTCAATCCATCCAGTCACAAAGGCTGTCCCGACAAATACAAAAGCAATTGTGTATTGGTCAGTCAGTACTGGAACACTTAACGCGATCCTGGATCAAGGTGAACACGCAGTACTTGCTATTGCACATGGTGCAAGTGAGCGACCAACAGCGCTGGATAAAGTCAGAGCTGAAATCGTTGTACCAACTGGTGCACCATTGACTGTTGAAAGGCAAGTACCAACAATCACAACATCTGTTGTAGATATGGGTTAGTGATCCCAAAAATCACAATTTCTTTTTTATTTTATCCAAGTTCAAAGTACTGTTCGTTCGATCGTAATACACACACTATACAATATAGATTTATGACATCATTTCAAAACATGAGGCTTCATCTTGTACCTAGTAAACGTAGAGGAGTTTCAGGTTTAGAGGCTACAGTAATTGTAATTGTTCTTGTAATTGTAGCAGCAGCCTTAGCTTTTGTCGTTCTCAACATGGGTTTCTCTACAACACAAAAGGCAAAGACAATAATTGGTACGAGCTTAGGCCAAACATCAAGCGCATTAGAGATTTCAGGCACCATATTTGCACATGGCAACACAACCTCAGCAATACTAGAGGTAGTAGGCGTTCCACTAAAAATTGCAACGGGCGGAGAATCTGTCAACCTAGCACCAGGCACTGCAGCAGTCAAATACCTAAGTAACACTGTCACATACGACAACATTTACGCAGGAACACTGACTGAAAACAGTGATGGTGATGATGATGTATCCGGCGAATGGGCATCATTGGAGCTAGCAACAGATGACGCAGCAGATTCAGACCTATACATTACTGAGGATCCATTTGATGCAACTGGAATTCCAACAAGTACCAAGGCATTCATCTACTGGACACAAAACTCAAACAACAACGACATCTTGGACCAGGGTGAGCACGCAGTATTGGCAATTGCCTACAAAGTTGGAGACAGACCGTCAGCACTTGACAAGATCCGTGCAGAAGTCCTAGTACCAACTGGCTCTGCATTGACTATAGAAAGACAAGTGCCATTGATATCAACCCAAGTGATAAACTTAGGTTAGAACTTAAACAAATTATATTCTATTGTTGTAATTTGTGTTTGATCATCCTGATCACACTCTAGGATATACTCTGATAGAATAATACAAATCCAATGAAACTTGTTAGAAAAGGACACCGACCATCTCATAGAGGAGTCATAGGCGTCGAGTCTGCAATTGTTATGATTGCATTTGTAATTGTAGCAGCAGCCTTAGCTTTTGTCGTTCTCAACATGGGTTTCTCTACAACACAAAGAGCAAAGACAGCAATCATATCTAGTCTTGAAGAATCTAGCAGCGCATTAGAAATTGCAGGCAAAGTAACTGGTTCTGGAGATGTATCTCCAACTGGTAAAATGAATGTTACTGCAGTACCACTAAAGCTAGCATCTGGCGGATCTTCGGTAAACCTGGGTAACACTACGATGGCTGTGAAATACTTCAGCAATACCGTGGAATATGATAACATCATGACTGGAGTTTTAACCAGTGGTACTTACTCTAATCTGACTACTGCAATGCAAGCGGCTGCACAGGCCGGACATATTAACGTGAATCCAATCACTAGTAATACAGCGGCAGATGCTACTGCTGCAGTGATCTATTTTGCTGTGAACTTAAACAACAATGCAATCTTGGATCAGGGCGAACACGCAGTACTCGCTATTGTTCACAAAGGAAGCGAGAGACCAGCAGCACTAGATAACATCAAAGTTGAGGTCATAGTTCCTACTGGATCACCGCTCACAGTTGAGAGACTGGTACCAAACATCACACATTCCATAGTAGATCTTGGATAATCGTACTGATTTTCCAAGAAATACAATTTTTCTCACTCTTGTTTTTCAGTTTGAACAAATCTAGACTTTTTAATTTAATAAAATGTCACTAAATTATGATTAGGCGTTTTAATGGTATAATGATTAGCATGACTGCAACAATGTTAGTTATGTTAGCATTTGTTGTGGCAAATAGCTCACAAGCATATACTGCCATTCCGGAAGACTCTTCCAGCGCTTATATGATTGAGAAAATGCCAGAGCTGAGATATTATGAAAACTATGAGGACCTTCAGGCTGATGGAAAAACAGCCGTGGTTTATCCAATTTTCACACAAAGTGCGTATGATTGGAACGGATTTCATGATTATTACTCTGGATACTGCGATTCTTGTACTAGTGTAAAATTGCATCAAACATATGAGAAAACATTTTCTTCAAGCGGAAATGGCTTTCGAGTACTAGAGTTTCTTGGTTACCAAGTAATAGATGACATTGATATTGACAAAAATCCAGCAATTTTGGGCCAATTTGACAAAGTAATCTTACTGCATAATGAGTTTGTAACTCGGGCGGAATTTGATGCAATAGTAAACCATCCAAATGTAATCTATCTTTATCCAAACGCATTGACTTCTAAGATTAGCGTAAACTATGAAACTAATGTCATTTCTCTAATTCGCGGTCCTGCTCATCCAACACCTGACGTAGTAAGTGGATTTGACTGGAAACATATCAACACTCAATATGAAAAAGATTGGAATTGTGATTCTTGGAATTTCTATAAAATCGATAACGGTCATATGCTTAATTGTTATCCAGAAA
Organism: Candidatus Nitrosotenuis cloacae; assembly: GCF_000955905.1. Classification (GTDB taxonomy): domain Archaea; phylum Thermoproteota; class Nitrososphaeria; order Nitrososphaerales; family Nitrosopumilaceae; genus Nitrosotenuis; species Nitrosotenuis cloacae. Next base: position 1,500,570 of record NZ_CP011097.1, on the reverse strand, counting down.
CCTTTCTTCCAGACAATGGTTATGAGATACTGAAAAAACTCAAAACTTTATAATCAATATAGCGATTCTGCTTTAAACTAATTCCATGTTTGATCATCCTGATCACACTCTAGCATATACTCTTACGATATCATACCAATCCAATGAACCTTATTAGAAAAGGACACAGACAATCCCATAGAGGAGTCATAGGCGTCGAGTCTGCAATTGTTATGATTGCATTTGTAATTGTAGCAGCAGCCTTAGCTTTTGTCGTTCTCAACATGGGTTTCTCTACAACACAAAAGGCAAAGACAACCATAGCATCAAGTCTAGGTGAAGCATCAAGCGCCCTAGAGATCGCAGGTAAGGTCACAGCTAGTGGTAACACAACCTCAGCAATACTAGAGGTAGTAGGCGTTCCACTAAAAATTGCAACTGGCGGAGAATCTGTCAACCTAGCACCAGGCACTGCAGCAGTCAAATACCTAAGTAACACTGTCACATACGACAACATTTACGCAGGAACACTGACTGAAAACAGTGATGGTGATGATGATGTATCCGGCGAATGGGCATCATTGGAGCTAGCAACAGATGACGCAGCAGATTCAGACCTATACATTACTGAGGATCCATTTGATGCAACTGGAATTCCAACAAGTACCAAGGCATTCATCTACTGGACACAAAACTCAAACAACAACGACATCTTGGACCAGGGTGAGCACGCAGTATTGGCAATTGCCTACAAAGTTGGAGACAGACCGTCAGCACTTGACAAGATCCGTGCAGAAGTCCTAGTACCAACTGGCTCTGCATTGACTATAGAAAGACAAGTGCCATCAATTACAACAGCGGTTGTAGATCTCGGATAGATGCGGGAGTGCTCTTATGATCGCTCCAAGCAATCTTTTTTCTTTTTTCACTAAAACACTGACTAGTATTACACCCGGCTTTCGAATGTTTTTGGCAGGAAGTATAGCCGGTGTATACACGTTGGTATTGTATGAGGCATTTCCTCAATACTTGTTTGAGATTAATAATTCACTGTTTTACTTTGTCATACCGGTAAGTGTTATTGCATCTGTATTGGTAGCAGTGCCAAAATTCCTGCCTGGAGGAGCTGCTCCAAAGCAGGCGCCAAAGGCACAAGAACTAGCACCAGAGGATCCATTAAGTGCATTGCTTGGCGAGCCAACCCAAGTTATCCAGTCTGAATCTCCAACATCCGATGCAGCAATAGACACTGGAAAGATTGGCGGCGCAAACGCAGAACTAGAAGCATTATTGGCTGGAGGACCATCAGCATCAATCAGTGACACCATAACCACAGAAACCGAAGTCGCATCAGTCATGGGAGGAATTGATGAGAACAAAATCCGTGAATTAATTGATCAGAAATTTGAGCCAGTTGAAAAAGACCTTACCACCTTCAAAAAAGACCTAAACAAAATCAAAGAAGACATGAAGGTAACAAAGGAAAGCGTAGACACACTAACTGAATCATTTGAAGGAACCTTAACTGACATGAAGGCATTCCAAGCAGAAATATCAAATCCGCTAAACTTTATGAGAAAATACTTTGAGGCACTAGACCTGACGAACCTATCTGATCCATCATTACCACTAAAGCAAGGAATTCTTCAGGGACAGATGCCATCACCAATTCCGCCACAACAAGTCATGCCACAAGTACAAATGCCAGCCCAGAGCGCTCCAATTCCTGTAATCATACAAGCAGGTGGTAGCTCACAGCCAGCTCAGCCGGTACCACAGGTAATGCCTAGCACTACTACCATAAGACAAGGCAGTGAAATGGACAATCTAGTCAAGGGAACAGACCTGAACAATCCGATGGATTCAATGATGAAGCCATTGTTCTCTGGGAACCTTTCCGTTGCAAACATGATGGCAATCGTAGAATTGGTCGGAGAAATGTTTGCAGAAAGAGGAGAAGATTGCATAGACCTGCTAGTGGAACAGTGCAAACTCATGGGCCTAAAGCCGGAAGATGAGCACACTATCTATAACATAATTGACATGCTAAAAAATTCCGGCATGTCAACTGATGATGCAATATCTCAATTGTACAAGTTTGCAAAAATTGTCGGCCTAAACGACAAGGAATCAGATGCATATTATGCAAGATTAAGCACAAAGTCAAAGCGCGAGAGGGAAAACTAGATGGCATCCAGTGTAATGACTGAGGCAATTCTAATCATTGCATCCATTGTTGTTGCAACATCGATTGCAGGTGTGGTAATGTCGCAGGTTGGAACATTTGAGTCAACATTTACCGCAACATCAGAGGCGCAGAAAAATGAAATGCTCACAAAGCTCAAAGTAATCCATGTGATGAGAAACACTACTGCATCGCCTCCAACACTTGAAATCTGGACTAAAAACATTGGAATTGATCCTATCACATCGCCAACATCCATTGATGTGTATTTTGGTGAGTCTGGTTCTGCTCAAAGAATCCCATACAGTGTATCTGGTGGAGAAGACACCTGGAAGTTCCAACCAGTTACCGTACCAACCATAATCCAAAAAATGGACACATTTCAAATCAAAATTACCGACACTCAGCTCACATCTAGCAAGACATACGTGGTAAGGGTGATTGCGCCAAACGGTGTCTATTCTGATTATGTTCTTTCAACCTGATCGGGGGTATCACACATGGGACTAAGCGTAGCTATTGCAGGTGGAATAGTCATGTTTGCATTGGTGTACATATTGCTAATGTTGCCAGGTGTGGTGGATCAGACTACTTCTGTTACAAAGGCATCATCCGAAATATCTGGCATTGAGAATTCAATACTAAAGACAAACATTGCCATGAGCTCCCTTACTGCAACGGCAGCTTCTACCACAATTGACTTTACCATAACAAATTCTGGCACGGAAAAGCTTTGGAACTATGAGAAATTCAGCCTCATCGTCACATATCCGATATCTGGCAGCACAAACAAAACCGAGTCATTCACCTATCAAAGTGGTGCGTGCGGAACTCCCTCTGCTGGAAAATGGTGCATTACATCCATTAGCAGTGATGCAATAGATCCAAAAATCCTAAACACAGATGAAATCCTAAATGGACGTGCAACATCCAGTACAACACTGGCTGCAAGTGGAACTGCATATGCTACCATATCAACTGATAAGGGAATCACAGCAACCAGAACCGATGGCACCTAGTTTTTGATATTCGTTCGAAAAGACCAAACACCATCTTATATCAAATTTTTCTTCACGAATTTTGTTGAATGTAGTATTTGCCTATTTTATAAAATGGAGGAACAATGACTGAGATAATTCCGTGTACCAACGAAGAAGTCGACAGACAGTTTGGTGGAGGAATCCCATTTCCTACACTAATGCTAATTGAAGGAGATCATGGAACTGGAAAATCGGCACTTGCAGCACAATTCATGAAAGGATTTCTAAATTCAGATAAAAAAATTCTCTGCGTTACCGAAAACACCGTCAAAGAATACATTGAAAATATGAAGGCTATAACATTTAATTTTTCTACTGCCTTTCTACGAAACCGACTCACTATAATGCCGCTCCACATGTATGGAGTCCAGTGGAATCGTGAGCAATCGTCATATTTGTTGCCAGTAGTTGGCAAATACATTGGCAACAGCTTCAAGGAACACAACTGTGTCGTGATTGACTCGCTGTCGTTGTTGACAGTATTTTCGGATGCCAGCAGAATTTTGGAATTTTTTACCCAGTGCAAGTATTTGGTTGCTCGCGGCATGAGCATTATCATTACCATACATCCAGAAGACATTCCACCAGACCTTAGAATGCGAGTCAAAGGCGGAGTCGATGTCTATCTAAAATTGGGTTCAACCAACATCGGTGGCAAGGATGTCAAGACACTAAAAATTGTAAAGCTAATTGGTTCTAAAGAAAACACCGACTCGGGATTTGCCTTTGAGGTGGACATGACTTTTGGAATAAAGATCGTGCCAATATCGATGGCAAACGCATAGGGAGGCTACGGCCGTGCCTTTTGATTTTGCCCAAGTAAAAGACAAGCGCTTCATTGAGGAGCTCAAAAAGTCCCCTCACCTGCTAAACTATGTGGACACATACACCTCACGTGGCAATCCGCTACCCTTATTCACAGAGTCACTACAGGCAGAGCACAAAAAGCTCAAGGAGCCAAACCTGATCTATCCTGTCACAGATACCACATACATCCACATCAATCCGCACACGTCATCTGATGATGGATATATGGAATATGTCATAATAGAGCCGGATCCACCTGAGAGAAAAATAATGGACATTGCGGATAAAATGTTCGCAATCCAGTCAGCCGACATGGTGCCACCGCTAGAAATCACAGAACGATTCAACATGATTGAAAACTATCTAAAGACAAACACACAGATCTCAGAGACACCAGTTGACTATAACACACTGGGAGATGTGTACAAGCTAAAGACACTGCCTGTATACAAAAACGACTGGACAGGACTGCGGTATCATTTTCTGCAAAAAAGGGCAGGAACTGGAATCTTGGATCCATTTCTGGCAGATTCCAACCTAGAAGATATTTCCATAATTGGCGCGGGAAACGTGTATGTAATCCACAAGTCCTTTGGTGCACTAAAGTGTCCGCTATTTTTGGGTGTAGAAGAAATTGACGAGCTCATCATTTCCATGTCGGAGCAGTTTGGAAAAACCGTCTCTCATGCAAAACCAGTAATAGACGCAGTGCTTCCGGATGGGTCCAGAATCAACATTGTGTTTGGCAAAGATATTTCCAGAAAAGGCACAAACGCAACCATAAGAAAATTCGCATCCACACCTCTATCAATCACCCAAGTTCTCACATCAAAGGCACTCGACTTTAGGGAAGCGGCGTACATGTGGATGATGCTTGCAGAAGGCATGAGTGTCTTCATTAATGGAGAGACTGCGTCTGGTAAGACCACCACTCTAATGGCGCTGACTGCATTCATTCCATCAAACTGGAAAATTGTCACAATAGAAGACACTCCTGAGCTTACATTACCTCACTCTAACTGGATCACAGAGCAAACCAGAGACACTGGTAACGAGCATTCCTCGGTAACAATGTTTGATTTGCTAAAAGCAGCCCTAAGACAGCGTCCCAACTACATCTTTGTAGGAGAAATCAGAGGAGCAGAAGCAAACATTGCGTTTCAGGCTATGCAGACCGGCCACCCAGTAGTGTCTACATTCCACGCAGCAAACATGACTGCACTAATTCAGAGAATCACCAATCCACCAATGCTCATTCCAAAGACAAACGTAGAAAACCTAAACATCGGACTGTTTCAGGGAGCAGTGCAGGGCCCTGGCGGAAAAAGAGTAAGACGAGTCTTGTCCATCAATGAAATTCTGGGTTATAATGCAGAAGGCGGCAACATCATGTTCATTCCGGTGTTTAACTGGGATCCAGGCACTGATGAGGTCAAGTTCAGGGGTAAAGGTTCCAGTGCATTATTTGTGCAAAAGGTTTTGGAAAAAAGAGGTATGCACAAAAAAGACGAAGGACTATTGTATGAAGAATTGGAGCTACGTGCAAAAATCCTGCAAAGAATGATGGAAAAAAGAATCTTCAATTTTTATGATGTGTTTGATTCAATATCCCACTGTCGAGAGATAGGCCTTGAGGCATTCTACAAGGAACTTGACACACTATGATACAGATTCCACTATTCAAGAATCTCACGCTGGCAAACATCCAAAAAAGCGACGAAAAGTTTGTCTATTTTGTGGCATTTTTGTATTGTGTGTCCACTGGCGAAGTGGGCGGCATCGACCTGATTCGAACAGCACGTGAGACAAACTATGGCAAATACACCGCGGCATTCCGTGAGGTATACCAGCTGGGAATAGGGTGGGGCTATGGAGTGTCAAAATCACTAGAGATGATTGCGGACAAGGTCTCTACTGACAAGTCTGATCAGCTAAAGCAAATTCTGATGAAGCTGGCCCAAGTCATCAGGTTGGGAGATTCACTCAAATCATTTTTGGGAGAAGAGATAAAATCGACTCTGGTAAGCTATTCTATAGTATATGAGAGAAAGCTCGAAAACCAAAAGCTATTCTTGGAAATGTTCTATACCTTGATGTCTACTGCGGCATTTATGATTGCGGCAAACTCGATTATGAGTATGCTAATGGGACAAGAAAACTCTGAGCAGATCCTATTGATGTCATTCATTGGTGTGGCTGCAAGCATGAGTGCATTCGTATTCATGATGTACATCATGTTCCCTCGTGACAAGCTAGGATATGCGAGTGCAGACGAGGACCTAAAATTCAGAATCAAAGTATACATGACACTTGGTGCAGGTGCCGGAATTGGCATTGTGTTAGTGATCACGCAAATTGTGCCAACCGTACTGGCAGTTGGAATTGCCGGCGCTCCTCTGATCTATCCTGGATTGCTTGCAAGAAAGATGGAGCAAAAAGTGAGACAGCTAAACGAATGGTATCCACAGTTTATTCGTCACTTTGGCGAGATTTATGCGACTGTGGGATCCGTTGGTGGAGCACTTGAGGCAGTGCTTAGAAGTGATTTTGGGCCGTTACAGGAAAACATTCAGAGATTCAAAAACCGCATCAAGCACAGAATAGAGCAAAAGGTAGCGTTTGAGCTGATGTCTCGAGACACAGGTAGTGAAATCATAGCCAATGGAAACGAGGTCATATCAAATGCAATGGATAAGGGTGGAAATCTGAACATTGCAGGAAACCAAGTATCGGAGATTACTGTAAAAATCAACGAGCTTAGGGCAAAACGTGCACAGACTGCCAAGACATTTGAGACTATCATTATAGTGCTGCATGCACTAACTCTAGCAGTATTTGGCTTGATGAACAAGCTTACCGGAATATTTTATGAGCTTGTCAGTACCGTGGATGTCTCAAATGACACATTACAATTAACGCCAATTGATCCACAGTTCATGGCGATGATGATGCCGGCAATGATCATAATGGTCTCAGCCATCTCTGCTATGGCACTAAAGGTAGCACAAGGCGGCCTCTACAAGACTGTATTTTACCATGTTGGATTGTTGATTGTAATAGGTTCTGTAGTCATGTTTGCAATGGATGCCATACTATCTGACTATTTGGCAACACATGTGCTTGATTTCGTCAAGCCAGACATCTAGTCTGAATATATCAAACACACAGTATCCTATATCCTGATTTTAAAATATCAGAACAATGAGTGCACAGGCAGCATCTGTAGATACCATACAGGTAGTCTCATTTATGATAACAAATCAGTCCAACAAAAAGGAGGATTATGCCATTCCAATTGAACAAGTCCGTGAAATTCGATCGGTTGAAAAAATTACTCGAGTTCCACGCTCGGAATCGCATGTCAAAGGAATAATGAATCTGCGTGGGCTGATCATACCAGTAATTGATGTAAAAGAAAAGCTAGGTCTTGGTACCCGCACAGCAGCTGACTCTAAACAAAGGATTCTGGTAGCAAACATTGCAGATTCTCTTACTGGCTTATTGGTTGATGAGGTAGACCAAGTCATGCGAATCCAAACGAAAGACATTGATTCTGCACCGCAAGGCGCAACGGAATCACATCATTATATCAAGGGAATCGCAAAACTAGATCAAAGATTGATCATACTGCTTGATGCCGAGGCATTACTGTTAGGCAAAAGAGAATCTGTCGAAAAAGAGACAAAGCAATCAGAATCAAAGACATCCGAGGTACCAAAGATATCAGAGACCCAGTCAACAGAGATGGCCCAAGTAGAAACTGCAAATCAAACCATAAATGACATTCCGCCAGAACTTGCGGCAGTATTTGCAGAAGATGAGCAGGGAATTCCTCCAACCCAGATAATCCGGGAAGAAACCCTGTCCTGATTGCCATTCTGGAATCGATCCGGCAAATAAAATTCCCTGAAGTTTAATACAATATCGATGTGTAGCAGACCAAATGTCATACAAGTTGCCAAAGTTGGAAGAGATCTATGACAAAATAGAGTCTGAGCAAGGCAGGCCTATGAGCCAGGAAGATGGCTACCAGTGGGGACTGGACTATCTCAAAGACATAGAAAAACAACTGCAAAAACTAGAGAAAAAGGCACTGGAGCAAAACAACCCCACACTATACCAAAACGTTAGGCTTTCAGTGCAGCACTCCCTTGAGGCACAACAGGAAATCACAGACAAAATTAAGGGCCTACGAAAGTAGTACCGCATATTCATGATTTTTGTGTGATCATGGCAAACACACTTGATGATATATCGTGATTTGATTTTACGTCATTAATGCAATCTGGATTGATCAGTCCTAGCTTTACCATACCTGGGGGTATTTGTTTTGGTTAAAATGGTGATAAATTGCTAGCAAAATCAGTTTCTTCCCAGATCAATGTAATGATCATTAACGATTCTGCATACATGAGCACGCTTCTCAAGGACTTGGTCTCAACTGAGACAATTCAGGTTTACGATATTGCGCGAGATGGAGTTGAGGGATTGCGCAAAATCACATTACAAAAACCTGATGTCATACTGCTTGATCTGGAGATGCCTCGAATGGATGGTGTCACATTCATTGAGGAGATGGTAAAGCGTGGAATATTAATTCCTACCATATTGGTCAGCAGCTTCAGCCAAGATGGTGCAAAAATTGTTTTGGATGCGTTGGAAAACGGAGCAATTGATTTTGTCCCAATATCTCAGGTAAATCCAGATGGAACTAATCATCTTAAGGAAACCCTGATTACAAAAATTACTGGTGCTGCAAAATGCGATCCATACAAGCTAGTGGTTGAAAAAATCGGTACACTAAGGCCAAAAAGAAAGGCAATTGTATCATCTCAGGCAGCATCTATTGTAGTAACCATAGCATCATCGACTGGTGGGCCAAACATTGTCCAAACCATTCTTGCAGGGCTTCCCGCTGATCTTCCAGCAGGAGTCTTGGTTGTCCAACACATGCCAAAGGGATTTACGCAAAAATTTGCCGAGCGACTAAACGAGGCGTCTGAAATCACCGTAAAAGAAGCACAAGAAGGAGATCTGATCACACAAGGAGTTGCCTTGGTTGCCCCAGGAGATCTTCACATGGAGGTAGATTCCAATCTCAAAATCAAACTAATCAATGGACCTAAACGATTCGGAGTCAGGCCTGCAGCAAATGTTACCATGGTATCTGCATCCGAATTCTTTGGTGCAAATACCGTCGGAGTCACATTAACCGGAATGGGACATGATGGCGCATTTGGAATGAAGACCATAAAGCGAAGAGGTGGCAAGACATTTGCTCAGGATGAGAAATCATCTGTAGTCTTTGGCATGGCAAAGGCAGCAGTAGATCTAAACGCAGTGGATCAATTGTTGCCGCCAGAAAAAATGGCAGGTGCAATAGTTGAGGAGGTCAAAAAGCTTGTCACAAAGTAGCTACAGAGAGATGTATGTCTCAGAGGCACTAGAACATGTGGAGACAGTAAATGAGACATTATTAAAGCTGGAAGAAGAGCCGGAAAAGCGCGAATATCTGGATTTGATATTCCGATCTGCTCATACAGTCAAAGGCATGTCGGCTACAATGGGATATGATGATACCAGAGAACTATGCAAAAATATTGAGAACATTTTTGATAATATTAGAAAAGGTCAAGCAAAGCTCACGCCAAATTTGGCAAGTGCTCTTTTCAAGTGCATTGATTTGTTGCGCGAGATGATTGCAGATGAGAAAAAGAAAATAGATCTCAAGCCATTTTTACAAATGCTGGAAAAGCCAGACGAAGTTCAGTACACTGCAACTGAGGCCTCAACCAACAATGCAAAATCACCTACGATTCGTGTCAAAATGACGGATTTGGATTCGCTTGTGAATTTGGTCGGAGAATTAGTGATATCAAAAATGCGACTAGAGCAAACAATGAGTAAAAGCTCTGATGACTCTCACCAAGTTCTGATGGAGCTTGACAGACTGGTTACAGATCTGCAATATCAGTCCATGAAACTGAGACTGGTTCCAGTTGATCAGGTCTTTAGTAGATTCACAAGGCTGGTCAGAGATACGTCTGCAGCACTTGGCAAACAGGTGAATCTGGTCATGGAAAGCTCAGGCATTGAGCTGGACAGAACCGTTCTTGATGCTATAACTGATCCATTACTGCACATCTTGCGAAACTGCGTGGACCATGGATTAGAACCTCCAGAAGAGCGAGCAGAGGCAGGTAAATCGACAACTGGAACCATTCGACTAACGGCATATGGTGTGGGAGATCAGGTAGCAATCAAAATCGAAGACGATGGTCGCGGAATCAATCTTGATAGAATAAAGGCAAAGGCAATCGAGAAGGGCCTTCTCACAGAAGACCAGGCGATGAAATTATCAGATGAGGAGGCAATCAACTTGCTTGGAACACCAGGACTCTCCACTGCAAAGGAGGTAACCGATGTCTCAGGAAGAGGAGTAGGAATGGATGTAGTCATTACTCAGGTAGAACAAGTCGGTGGCAATGTCAAGATAACGACTCAGAAAGGAAAGGGAACAGTTATGATTCTGACCATACCGTTAAGCGTCTCAATCATTGGAGGATTACTCATCAATGTCTCAGGCGACAAGTACGTCCTTCCACTATCTAGTATCTCTACTACTGTGGTAGTAGAGCCAGACCAGATCAAAAGCATACACGGTCAAGAGACAATTGTTCTGCGCGAGCAAGTAGTTCCACTTATTCGTGTAGCATCAATTCTGGGAATTGATCAAAACCATACTCCGACTGATAAGATAACCGTCGTAATTGTGGACAAGGGTGGCAAGCCATATGGTTTGGTTGTGGATTCGTATGATAAAAAGCAGGAAATCGTAATAAAACGACTTGGCAACGAGGCTCACTCGTCTGAGCTTTTCACAAATGCTACTATACTAGGTGATGGAAGTGTTGCGTTAATTCTAGATCCAGCGCTGTTAGTTTAGGTGAATTATCTTGAGTACAATCCCAGTCCTAAACCAAGAAGAAACTCGAACACTAGAGCAAATCTTTTGTCAATACATCACATCCAAAACATCAGGCGCACTCTCCACCTTACTTAGTGAACCAATAAACCACAATGTTCGGATTTTGGACAACGGTATTTCTAATATCAAAAGTATCCGACTAGAGCCTGATGAGATCAAAATGTGCGCAGTGCGACTAAACGGAAAAGGGGACACTCACATAGAGATTCTTTACACCATAAAAGAAAAGCATGCAAGAAAGATTGCGGCCAAACTAATGTGCCAAGAAGAAATATGCCAAATAGACGAAATGGGCGCATCTGCCATACAAGAAGTAGCCAATATAATGACTGGCTCTTTTTTTAATGCACTTTCTCATGGAACTGGATTCCGCGTTGATCTGTCTACACCTGATTACAAAAACGACGAATTTCATTCACTAGTTGACCTCTCAGTAAAAGACGTGATCAATCCATCAGATGATGCAGTAATTGCAGACGTTGAGCTGGTAGGCAAATCTAGTGGTGCAAAGCTGCACATGATAATAATGCAAAACCCAGATGATGCAAGAAAGCTTCTTGCAAACCACAAGTCTGATGCTTCTGTCATACAAGAGGCCGCATCATACCCAGTTGGTGGGCAAAACTCAGAGCTGGATGCATTGCTTGATGATATTCTGGGAGAAAAATAATGAGCTTCACAAAACAGGTACAAAACTCTGGCGCACTTGACATTCCTATGGGCGGCCTCGGCCTCACAGAAAAAGACAAAACCACGCTCCAGACATTTGTTGGCTCTTGTGTTGCTATATGCCTGTATGATCCTGTGGCAAAGATTGCAGGCATGGCCCATGTGATGCTTCCAAAAAATAACACAACCCAACCAATACCAAAACCAGAAGGAAAATTTGTTGATGTTGCAATCAAGGTCTTGCTTGAAAGACTGGCCGCTAGTGGAGCGCAACAAAGTAGACTAAAGGCAAAGATGGCAGGTGGAGCCAGCGTATTTCAAAATGAGGGAAGCAAGAACATATTCAACATTGGAACACGAAATGTAGATGCCATACGAACAGCACTGGCTGAGAAAAAAATCCCAATAATATCTGAGGATGTTGGTGAAAAGAATGGGAGATGGATAATATTTGATGTGATTTCTGGTACAATGACAATCAAAGACAGAACCAAAGGAGTAAGCACAATTTGAGCGTACTGGAAGCAATAACCGATCAGCAACTAGAACAAATCGGCAAAATAATGAAGGACAAGATAGGAAAAGATCTAAAACAATTCAAAAAACCATTCTTAGGCAGAAGAATTACTGCGCGTATGAGATCAGTTGGTGTAGTGGATGGTTCTGAATATGCAAAGATACTGGCATCTGATGCGACCGAGCCAACGCTGCTTTTCAAGAGCTTCTCAATCAATGTAACTGAATTTTATCGAGATTTGTTTGTGTGGCAGTTGATCTCATCAAAAATAATACCGGAAATAACAAAAAAACGTACCGCACTAAAGGTCTGGAGTGCTGGATGTGCATCTGGTGAGGAACCATACAGCCTTGCCATCTTACTAAGAGAGGCATTGGGTCAGCGATCAAAATTCAGCGTAATTGCAACAGATATCAGCGCAGAGGCCATCGCACGTGCAAAAAAGGGACAATACCTTACCCAAAACATAAAAAATCTCACACCAGATTTGGTCTCAAAATATCTTATCTCAAATGGGAATGATTCGTATACAGTAAATGACTCCATAAAGGAGACTGTGACATTTGAGCAGGGAGACATTCTGTCATATCCGGTTGATAAAGCAGATCTCATCACGTGCAGAAACGTTCTGATATACTATGACAAGCCTGCACAGGAACTGGTATTCAAAAGATTTCACAAGTCACTTGTATCTGATGGCTATCTTGTGATTGGCCAAGACGAAACTATGATGGGCGTGGAATCATCAAAGCTGTTCTCATGTGCATTTGCTCGCGAGAGAATTTACAAAAACACAACACCCGAGGTAAGGCAACAATGAATAATTTGTCTGTTCGCCGCAAACACACTCTAGATTATTATTTTATCAAAAATATAACACTCATGAATTTCAAGAAAACCGTATCTCTAACAAGTGTTGAACACAAGGAGGCATCACTGTAATGTCGACCCAAGTATTGACAGTTGATTCATTTCAGGCAGTAACATTTTGCCTGCTTGGTGAACAAAAAGAAGATTATGCCATTCCAATTGAACAAGTCCGTGAAATTCGTGCAGTTGAATCCATAACAAACATTCCAAACGCAAGGTCCTATGTCAAAGGAATAATGAATCTGCGTGGGCTGATCATACCAGTAATTGATGTAAAAGAAAAGCTAGGCCTTGTATCTGAGGGGCAAACAAATTCTGCCAAACAGAGAATCCTAGTAATTGAGGTCAATGGTATCCAAACAGGGCTACTAGTAGATGAGGTCGACCAAGTCATGAGAATCCAAACAAAGGATTTGGAATCGGCACCGCAAACCGTTCTTGAATCACACAACTACATCAAAGGAATTGCCAAGCTGAATCAAAAGCTAGTCGTATTAATTGATGTAGTCAAGCTATTGTCTGATTCAAGTGCTGATCTGTCACAAATAATGGAGGGTGGCAAGCAATGAGCACAGCATCATCAAAAATCCTTGTAGTGGATGATGCGTCATTTATGAGAACAGTCCTCAAAGACATCATCAAATCAAATGGATTGGCAACTGAAATCATTGAAGCAGGAGATGGTGTGGATGGAGTCAAGGCATACCAGACCAGTAAGCCAAACCTAGTCACGATGGATGTAAACATGCCGCGAGCAGATGGCATCCAAGCATTGCGGGCTATAATGAAGATCGATCCTACTGCCAAGGTAGTGATGGTGACATCAGTTGAGCAAAAGCAAATAGTCCAGGACGCAATGAAGCTTGGTGCGCGAGATTACATAGTAAAGCCATTTGATAAGACAACAGTGGGCCTTGTGCTAAACAAGGTGCTCCGACAGAAATAGGGACCTTAATGCAGACTTTTGCAGTAACGCAAGACGATCTTGGGCGTTTATCTGAAATCTTTTCCAAATGTGTCTCTACAAAAACAGTAGAGGCATTAGGAATGTTGCTTGGCGAGCAGATCCAATGTAAGATAGGAAAAACAGAAATGCTCGATATCACTGAGTTGAACCAGCTCACACCGGCATTTGCAGATGCAGAAAACATGTCTGCAGTATATCTAAAACAAACCGGCGACATCAATGTCGGAGTACTATATTACATGCCTGAAAAGGACGGTAAAAAATTTGCAGCAAGACTTTTGGGCAAAAAAAGACTGGACTCGTTTACAAAACTATCCAAATCATCACTGTCAGAGACAGGAAATATTCTCTCTGGATCTTTTTTTAATGCACTGGCAAATGATCAGGGCTGCAACACAAGCGCAGACATTCCTGGCTTTGCGGTGGACACATTCATGTCTATTTTGGAGTTTCCTGCAATGGAGATAGGAATCGAGACCCAGTCCCTCATTGCATGCACTGCGGAATTTTCCTCATCTGGCGGACTAAAACTCCGAATGTTGATGATTTTGGATCCGCTTAATGCAAAAAAACTACTAGAAAAACACTAGTCTCTTTCTGCTAAATATGATGATACTTGTAATGGATATTGCAAGTATAACAAAAGCCAATACTCCAAACTCTGGCACAACCATTATGCTAAACTCCGTTCCCTGACCTGTTCCTCGCAGATTGTTGAATTGGATGGTTATTGGGCCCTTTTGCGATTCTGAAAAAGTATAGTCTACATAGTCGCCACCAATTTGCGCATTGGCAGACTTGGTGTGAATTTGCTTGCCATTTTGCAAGATAACAAAGTCGTATGTCGTGTTGCGTAACAGCTCACCCGTCTTACCGTCTCTGAATGTAAAGATGAATTTGGTGTTCTTGCCTGGCTCTATTGTTTCGGGCTCCCATGAAAGGTCAACTTGGAGCGATTCATTTTTGGTCATTGCAATTACTGGAAAGACTATCTTGCTGCCTATCTTAAGGACAAACTTCAAGTCTTGAGGACTCTCAATTCCTTTGTCCTTTTGGGCCTGCTTGAGATATCGCAGCATGTCCTGTGATAATACAAAATGAACGATTCTTTGGTCTTCTATGGAATAATCATCAATTGTTATCGATGACTTGAACAAATCTATTCCATTTACAGTACCTGTGTAGCTAGGAACTAACAAATCCACAAATTCCTTTGGAAAATGAACCTCCTCGTGAACTACTTCGGTATGCGAGATGTTTTGCTCACTCCAATCAAATGGCATCTCTAGCGTGATAGAGTTTGTGTCCTGGGAATAATCAAAGCCGGAGATCTTGTCGTAATATGATTTTACATCAAATCTTACGGGATTGCCATTTTTGTCCTGCTTGTCGTATCTGTGGTTTGTTATTGAGGTGATATATGTAGAAAAGGCTTGGTTTTGCACTGCCTCCGAGTCTATACTCTTTATTTCGACCTCAAAGCGATACAGGCCTCCCGTATTTAGGATGGGGCCTGTGATCTCTAATGGGTTTGATTCTGTTCCGTACCATGCATCAAATGTCTGTTCTTGCTGACCTGAGATCTGTATTTGTTCATCGGTACTTGGGTTTACATCAATTCGCAAGACTCCACCTGTGGTACCAAAATATTCTCTAAAGACCTGAGTGTCTTCATGATACAGAGCAACCAACAATATGGCATCCACGTTTTGAGTTGTCAGTGAATCAGTAATTGTCATGGTTATCTGTTTTTGTGCAGTCTCTGAGAACTCGGTTGGACTTATCTGTGTGGTTATGGACAGTTTTCTATCATCAGCATTTAGCTTTATGGTTTCAAGGCCTAGGCCATGGCCATACACAGAACTAATTGGAATTAAAAATACCAATACCAATAAAAAATAAAATCTTATCATAGCGTTACTAGCTTTACATTATCCATTTTCTTGTTTATTTTGAAATTTTTTGTAATTGTGTTGATCCGTTCTGCCTCTCCATCCAGCATGAACAATTCTACACACTTGTTGCCATGAATCTTGCTGTGCAGATGAGTAATTATCAGATCCTCAAAACTATGCTTGATTCCAGCAATCATGTCATCAAATTCATCATTATGAACTACCAGCAAGATGGCGTGCAAGTCACCAGAGATCTCAGTCTTTTGTTTTTCTTCAGAGACAAAGTTTCGAATTCCTGCACGTATTGCCTCTGATCTGCCGGCAAAACCCATGGACTTTTGCAGCTTGTCTAGCTCTGTTAGGAGCTCATCATTTAGTGAAATTGAGACAATTGGCATAAGGAAATAATTATTAAATTTTTTATAAACATAGTCATGAAAGTTATTAACATTTTATACATTTATTAATAATTCCACGCCTGCATCAAGCATGAAGAGATCTACTCTTGGAGCAATTGGCGGAGGACTGGTTGCAATCATTATTGGAATTGTTATACTGGCACAGTCTGGAACTTCTCCTACGCCAACGGAATTTCCTAGCCAAGAAACCATGATACCACAACCGCAATTCTCCAAGATCAAAGTGATTGCTTCATTTTATCCTCTGTATGAATTCTCAAAAAACATTGTCGGTGAGAAGGCCAAAGTCTCTGTTTTTACACCAATAGGAATTGAGCCGCATGACTGGGAGCCAAGCACGGGTGATCTCATAGCACTAAAGGAATCTGATGTGTTCGTGTATAATGGCGGTGGCATGGAGCCATTTGTGGATAAGATAATTGATTCTGGAGAATATTCCAATGTTCTTTTTGTTGAAACCACACATGGATTTGATCTAATAACTGGTGATCATGGCGAATCCGACCATGCCGAAGAGCATGATTCTGTGTATGATCCACATATATGGCTTGATCCAATGTTGGCAAAAGAACAAGTCATGGCGATAAAGGACTCACTGCTCAAAGTTGATGCAGACAATGCGCAATATTATGAGGACAATGCAAATGCATATTCCATAAAACTTGATGAGCTTGATTCAAAAATAAGAACAGAGATATCAAACTGCAAAAAGAACACAATCGTTCCATTCCATAATGCATTTACATATTTTGGTAATCGGTATGGCATAGAAATTCACTCACTGTCTGGCATAATTCCAGAGTCTGAGGCAACCGCAAGTGAACTAAAGGAACTAGTTGATTATATCAAAGAAAATCAGATCAATGTTGTGTTTGCAGAAGAGCTAGTTGATCCGAAACTAGCTCAGGTATTGGCAGATGAGGCAGGAGCACAAATCTTACTGCTCAGCCCACTAGAAGGAGTATCTCAGGACGAGCTTGCAGCAGGCACATCATACATTGCTAAAATGGAAGAAAATCTAAGAAACATCAAAATCGCCTTGGAGTGTACATGAAAGCCCTCGAAGTATCTGATGTATCAATATCGTATAATGGCAGCCTTGCAATTGATAAGGTAAGCTTTGATGTGAATGAAGGAGACCTGCTAGGAATAGTCGGCCCAAACGGTGCTGGTAAAACCACACTATTTCGCGCGATTTTGGGCCTGCAAGGGTATGCTGGTATTATCAGGCTGTTTGGATATGAGGCAAAAAAATACTATCCGCTATTACCATTAATTGGTTACGTCTCGCAAAAGGTAAACTTTGAGCCAAACTTTCCTGCAACAGTATATGAGGTGGTTGCAATGGGCCTGCTCTCTGAGAAAAAGCTGAATAAAATCTCTACATTATTGCAAAAAAATGGCCATTCTTGGAATAGAGTATACAGCAAGCTGGACAAGAACAGCGAAAAAATTCTGCAAGCACTAAAGACAGTAAACCTTGATTCCCTAAAGGACAGAAGAATAGGCCAGCTCTCAGGTGGTGAGCTGCAACGAGTCTTTATCGCAAAAGCCTTGGTTAAGGATCCGATCCTGATGATCCTAGATGAGCCAGTAACTGGGGTTGATGTTGACACTCAGACCAAATTTTATAATGTGATCAAAAAAATCAATGAGGAAAACAAAATAACAATAGTTTGGTCATCACATGACCTGGAAGCAATTGCCAAGCTTGCAAACAGGGTTGCATGCATGAACCGACAATTGTTCTTCCATGGACAAAAAGAGGAATTCTTCTCAAACAAAGATTTACTCAAGACATACACGGAATCTGCAATGCAGATGCACATGCATCACCACTAGCCATGACCCTAGAGATCTTTGGCTATGCATTCATGCAAAAGGGTTTGATTGCAGGCGCAGCAATTGCGATTATCTGTTCGTTGATGGGAACGTTTCTGGTATTGCGCAGGTATTCGCTTTTTGGCGATGCACTGTCTCACATGGCATTTGGCGGAATCTCTGTTGGATTGTTCACTGGGATTTATCCGCTGTGGACTGCATATGTGGTCTCTATTCTGGGCGCACTAGGCATGACAAAGCTTCGAAAAAGCACCAAGATATCAGGAGATGCTGCAATTGCTGTTTTGCTGGTGTCTGGATTTGGTGTTGGTGTATTGTTGATTTCCGCAACAGGTGGATTTTCAGTTGATCTGTTTAGCTTTTTGTTTGGCAGCATATTGCTAATCAGTAACGAGGACACAATACTGATTCTGGCAATCAGTGCTGGTGTTGTAGTATCTCTTGCAATATTGCGTAAACCTTTGTTACATTTTACATTTGATGAAGAACAAGCAAAGGTTGGTGGCCTAAACGTTGATAGACTAAACTATATCTTTGTGATAATTGCTGGAGTCACAGTAATCACATCAATGAGACTGGTTGGAATCTTGCTAATATCTGCACTAATTGTTCTGCCAAACATTACTAGCATGTTGTTTGGAAAAGGATTCAAGCATACTGTCTTGATATCAATGTCTATTGCTGTCTTTTCTGTAATGTTTGGAATTGTTTTGTCGTATTATCTGGACTTGGCGCCATCTGGAACAATAGTGATGCTCTCAGTTGCTATTCTAGTTGGTACGCTGGCGGCAAAATATCTTGGTGTGATTGGCAAAACACCAATTCTCAAGACTATCTAGTAAAGTGAGAATACGAATTTCGCTTCTCGTCATAGTCTGATTCTAGCTTTTTTAGCTTGAACTTTAGGTCGTCATATTCCAGTTGGCACTGGCGCTTTTTGGCGTTTACCTCATCAAATCCCTCTTCCAGCTTTTGGATTTTATCGCGGAGCTGACTCATTTCTGATTTTAGCGAGTCTCGCTCTGGCTTTAGGTATGCCAAAATGTCTCGGACATCTTGCATTTCTTGCAAAGCTGTTCTTTTTTGCTCATAGTCCAAGTCTGATTTCTTTATTTTTGATTTCAAATCCAATAGCTCCTGCTCCAAGGATTCCTTTTCCAGCTTTAGATGGGTTACAATTGCCTTGAATTCTCCAAGTTTTTCCTTCTCTTGCTGCTTTTGCTCAATGTCTGATTCTGCCTTTTTGATTCTGGAATGAATTTGCTCCAGTTCTGTCTGGAGGGTTTCCTTTTCTGCCTGGAGTGATGATACGGAAAATCGCACATCCTCTAGGTTTTCGCTTGCTTGCTTGCGTTCTTGGTATTCTTTTTCGGCTGCCTTTGTCTTTGCTCGAAGCTCATCAATTTCTGACTTTAGTGCCTGCTTGTCCAGCTTTAGATATTCTACAATTGATCTTGCATCTTGAATCTCTTTTAGTGCTGTTTGTTTTTCATCGTATTCCTTTTTTGCTTGTGAAATTTTTTGCTCGAGTTCTTTGAGCTCTTGTTTTGGTTCCTTGTTTTGGTTTTCTAGGCTTTTTACTTCTAGATGCAAGGTCTTCTTTTTGGATTCCAATTCTTTGATAGTATCATTCAGATCATTGAGCTGATCCTTTTGCGTTAGTCTTTGCTCATAGTCAATTTCGGCCTTTTTTATCTTCCAGCGTAACTCTAAGAGTTTTTTCTCACCGTCTTTGAGCTCACTTTGCTGTATTTCGGATAGTTTGGCAAAGTCTTGGCCCTGAATAGAATTGAAGCTTACCAAGTCCTGATCCGTGGTTGCCGCCTCAAACTCGCTCATGTTTTGAGGTTCTGCAATACTGTTGTCTAGCTGAGTGAGTACAGAATCATTAATCGGATTAAAGCTGGGAATTGGTTGCTGCCTTACTTCGTTTAGCTTTTCTCTGAACTGTGATATTTCAGATTCCTTTTGTTTTATGGTGTTCTTGAATTGCTGGAGCTCTTCACGAATTGAGCTTGCATCGGATTGTAAATCTGAGAGATTTGACTGAGCATACTTGTTTATCATCTCTGCAATTTTTTCCTCGTTTTGTGTAGGCTTGCTAAAGTCTACTCCTTGGTAACTACAAATTCCGGAATCATCACAGAGTGGATCTGATGTGAGCAGATTTTTTATCTTGTTTACGCGCTCTAGGCCTTCCTTCATTGATGACACTAGCTTTGCAGTCTCACTTACATCGTCTGTCATGGATGCAATTGACTTCGTGCTTTCCTCAAAGATCTGTCCTGCCTTTGGTGCTGTTTGAGCTTGGTCTGAGGAAACGGTTTCAGCCTTTTCTGGCTCTACTGGTACCGGCTTTACCTCTTCTGTACCACCTTTTTCCTTTAGTCTACCTGCAAAGTAGCCAGACCCCTTTTTGGGCTGGTTGTCTCCAGTACTGTGCATGTAGAAAAACTAGGCAAAGTGGAATAATACCACGTTGTAGTTCAAAAAGAACAAACTAGTCTATCAGAGAATCTATTCTGCGTTTATCCTTGATGCTTTTTACAAAAAACAGCGAGGTCGCTATTATTCCAGCAGAAATCAAAGGCGAGACAAGCTCGGAATATCTTATTTCTACTTCTGGCTGTGCTGTGGCACTTATCTGTGGAATCTCTGATATTATCACATTACCAAGCTTGTTTGAGCGTTGCTCTACAAACCAAATATTGCCATTTTTGTCATTGATTAGGAATTGCGTGAATGTAGTCTGAGTTGGAATGTTTAGCTCTGCAAACTCTCTTTTTTGCACATCATAGATTCCAAGCCTATCTACTGTGTGTTGTGCAATCCAAATATTTCCAAACTTGTCTGGTGCCAGTGCAAATGGCAACGAGTTTGCATCAGTTACGGTAACAACATGACTGAATGTCTCCAAATATGGATTGAATCTAATTACTTTGAGGGCGGTGTGCTCAGATACTAGTATGGTGCCGTCTTGATCAATGAATAGGAAAAACGGCTCCTTTAGTGGCTCTGTTGACATGAATTCTTTTATTATTCCAGTGGATGGATTGATTACACCAATTTTTCCTCCTTGTGATTCTGCAAACCATATCATTCCGTTTTGATCTCGTACCAATGCGACTGGGCCTGATGGATTGGTTGGAATCTTGTATTCTTGGAATTCTTCAGATTGTATATCGTATTTTAGCAGCATGTTCTGGTCTACTAGGGCAATCCATAGATTTCCGTCATTGTCTGTCTCTAGTGAAATCGGAAGTGATTTTATTGGAAGTGGAATCGTGTGGAATTGTTCTGTTTTGATATCAAAATAGCCAATCTTGCTGTCTGGCGTGTCTGCAAACCATACTCTATCGCCATCTAGTTTGAGAAAAACAGTGGTCTTGCCCTCAAAGGTGTATGAAGTGAACTGTTTTTCTGATATGGAAAACTTCCACAGTCTTGGTTTTGATGAATCGCTAATCCAAATGGTATCGTCTCCATCATATACAGGGTATAGTGGGGCTGCACTCTCTGGTAATGTATATTCAGTAATGTCGGTTTTTAGCTCAGACAGGCGTGGCTTGACCATGACTACAAAGCCTGCACTCTCGTTTGGATTGTTTTGTCTTTGAGTATCTATCTCTATGCTCCAGCTTCCAGAGAAGCCAAATGTTATTTCGCCTTCGTATTTGTCACCTGATCTAACAAGTGGGATTTCAATTGGAGGTATGTTTTTTTGTGGATTTGATACTTTGGCCTTGATCTCTGCTATGTCATCAAGCGGATTTCCCTCCGAATCCTGAGCAGAAACAAAAATCTTGTTTGTACCACTCTTTAGTGGCGTGATGCTTATTGCAAATTTTGAGCTCTCCGAGAATGCTAGAGTGTTAAACCCATCTGGAATTTGCGATTTGGCCTCCTCCCCTTGGCTTGCAGGCAATGAAGAGTTTGTCAGTAATGCGACTATTCCAAGCAGAACTATGCCAAGTACTGCCTCAGTCCGTAATGATCTCTTGAGTTTTTTCTGCACTGTTATTCCAGAGTTTAGTGATTTTTCCGCCATTCTTTGTATTCTGAACTGGTTGTATCCGCCCAGCGCCACCATTGCAGAGCCGATTGCTATCTTTGCGATGATCATCAAGCCGTAATACGATTGTGATAAAAGCGAGACATCATCTTCCAAGAGCCAAAGCAAGGTCGGTCCAGTAATTATTACAATTCCAAGCGATACTATGATCACAGAGGAAAACCTTGGGATCATCAAGAGACTGGCTAGCTCTTTTTTGGAATCATCCAATTTTGTGAATGCTGGAAGCAACACAAATCCAAAGAATATGATTCCGCCAATCCATACTGACGCTATCAGATTATGGATATAGTCAATTATTATTGCATAGATCTGTTCACTTGCAGCACCATGGCCTATTGCGGTTGTTGTGCCAATCAATATCAATGATAATCCAAGCACTAGAAGCTGTTTTTTTGTAGATGCCGCGGACTTGTTTTCCAGCAAGAACCACACCGCAAGCAAAATAACAGTTAGGCCCATGCGTATTAACCAGACCATACCAAATGATGTCTCTATTACATCAGAGGCAGAAACTTGAAGTCGGATTGTCTGAATAGCAAGCATAAGTATGTTTGATGCAAAGACCGCAAAGAGCGCAATTCCTGTGATGGTTGAGAATTTAGCATGAAAGAATTTTTGGAATTCCGAGTTTTCCTTTATCCATGTTTTGTTTTTTGCCCCTCTCCAAATCAATAAGGTAGAGATTGCAGCGCCAAGAACAATCACCTGTCCTACTATTCCCGGAAATCTTGCAGCTGCCTCTGGAAAGTAAATCTCTTGATCAATTGTGACTTGGGGTGGAGGTGGCAACTCTACATCTCCCACACCAAAGACAAATGCGTATGGCACTAGGTGGCCATCAATTTTGGAGAGAACTTTGGTTGATACCGTATACACACCATCCTGCAATGGTGGTGTGGTAACTACCAGAATGGACTCGTTATCTGCTTGGAGATATTGCGTATTTTTATTGTCAATTTGGTTGCCATTGCTATCAAAAATCTTGATGTAACTAAAATCAAGATCAACTGATTCTGAGAAATCAATTCTTACTTGGGTAATCCCTGCACCAACATTTGTTGATGCACCTGGACTAGAGTCAATGATTAATGGATGTGCATATGCAAGTGGGATTGCAGACACAAAAATTAACAAAAACACGGCAAGAACTTTTTTCAATTATCATACAATGGTCGATTTGCTAATTTAAACAATCTAGATGTTTGGTGATTCTACCAGTTTCACAAAGTAAATAACTTGATTTCAAGTAATCACTCCATGAGAGCACAGATTCTTTTTGCCATTATGATAATTGTAATATCTGGAGTATTGCCTGCATTTGCGCACAAGACCGTATATGTTGAGCAATATGAAATAGAGGTAGGATGGCGAGACGAGCCGCCACTTGTGAGTCAGCAAAATGCCATCGTATTTGCAATCACAACTGAAGAAGGCGATGGTGTCAGCTCTGGCGTGACAAACGCATTCAAGGATCTTACTGCCACCATAAAGTCTGGCAGTGCACAAAAGCAGCTTGATGTTCTCTCTGATGCAAAGGCAGGCCATTACTATTCCAAAATCATCCCGACCCAGACAGGATCACTTGTAGTTGAGCTGAAAGGCACCATTAATGGTATAACAGTAAATGAGCAGGTGCAAATCGAGGACGTCGAAAACATCAACATCATTGCGTTTCCGCCAACCGATGCAAGCGGACTCCCGGATCTGGCAAAAATAAAGAACACACTTGGACAGCTCCAGCAAGATATTGCACAGCTAAGTCAAGGTGGCTCTGGCAGCTCTGGACAGTCATATGACTATGCAGTATTTGCTATGGGTCTTGGGGCCGCAGGTGTGATACTTGCAGTAATTAGTCTAATAAAAAGAAAATAGAGAATTCTAAAGTCTTGGAATTACTTTAGATCGTGCTGTTATGGCAACAATGCTTACTATGGCAGATGCCAAGATAATCATTGCAAGTGGGCCAAACTCTGGAACCACTGAAGCAGATACTGCCTCTCCCTTTGGACCTGTCCATGTTGCTGGATCATCGTCTGGCAATCCTATTCCTAGAATTGTGACTTGGACATCTAGTGGACTGTCTGATCCTAGAGCCGTTGTTGTGAATTCTGTAACTCCGCTATGTGCGTGTTGTCCTGCCTCTGCCAAGACTTCTTGATCGTCTTGTGTTGCAGTGACCTCAAAATTCACATGCTCGATTGGATTTCCATCAGCATCGACAAATTCTACTGATACTACGGCTTCTTCGCCCTCTGCTGGAACATCAGAGTCAATGTGTATCATGATGGAGCCGTCTTCTGACATTACCATTGCACCATGTGCCTCATGGTCATGCTCTTCATCCTCATGATCATCTCCGTGTGCCTCTTGGACAATTACTATTCCCTGCATCCATGGATGTACTAGGCAAAAGTATGCGAACTCACCCTCTTCCTCAAACATATGAGAGAAGGTTTGTCCTGCCAAGAACAGATTGCTATCAAAGTTTCCGTCTGGACCATTCTTTGGATCTCCACTTGTTACAGTATGTGAAGCGCTATCGTCGTTTGACCATATCACTTCACTACCAACATCAATTGTTACCTCGGACTCGATGTAACATTCGTTGGTCTCTTCACAGCCAGGAGTAGCTGCTCCTGCTGGAATGCTTACATCAACACTTGCATGATCTGCAAATGCTGGAGCCACTACCATAACAGCAAATATCGCCAAAATGGAACCTATTGCTATTGTCTTCATTGGCCTTTTGTGATCGCAGGCGAATAAAAATCCTTATTCTGATTTACGCGTGTACAGTTTTGCAATGACTAGTGCAGGTATGCCAAAATACATTCCCACATTCAACAAAATGATTCCAATTCCATATCCAAGCATTTCAGATTCTGAATTGATATCCACATAATTCAGAATCGACAGGGTAGATAGCATTGGGGTTATGGTTGTCTTTACCATTTCCTTGAAGACTGGATTTTGTCTTTCTAAATCAGCTATCGTAGGGCTGAATGCATAGTAAAATTCGTTAAAGCCCGCCATGAATGCAGTGCCAGAGTTAGTATCAAGCAATACATTGTTCCTTACTTCTCTGAGTATCTGGACCTGAGGCGCAAGCTCCGTTCCAAATGCCGCAGTTGCAATAAGACAGCCGGATTTTGTATCTGGAAGCGATGGCTTTTCTGCCATTATGGTAAATGCAACTGTCTCTGCTGGGATTGGCTTGAACAAGATTCCTTCAACATTTATTGATATTTTGTTCTCGCCGTTTTCAAGCTCAACTGGAATGGTGACTGAGCCAATCGATGTATGAGTTAGTGGTATTGGGCCAAAGACTGCCTGATCATTGTTTGTTATTGTAATTGTATAGTCAATGTGCTCTTGTATGAGATTTGTTTGTGGGTTTACAAAATCAATTTTGAGTTTGGTTTGCTCATCTGGAATTGGTTTTTCTGGATCTGTTGCAATGTTGACAAGCAATGTGCCCTTGTCTGTTGGTAATTGTTGCGACTCTGCATATGCAGGTATGAGAAAGACTGGTAACAATAACAGCAAAAGCAAGAACTGCACAGGATCATTTAAAATCCAAATGTATTATAATTTACTAAGGACTCTACCCTAACATTATAATTCTGATCTGTTCTGTGTATGATAGATTGAGCAAAGTTTTACTTGGGGTTGTTTGTGCGTTCTTGCTTTCTAGTTCTATGATCTTTGCAAATGCACAAAGTGCAAGCCCAATTCAAGATATAGTTTATACTGCAAAATTTGTGTGCGGCTCTATTCCTGATGATGCTGGACCACTAAGGCCTGGCCACTATGACACCTCAATTAACATACTAAACAAGAAAGGATACCGAATAGGCTTGGTGTGGACTGCAGTCATTAATGATGGCCCAACATCCAATGCCATATTCAAGAATCTGGACTCTGAGACCTCGACTGGAATGGATTGCAGAGACATCAAAGAGATCTTTGCGATCGATACTAAAGAGCTGACAGAAGGCTTTGTGATAATCAAAATCCCAGTTTCATCTCTAAAGGGATTCAACAATGAGCAAATAGTGCTGGATTATACACAAGATACCATCAATGTACTTGACGTGCAGGTCTTCTATACTGCAAATGCGCTAGATACATTACCGCATGAAATAGCTGAGGAAAAAATATCGTTTTACATCATACAGGATGAGACTGACAAGATTCCGCCTGAGGTATTTCGCAAATTATTAGATGTTACAATGCCTGCAACACTAAACCAGATAACTGACACTGAACAAAAAGTCAAATTGTCTTTGGCAAAAAAATATGATCTGGACAAAAAAGACCTAGACAAGATTGTTCTGCGAATCAAGGACATCTCAATTGGCGTTGGCTCACTGCTTGATGATCATGCGGTATCATTGCATGTAGTGAAACCGCAAATCAACGAGTAGATAATTTCAGAGTCTCAAATCTTCTTAAAAGTTAAATATGTTCCACTAGGCCTCAAGATCGATGATTTCTACAAAGTTTTTTGTTCCTATTTTTGCCGTTTTGCTTTTAGCTCAAGCCTTTACTATTGCACCTCCTGCACACGGCGATGGGCTGACTCAGGAAAACCTCCCCCCAGCAAGCTTTGGGAACAGACAGGCAGCATTGTTCATCAAAATCAGCCCACCAATTCTGACCAAGGACACCATAGGGGATACCTATCTTCAGCTCAAGCTCTTTGATGCAAAGGACGGAAAAACTGTTCCTCACACATCATACTTTGTCGAAGCCTGGAAGGACGAAAAACTATTGCTTCGAAGCAATTTCCACGCACATTCAGGCGATCTCACACTAAAAATCAAGCCAACCAAGGTTGATGTGAATAATGTAATTGTGTATGGGGACCAGCTGGAACAACTGCCAAACACTTGGACTGCATTTGGGGACAAAATAGATGTACTAGCGCCAGTATTGCTGGAATCCGGACTGTATCATTTTAAGATCACAATAACTGGAATTGATTTTGATAAGAACATCTTTGCAGAAAAAGACTACAAGTCGTTTGATTCCTGGCTAAGTGTTGGAGACATCTCCAATCAAAAAATCACACATGGTGGCAAAACATACGATGCGTCCGTGGTGTCATATTATGATTTAATAAATAATTTCAAATTTGACTCTGCAAAAAAGGCGATCTCATTTTCAATGCCGTTTAACTGGGACACAAAAAGAATCGAGGGACAGCAGATCTTTGTGCACCAAGAGGTGCGAGTGCCAAAGGCATTCAAGGAATTTGCCGATACTACTGCATATGAGGGCAGGGTCAATGGTGTTCCAACCATAGGAAGAATGCTAATCCTTGATCCATATTCTGTAGAGGATACATCGATTTTGCACTTTTTGATAAACAAAGAAGACATACTAAACATAGCAAAGACAATTCCTGCAGGTGTCACAACGATGGACTTTGTGGTGTATCCGATAACTGCCATACCAAAGAACACGTTTGATGTCAAATTCAACAATGGGGCCACTGCAAAGATCTCATTTGACTCTAATCTTGGCGCAACAAGCACCATTCCATTACGATTTGAGTTCTTTGATAAGAATAATCAGATTCTCAAATACATTCGATATGTCTACTCAATTGAGGACAATACTGGCAAAACACTTGTGACAAATCTAGGTGATGATCCACAAAAGCTAGGAATATTCTCAACTGAGGGAATTGATGTCAAAGACTTCAAGTTCCCAAAGGAAGGCAGCTACAAAGTCAGTCTTGGTATAGTCAGCCATGGACTGGATGAGGAAACAACATACTCTACTCCAAGCCCAAGCAGCACAACCGTAACAATTGGCAAAGGAGGACAAACCAAGCCTATCACACCGTCTACATCGGAATTTGCAATTCCTTCTTGGATCAAAACAAACGCCAAGTTCTGGTCTGATGGAAAAATTACTGACAAAGACTTTACAAGTGGAATTCAATATTTGATAAAGCAAAAAATAATCACCATACCAAAAACGCAAAAAGAAGGCACAAGCTCAACTACCATCCCATCCTGGGTCAAGGATGCGGCCAAGTTCTGGGCGGATGGTCAGACCACTGACAAGGATTTTGTCAATGGATTACAGTATATGATCAAAGTTGGAATAATCAAAGTATAGTTCGCAAAACCGGATTTACGTTTTTATCCAATGTTGTGCTGAAATGATTCATGCTTCCAATAAGGGACGAGAACCCCAAGCCGCCGGGATACAAGCCAAAGATGACAATTGCCCTTATTGCTGCAAATGTTATCATTTTCTTCTTTGAGGTTCTAGTGACCGGACAGTTTTTCGAGTTTTCCAATAATCGGGCAGCTGCTCTATTCTATGATTGGGGAGCGGTTCCTGCATGCATTGCAGGTGAGCAGATTCTATCAATCCAGGGATCAGAGATCTCTTGCCCTGCCGAATCCATGGTTACTTTGCTTAGTTCCACATTTTTGCACGGAGGCCTCATGCACCTTGGCGGCAACATGTTGTTTTTGTGGATCTTTGGCGACAACATTGAGCTAAAGTTTGGCAGGCTGAAATTCCTTGGCATCTATTTGATGTGGGGAATAGTGGCAGGACTAGTCCATATTGTGGGCGATATCAACAGTGCAATTCCTGCAGTGGGTGCATCTGGTGCCATATCTGGAATCCTTGGCGCATATCTGGTAATGTTTCCGCGCGCCAAAATTACCACCTTTATGATGCTTGGATTTTTCATGCGAATGACCCACGTTTCTGCAAAGTGGTTCCTGCCTTTCTGGTTGATATTCCAAAACTTGCTTCCAATGTTCATTGGAGGATTTGGCTTTGGATCAGGTGGTGTTGCATATTTGGCGCACATTGGAGGATTTGTAATAGGGCTGGCAACTGGATATGCCTACAAAAAAATGCGCAGCTCCGAGTTCAGCTATGGAGCCAGATATGGTTCAAGATATGGCTGGAAGGGCGATGTCTGACATAGGCATAAATCCAAGACAAGAAAAATTTCTATCATGCCAATAATTACCGTCTCAATGTATCCTGGCAGGACCACGCAACAAAAGGAAGACTTTGCAAAGGCAGTGACAAAGACTGCAGTTGAAATCCTAAAGACAAAGGAATCTCATGTTATAGTGGTCTTTGAGGACAATCCAAAAGAAAACTGGTACCTAGCAGGCAGCCCCCTATAGGGTGCCCTAGTCTTTTTATCTGAATTATTATTTTATAATGTGATGAAAGTTGCTCTGGTGCAGTTCAAGGCGTACACTGACAAAAATCACAATCTGAAAAAAATCATCCAGTACATTTCAGATGCTGCAAAAAAAGGAGCAGAACTGTGTGCATTTCCGGAATACATGATGTTCTATACCACATCCAACCAATCAGCAAAACAACTAGCAAAGCAGGCAGAGCCAATCAATGGTAATTTCATTCAACAAATAGCAAATGCTGCCAAGAAAAACAAAATCCAGGTTATCGGAACAATATACGAGACTGCCAAGAAAAAAGACCGCGTCTATGATACTGCATTTCTGATAAACAAATCCGGCAAGGTAGCCTCGACATATCGAAAAATTCACCTGTATGATGCACTTGGCTTCAAAGAATCAAACAAGCTAGTGCCAGGTCATGTCATTGCAGCGCCAACAAAAACTACACTTGGAAAAATAGGTTTGCTCATATGTTATGATTTGAGATTCCCAGAAATGTCTCGAACATTGGCGTCTTCTGGCTCTGAAATCTTGGTTGTGCCGTCTGCATGGGTGCAGGGTCCAAATAAAGAAGAGCACTGGATCACACTAAACAAAACTCGCGCAATAGAAAACGGATGCTATGTCATTGCTCCAGGGCACCTTGGAAACATTTACTGCGGGCGAAGCCTAGTTGTGGACCCATATGGTAAGATTCTACTGGACATGAAACACAAATCGGGAATTGGAATTGTAAATATTTCGATGGACTTGGTAAAAAAGACTAGACTCTCGTTGCCGCTCCTCAAAAACAGAAGGACCGACATCTATTCCGATCTCAGTCTTTAGGCTTTCTTGTTGGGCAGTTGAAATTAGCGCACTGCTTTAGCCATTTCTGCTTTCTGGAATATCGATAAAGAATCATCGGCCAATTACACTCCACACATGGTGACTTGGTAGCGTAAATCATTGCCTTTTGAAGCATTGGGGAAGATGCTTTGCATCCGTTGTAATAGTTGGAGCATCCCATGAATCTTTTTTTTGTCTTCCTTGATCGAATAACCATCAGTTTCCCTACCTTGCAGCTGGGACACACCACGAGTCCGTTCTTTGGCTCGTTTGATCCCAGAATTATGTACTTTTTTTTGCTAGCAGACCAGGAAAGAAAGCTGTTTGCGTCATAATACTGGCGCATCTCGGTTTGCAGCTTGGCAATATTGCTTTTTGTCACACGTACTTTGCCAAGTTTTTTTGTTTTTTTGATGGGTTTTGCAACTAGGAGGGCCTTTACTTGTTTTTTCAACTGTATGATATTCCGTGAAGAATTTTTATATGGATTTGGTCGGAAAGTCTTGTGGAAAAGGTCTGCGTTCTTGGCGCTGGTAGCACCAAATATGGAAAATTAGACGATAGCATTACCGATATTACAATTCAAGCCTCAATTGGCGCAATAGAGAGCGCAGGAATCGATCCAAAAGAGATTCAGGCAGGTTATATCTCCAATGTCTTTGGAGTTGCAGACAAGCAGGTTCACCTAGGACCTGTAGTCATGAGCAATCTGGGAATTCCAGAAAAACCATCATTATCTATCGAGTCTGCATGCGGCTCTGGCTCTGTATCATTTAGAGAGGCGTTTGCAAATGTTGCAGCAGGATTTTACGATGCGGTACTGGTTGCCGGAACAGAAAAGGTAACTCACACCGGCACAGAATGGACCACAACTTACTTTTCATATTGCTCTGATTTCTTCTATGAGGGTGGTGCAGGTGCATCATTCCCTGGACTGTTTGCATCAATGGCACGTGCGTATCTGAATGAATTCAAGGCAACAGAGGAAGACTTGGCAGCAGTCGCAGTGAAAAACCATGAAAATGGCTTGCTAAATCCAAAGGCACACCTCAGAAAGAAAATCTCAATCGATGATGTGATGAAGTCAGCAGTTGTGGCAAGCCCACTAAAACTATATGATTGCTGTCCGTTCTCTGATGGCGCAAGCGCAGTCATACTGTGTTCTGAGAAATTTGCAAAAGAGCATTCCAAGAATTATGTTAATGTAATAGGATCCGGAAGGGGTGGATCACCTGCAACACTGCAAGGCAGAGACCACATGACCACAATCCCAAGCACAAAGCTTGCCGCACAGGCAGCATACAAGATGGCAGGAATTACTGCAAAAGACATTGACTTTGCAGAGGTTCATGACTGCTTTACCATTGCCGAAGTGGTAGACACTGAAGACCTGGGATTCTTTGAGAAAGGAACAGGAGTGCAAGCAGTGCGAGAGGGAAGAACTGCAAGAAATGGTGACATTCCAATCAATCCGTCTGGCGGACTAAAGGCAAAGGGTCATCCAATAGGCGCAACAGGTGTCGGACAGGTAGTTGAGGTTTTTGAGCAATTAACAGGAAAGGCAGGTGAGCGCACCGTAAAGGACGCAAAAATCGGCCTGACCCACAACTTTGGCGCAACCGGTGCAAGCTGCGCAGTTCACATTTTCCAAGGCGTGTAATCTGCCTTGTCAATGAAGCAAGAATTCGTAGATGCAGTCAAGTCAGGCAAGGTTCTTGCCAAAAAGTGCACCAAGTGCTCGCATTTGCACCTGGCAACAGTATACTTTTGCCAAAACTGTGGGGCAAAGGGCTTTGTAAATGAAATACTAAACGGTACGGGAACGGTTGCAACCTATACAATAATCACGGTTCCGCCTGCCGGCTTTGAGAAATACACTCCATATGCATGGGTTGTAATGAAAATTGACGACTCTGAGCTACGTGTATCTGGCTTTTTGGGTGGAATTGGATCGCCATCACAGCTTCCAATGGGCTCTAGGATCAAAATAACTGGCTACGATGATCGCGGAATCCTTTTAGAAAAACAGTAAACCATTTTTTACCGAATCAATCGGAAAATTCAAAAAAGATTCTTAATAGTTTTGCAAAATCACATCCTGTATGTCAGTTGATGTGACCTGTGGAAAATGTGGAGCAAAGATCGCAAACATGAAAATGCTAAAGCCCGTCAAGGACGTAATGAAACATTACAATTCCAAATGTCCATCTTGTGGCCAGGCCCTGTCGACCTCCGAGTTTTCGATCGACGTAAACAAAAACTGATCAAAAAAAGTTTGTTTTAGATCACTTCACAAGTCTTATTTAGGACTGATCTCACGCTATATTCATGAGCGTTGAGGCTGCCGGAATGATCGATCCTAAAAAGTCCGGCGGAATCTTACAATCTACATCAAAACGCGTAAGAATGATCTTCTCTGTCATGGCAAGTCCAAACAGAATTGATATCCTAAGAATCCTAAACTCCAAAGGCCCACTGACATATTCTGAGCTAAAGTCACTTGCCGGATTCAAGTCCAAAAAGGAAAGCGGAAAATTTGCATATCACTTGAGAAAATTACTAAGACAGTCCCTTGTCGCACTAAACAAGTCTGAGCGACGTTACACCATTACAAACCTTGGAAAACTGGTACTAAGCTTGGCCCGCCAAATAGAAGAACGCTCTATCATAGAGTCTGGCAAAATGTATGTGCGAACCTCACATGAATCAATTGAGGAATTTAACTCTCATAAAATCATCCAGTCACTAGTCCGGGAAGGAAGCCTTCCACTAGAGCTGGCGCAAAAAATCACAGAGGAAGTCGAAAACCGCATCTACAAATACCAAACAACATACCTCACAGGCTCGCTAATCCGCGAGATGGTCAATTCTGTACTATTGGAGCACGGCCATGAGGAATACCGCAACAAACTCGCACGCCTAGGCATGCCTGTGTTTGATATCCAGGAAATGCTCACAAATGTCGATAATATCGACAATGGCGCACAGGGGTTATTCTTCAAGTCTGGTCAGACCATATTTGCAGAGTCTTTACTGCTAAATGCGCTTCCAAAGGACGTTGCAGACTCGCACCTCTCAGGCGACATTCACATCTCAAATCCGGGAATCTGGTCGCTATTGCCTGATACAATATTCTTTAACATAAAGGAGCTGATCGAGGACGGAATTGATCTAAAAGGAAAATTCCTCGGAGTTAGCAGACTTGCCACAATAAAGACGCTGGACAATCTAATGTCATCGCTTTCCATGATCGTATCTTTGGCATCAAAGGAGGCCTCTCGAGAGATAATCATGGATGGGCTGGTACAATTGTGCGCAAAGCATGCAAAGAACGTCACAGAACTAGAAGAAAAGCTGGTGGCAGCACTGGTCACCTCCTCCACATCATCCAAATACACCAAAGAGCCAACACTGGTTTCATTTAGAATCGAGCTTGGTGCAGAACCAAAACTAGTTGGTGCAATACTAAATGCATACAAGAACTATGTCAAGATGACACCAGTACCACAGGTTGGACTGATAATAGATTATTCCGCAGGCAAAGTCTCAGATGTATCACAAACAATTTCTGAAATCATATCCATTGGTGGAAAGGTTTTGTTCTCAAAGGACGAAACATCATACAGCGGAATCACTCGCATCAAGGCAAAGAACAGCACATCATCCATAAACTTGCAATCACTTACGATCAACCTGCCAAGACTTGCATTTGAGTCAAACAAGGACGAGACATATTTCAGAGCAAGACTTGCCTTACTGATGAAGCCAGCACTTGCTGCAATGTCTTTGCGCAAAAAAGACATCTCCGATCTAACCAGACGTGGACTAAACCCGGTGCTTGCAGCAAACACGCAATACATGCAGAGAAGCTCAGTGGGCTTGGTAGTGAATCTAGTAGGACTAAAGGAAGCAGTCTTTAACATTTTAGGCTATTCGGACGACAAAGAAGGGCGCGACATCATCTATAAGGTACTGCAAACGGCAGTCGATGTTGCCGAAAAGAAGGGCAAGGAAATGGGTGACTCTGTTATTGTAACCATGACTGAATCCGATGGAATTGCCAGATTTAGCTCACTTGATGGCGACAAGTACGGTAAGATGTCTGTTCTCAAGTCGCTAGATACGGAATTTTACTCACAAGGTGTGCTTGTTTTAGCCTCAGAAATGGACTCGCTAAACGCCAAGTCGGAAAAGATCGCAGACGCCAACAAGACAGCCAAGATCCTAAACGGAGGCTTGTTGGTACAACTAAGATTTGAGCGTGACTCCAAGGTAGAGGAGATCAAAAAGGCAATAGAGAAGGCAGGCGATCTTGTAGGCTCGTTCAGACCAAGCAAGGACGTTCCTATATGTGGTAACTGTGGCTTCAAAGACGAAAAGCTATTCGAGAAATGCCCATCCTGCAAGTCGCCATACATTATCAGCTGAATCTGAAAATCGCAACATCTATTTTTGTGGAATAAAAGCTATGACTCCTTGAATGATCGATCAATTTTCAAATTAACGCAAATCGTTTTCATGTCCACGAATGACCTAAATGAAAATTCTCGTAACGGTGTAAAACTTGTTGAGCTAAAATCTGAAAGTTTTCGGCGTCACGGTTATATCCAAACCGATTATACCTAGTGAGGGGAGACATAATGACAACAGATTTTTCTCAAATTGAAAGTTCGATCGTTGACGTAAAGAAACGCGACGGTAGAATTACAGCATTTAATAAAGAAAAGATCACAAATGCGATCTACAAGGCTCTGGTGGCAAACGGCCAGCCAGACCGCAAAATAGCTGATGACTTGACCAGCGGGGTGTTGAACAAGCTTATCCAACAGGGATTTGCTGCATCACACCCACCAAGCGTCGAAGACGTCCAAGACATGGTCGAGTCAACGCTAATCGAAAAAGGCTATGGCGAAATTGCCAAAGCCTACATCTTGTATAGACACGAGCGTCGCAAGGTGCGAGAAGACAAGATGAAGGTACTCAACACCAAGACACTAGACAATGTTTCAAAATCATTTGATCTGAACTGCCTGAGGGTCTTGGCATCAAGATACCTACTTAGAAACAACAAAAACGAAATCACAGAAAGCCCAAGCCAAATGTTTGAGCGAGTTGCAATTCTGGTCGGCGTGGGTGATATCCTGTACGACTCGGAATTATATGTCAGAGAGGGAGGGGCACACCAGGACGCAGAAGAGGCAAGAAAATATCTAAGCAAGCTTGATGACTTTGATTACAAATTCAAAATAGGGCAATACTATCTGAACAAGTATCATTTCAGAGGTCTGATAAACCAGTATGCATATCTTGCAAAGCGCGGCCAAATGAAAAAGAGCTTCAAAGAAGTTCTGACATTGCTGGCAGCAAAAAAGTTTGAGCAATATGCAGACCGCATAGGCGAATACTATACCCTCATGACAGAGCAGGACTTTTTGCCAAACTCACCAACAATGATGAATGCCGGAGCACGCCTAGGACAACTGTCTGCGTGCTTTGTGCTTGGCATGCCTGATGACATGGGAGATATAATGAAGTCCACATCAGACGCGGCACTAATCTTCAAGTCCGGCGGAGGAGTTGGAATCAACTATTCTGACCTAAGGCACGAAGGCGATATTGTTGCATCAACATCTGGTGTTGCATCAGGACCTGTGTCCTTCATGAATATTATCAATACCGTAACCGAAGTAGTAAAGCAAGGCGGCAAAAGACGCGGCGCAAACATGGGAATCCTAGAAGCATGGCACCCAGACATTGAAAAATTCATCACAAACAAAACCAAGGACGGAATCCTGGAGAACTTTAATGTCTCAGTCGGAGTATGGGAGGACTTTTGGTCTGCACTAGTAGATAGCACAGACGGAAAATACACACTCCGCAGTCCACGCGACAGAGTTCCAGTAAAAGAAATCAATGCACACCAGCTAATTGATCTGATTGCATTATCTGCATGGAAGAGCGCAGAGCCTGGCTTGATATTCTTTGATAATATCAACAAGTACAATGTGTTTGCAAAGGCGCGCGGTGGGCCACTACGAGCTACAAACCCGTGCGGCGAGCAGTCACTATACCCATACGAGTCATGCAACTTGGGCTCTATCAATCTGGCAAATCTTGTAAAAAGAAAGGCAGATGGCCAATTCGAATTTGACTGGCAAAGATACGAGGAAACCGTCCGCAAGACAACCAGATTCTTGGACAATGTAATTGACATGAATCACTACCCGGTGCCGGAAATCGATCAGGCATCAAAGGAATCCCGACGAATAGGCCTTGGCGTAATGGGCGTTGCAGATCTGCTATACAAGCTGAGAATTCCATACAACTCCAAAGAAGGATACGAATTCCAGTTCAAGCTGGCAGAGGCACTAACGTACTATTCCATGGAAGAAAGCGTAGCGCTTGCTCGTTCCAGAGGCGAATTTGATCTGTGCGGAAAAACCGAGTTCCCAGAAGGAAAGATTCCAGTCTCTGGGTACTATGAAAAGCCAAAAGGAGAGCACTACTATGACTGGGACGCACTAATATCTAAGATCCAAAAGCACGGCATACGAAACGTTCTGACCACAACAGTGGCACCAACCGGAACCTTATCCATGATAGCAGACTGCTCAAATGGAATGGAGCCAACATTTGCTCTAGTGTTTGAGAAACGCGTAACAGTAGGACGCTTTTTCTACACCAACAAGATCTTTGAGCAAGTACTCCGAGAAAATGGGCTGTACTCTGATGAACTGTTGGCAAAAATCGCTGACAACTATGGCTCGGTTCGAGGCCTAGCAGAGGTTCCAGAATGGATTCAAAACATCTTTGTCACTGCAATGGATATACACTGGTCTGACCATCTGATGGCGCAGGCAGTATGGCAAGAATGGATTGGAAATGCTATAGCCAAGACAATCAACATGCCACATGATGTTTCCGCAGACGATGTAAAGGCTGCATATCTGTTGGCTCATGAGCTAGGACTAAAGGGAATTACTGTATACAGAGATGGCTCTAGACACACCCAGGTACTGCACATGACTAGCGAGAATGCACAGAAAACATTTGATGTCGTGCCAAGCTCGTTCTTGCACGAATTCATCAGCAAGAGCATCAAGAACAACTATGTTCGAGCGCAGGTCAACAATGCACTACAACTAAAGATTCCAGAGGAACCATTGTTAGAGTCTGGAGTTAAGGAAGAAATATCAGAAGATATGCTTTGTCCATCCTGCAAGAACGCACTAGTGTTCGTTGAGGGATGCAGCATCTGCATAGAGTGCGGATTCTCCGGATGCACATCTGGATAATCCCAGCCTAATTCTTTTATTATCACTTTTTTCATTTGTTTTGTGGACAAGAAAGTCTTTTTAGCAATTGGAATAGCACTAGTAGCGGCAATTGCTGTCTTGGTAGCACTGCCTGGTGGCACGCAAGAAAACCCGTTTCCTACATTGCAAAAAAATGACAAGCTAGGGCTAATAGTAAATACGCCAACGCAACAAGTAACATTAGACCAAATAAAGCAGGTCTACTCCAGGGCAGACGAGTCTGGTGCCGGCAGGACGAACCTGTACATGTTTTGGAATGGTGTGGAGCCGGAGCAGGAAAAATACAACTGGAAGGACACTGACATTTTGATGAGCCTAAACAAGAACAATGATCTCCAAGTCACACTATACTTTTCAATAATAAACGGCCGAACCGTAGGGCCATATCCTGCATGGATGGGAACCCCTGGCTTTGGGACATCGCTTGAGCAAAAGGCGACTAGAACAATTGATGCCGTGCTGACTAGATATGATGGTGTCATAGATAATGTGATAATTGGCGCGCAGCTTGACTCTTACTTTGATGATGCAGAAGGAAGCGTTGGGCTATACAAGGAATCATTTAACAACATTTACGCAGAACTAAAGCAAAAACATCCTGATGTAAAAATAGGAAATGCATTTTCACTGAATAATGTCCTAAACAAGAACCTACAAAACTATGTAACTGAATTTGCAGAGACTGGCGATTTCGTGGCATTTACGTATCTGCCGGTGGATAGAATCAATGATATCACAAAAACGCCTGCAGAAGCGCAGGCAGACCTGCAAAAGGCACTGGAACTAGTCCCAAACAATCAGATAGCATTCTTTGAGCTTAGCTGGAGCACGGCAAGCGACATTAATGGCTCTGAGGAAAACCAGGCGGAATTTATCAAACTGGCATATGAGTTTTACAGGCAAAACCATTCCAAGATAGAATTTTTCAACTGGTACCGCACATATGATAGGCCTGCAGGAAGCTGTGTAATAGATCAAAAGTTTGACCAATCTTCTACTGTATCCCTGACAAACAATGATCAATATGTACGGGAAAGACTGGGCAGCTATACCTGCAATGCCGGT
The DNA here is from genome assembly GCF_000955905.1 of Candidatus Nitrosotenuis cloacae. Lineage (GTDB taxonomy): Archaea > Thermoproteota > Nitrososphaeria > Nitrososphaerales > Nitrosopumilaceae > Nitrosotenuis > Nitrosotenuis cloacae. The sequence goes on along the minus strand of NZ_CP011097.1, from coordinate 1,461,915 downwards.
CTGATCAAGACTGACAATTCTGCTAAATCTGGCTGGTCTGAGCTAAAAAACCAGATCCGGGCAAGCTAAGATGTTATCTTTGGTAATAGCAGAGGCATCGCTCGAACTGGTCCCAAAGGAGTTGTACAACCACAACGCCATTACATCATACTGTAGAAAGATGGGAAAAAGACCGTCCGAGATTTTATTGGATAATTCGTGGCACTTTGGCGCAATGAAGGGCCTAAAAAATGAGATAAAGCGAGGACGACCGGACTTGGTACATTTTTGCCTGCTTGAAGCATGTACCATACCATTGTATGAAGAAGACGAAGTCTCTGTCTATGTTCATACAATCGATGACAAGGTCATAACAGTTGGCGAGCGGGTCAGATTCCCAAAATCATATCACAGATTTGCAGGAATAATGGAGCAGCTCTTTGAGCAACGAGTGATAAAATCAGAAGATCAGAAATTATTTGAGATACAAAACATGACATTTTCTGGATTAATTGACAAAATAGCACCAGACCAGGTAATCGGACTATCACAAGAAGGTGAGCCGAGCACCTATTCCCAGGTTGCAAAGACATGCACTGATGAGACCTGTCTTGTGATTGGCGGCTTTCCAAAAGGTGAATTCTTTGATTCTACCAAAAAAAGAATCGACTCGTTACTATCAGTTGATGACAATCCACTGGAAGCGCATGTGGTGGTTGCACGCACTTTGTACGAGTACGAAAAAACCATTTTTATGTAGGCGCAAAACGTTTCAACTTTGTGCGGCCGTAGTATAGCCTGGTAGTACGCTGGACTTCCAATCCCGTTACCCGGGTTCAAATCCCGGCGGCCGCATCTATTCTATGGGATAGTAGTTAGAAGGTAGGATTTTGCACTTTTCCGTTCTAGAGTAATGGTTAGATCAAAAAGTACCTTCACAGTGAATTTCTGCGTAAATGTTAAATCATATATGTCGATGGCGTCCTTAATGAAAAACGCTAGTTTTTACATCCTAGCCATTCTTGTTTTTGGCTTGATGGGCAATCCATTATCACAACACGCCTTGAACTACCAAGACAAGACTAATGACAATCTCAATGTCCTAGGAGTAAATGCTTTTGCTGAATCTGACGACGATGAACAGGATTCTGAAATTCTTGATAATGAACAAGGAAACGAATCAGAGGATGAGACCGAAGACGAATCAGAGGATGAGACCGAAGACGAATCAGAGGATGAGACCGAAGACGAATCAGAGGATGAGACCGAAGACGAATCAGAGGATGAGACCGAAGACGAAGAAGGCACGGAAGATAACAAAGATGACGAATCTGACACAGACAACAATGGCCAAGACAGACAAAAATCTGAAGCAAAAACAGAGCAGATAATATCAAAACTAGAACAGAAAATCGAACAACTAGAGCAGAGAATTCAATCTCTTCTTGAAAAGGTTCAGAATGGCAAGTACTTTGGCAATCTAGAAAACACAGACCAGACAACAAAATCTTATACAATGTCCTTTGATGGAACTGCAACATCCATACAAGATCAGGGAGTTTCTGCACCTGTGTCTGCCGATATCTTTGTTGAAACTCTAGTAACTAAAGACGGCTATAGCAAACTTCGAGTAACTGGTGGCCAAGTCGATATTGGACAAACAACTTATGATATTGTCTTTGGCAAAGCCAGAGTTACAGATAACTCGTCAGATCAAGGAAGTTTCATTCTTCTTGTAGCGGAAGTAATGGATGACAATGGTGATATCACCACAATACGAATGAATCTTGATTCAGCACAATCATTTCAAATGGCAGACACACAGCCAATAGACTTGCAAATAGGCAGCCCGCAGAGCAAGATTGCAGGCCAATGGTTCTTGGAAGGAACAGGCAGTCTGTCCTCTTAATTTTTTTATTTGAGATATCTTTTGTGAGGTTTTACACCCAGTCATAGGCAGGGCAATCCAAATCCTACTTTGACTTAAAATAAACAAAGCCTCAATCCAAAGACATGGGTTTAGCCCAAAAATATGGAAATGAACGCCTAGGCTACATTTTTGCAGTTTTAGCAGCAATAATGTTTGGCTCCGTATCGACACTGGCAAAACCTCTCGTGTCTACTGTGAATCCGCTATTGCTGTCTTCTATGATTTACTTGATTGCAGCTGCAACACTAACACCGCTAGCGCAAAAACAATCGTTTCCTCGAACTAAGAAAAATTATCTTTTGATACTTGCAATATCTTTGTGTGGTGCTGTAATTGCACCTAGTCTGTTTTTTGTTGGATTAATGCACGCCTCTGCTTCAGATGCCGCACTAATCGCAAATGGGGAAGTGTTCTTCTCGGTTTTACTAGCAATTTTATTTTTCAAAGAAAGGTTGGGAAAAATTGGTTACATCTCAGCAGCACTGATTTTGGCAGGGATGATCATAGTCACAACTGATCTGAATTTCTCAGACTTTACCTTACAGCAAATACACTATCCCGACTGGCTGTTGATTCTCTCAATGCTGTTCTGGGGAATAGATAACAACCTGAGTCGAATACTTGCACAGAAAATCAACGTCGCAAAAATAGCACAAATCAAGTCTGCAATGGGTGGTATGATCCTATTTGGTATTGCAGTGTTTGGCTTTGGTGTGCCACTAAACGTGCAGCTGTCCCAAATTCCGCCAATTCTTGTGCTTGGAATAGTAGGATTTGCGGCCTCATTGTACTTTTTCATGCAGAGCCTAAAGCGAATCAATACAGTAAGGACTGCTTTGATATTTTCACTGTCGTCTGTTTTTGGGCTGGCTGCCGCATCTGTCTTTTTACAAGAGCAAATCAGCTGGTATCAAATCATGGCTGCTGGGATTATGATTCTTGGGATTTATCTTATGAATAGGAAAGAATCCATGATTAATCCCGTTTGATTTTGATTTTTTATATGATTATTATTATGATGTAGTCAAACAGAGGTGTGCTTTAGCTCCCCATCTGCATCAAAATGGTGCGGCGTGGCCTCATCTTTTTTTCCAAAATAGATCAGTTGGTCTGCAAATGTAACTTTCTGTTTAGTATCTTTGTCTGCACGGACTGGCTCATCCAAGGTTCCAATAATTGTGAAGAATGGATCAAGCGAATCATCATTTGTCACACTGATTGATATTGTTGTTCCTTTGATTTCTGCAGTTCCTTTGTCAAAAGAAATCCCAGTAATGCCAATAATCAGCTTTCCATCCGAAACGTCAAATTTTTCCAAATTTGTATCTTTGACTGGAATCATCTTTAAAGTGATTTCTGCAGCCTTCGAAAGCGAACGTGATCCTTCGTAAGCAGTTCCATGAACATCAAGCTCAAACTCGGAATTTTCCAGTGATTTCATCAGATTAGAGCCTTTGTTTGTAGTGTGTTTGATTGTGAGTTTTTGTTCAGGATCGTTTGGCTTCTCTGTCATCTCAGCATCTGGTTTTGTTTGCGGAGTTTCGCTGGGCTTGGTTTCAATCATTACATCATCTGATACTATCTGTTTTTGTTGTGTTGGCTGTGGAATGGAGTTCTGATTGACTGTTTTTGTTCCAAATATCTCATCATCAAAACCAAAGATCCAAATTCCTGCCACAAGCATACCTACGATAATAAGTATAGCAATCAATTGATAATTAATCGATTTTTGGGTTGTTTGCAATTATTCAAATTTCTTCTTTGATTCATTTAAAATATTCGAAAGAGTTGTCCACTCGATAGAATTTTAATTTATGACGTTTTGTACCCCGTTTTATGGTACACAAAATCTTTTTCGCTCTGAGTATGTTTGAAAGAATTATCTTCTCTCATCCCTCTAAGTAACTGTGAATAATCATACTGATGATAAATTTGGAATGAAAAACATCAGGACATTAGGCCTAGTTAGCTTTTTCACAGATTTCTCATCTGAAATGGTGTTTGGCATTTTGCCATATTTTGTCACAAGCACACTAGGCCTGTCTAGAACATTTCTAGGCCTACTTGATGGCTCATCTGAGCTTTCCAGTTATGCATTTAGAATGATATCGGGTACCATATCCGATAAAATTGGCAAAAGAAAACCACTTGTAATTCTTGGTTATGGATTGTCTACAATAAGCAAGCCGTTTTTCTCATTTGCAAATAACTGGTTTGATACATTTTTGATAAGAAATGCCGACAGGGTTGGAAAGGGAATACGAACCGCTCCACGCGATGCATTAATTTCTGAATCAGTACCAGACGCTAAACATGGAAAAGCATTTGGTTTACATCGAACACTAGATCAGCTTGGAGCAATAGCTGGGCCACTAGCGGCATTTCTCTTATTACAAATAGTCGACATTCGAACGATCTTTCTCTTCTCGTTAGTTCCAAGTGCTATTGCAGTTTTAATATTGATATTTTTAGTAAAAGAAAATACATCCAGCAAAATAGGCAACCCTGTAAAGATTTTTTCCTTATTTGGCAAGGCACTCAAAAATAACCGACCCTTTGTATTCTTTCTTGTAATAAGTGGGATATTTGGTGCTGGAGCATTCAATTTTTCATTTGTTTTGCTGCGCTCGTCCGAGCTCGGTGTGGAAAAAAACTATGTTCCTTTGGTGTATCTGGCAATAAATGTGGCCCATGCTGCAATCGGACTTCCAATCGGTGCATTATCTGATAGAATCCGAAAAGAATTTATCATTTTGATTTCTTATGGAATTTTTGGAATTTCTTTGTTTTTGATGAGTATTGCATATGATACTAGTACAGCATATGTAGTTGCGGCAGTCTTTGGGTTGTATCTTGGAATTTCAGAAACCGTTCAACGTGCAATAATTCCAAGATTTGTAGACCCCAATCTAAGGGGAACCGCGTTCGGAATTTACAATCTGGTTTCAGGAATAGCATTCTTTGCCGGAAATGTGATTTTTGGGTTTTTATGGGATTCATTTAATCTTGATGTCGCTCTGTGGTATAGTGGTGCGATCACTATGATGGCCATTTGTGGGCTGATTTTATTTATAAAAAAATTCAAGCCGATTGTTTTGTAAAAAACTAAATTTTTAGAATAAAAAATAAAAGATTGGGGGGTAAGATACAATGATCTTATCTAATCGTCGTCTGTTTCACCGTCTCCATCACTTTCCTCTACGTTATCGTCGTCTGTTTCACCGTCTCCATCACTGGCTTCCACATTGTCATCATCGAATTCTCCATCGCCATCTCCATTTTGGCCCTCGGCAGTTACGTTATCGTCGTCTGTTTCACCGTCTCCATCAGATTCGTCAATTCCAATTGGGACTTGTTGTGGTATGGCGTTAGCAAATAAATTGGATGTCTGGGCTAGTACTCCTGCTAGTAAAACTGTGATTACTGTCAAGGAAAGTAAAGCATATCTGGTTTTCTTTGTTGTTATTTCCTGTCACCTCCAAAATAATTTATGGTAAAATTGCATATTACATTTGAGAGACACTCAGCTAACCAAGTTGTAATTTATATCAAAAAATGCACTTAATCTAAAACAACAATTAGCTGAGTGTACTAGCTACAATAATAAATTCAGGCCATTCATTGATATCATTGTCACAAAAGAAAATACTTGTTGCAGTAGATCGGTCTGATATGGACAAATCAGTAGTCAAGTCAGCATTAGATGTTGCACGCAATACTGACTCATCAATTATAATTCTAAGTGTAATAGATATTGCAAAATTTATCGCATCAGTAGGAGAATTAAACTATAATTCCATTATGGGTGAAGAAAAAGGATTAGAAAAATATCTACAAAACCTAATCAAAAACACCGCAAAAAACGACAAAAAAATAGAATTTCGAATTATGCAAGGAGATCCAGCAAGTAAAATCTGTGAATTTGCAAAGGAACTTGGCGCAAGTCTTGTAGTAATTGGAACAAGAGGTTTGGGCAAAATAAAATCCAAACTGTTGGGCAGCGTTTCAGAAAATGTAATTAAAAATTGTAATTGTTCTGTATTAATAGTTAGAAGTTAACCTATTATTTTTCAAAATTAAGGAAAACAATTGGAATTCTAGTAATTTTTTGATTTTTTATGTTTCTTTTTATGTTGTAATTTTGTATTGTCTTTAGCGTCTTTAATGCCTGACAGCTCTTTGGATTTTTTATGAGATACGAAAACTGGCTCAGATGATTTTTTTTCGGCATTGATTTGCAGTTTTACATTTTCGTTTGTTGTCTTGTGAGCTGATGGTTGTGCAAAAGCGTGGTAAGCTAGGGGAGAGCTAACCATTGCAATTGTCAGCACAAAGGCACATAGGATTCCAATTGTTTTCAGTTGGGTCATTGGTATTATTTACCATCAAAACTATAAAACAAATGTGAGACAAACGTCTAATCATTTTTGTTATTTTCAAATATTTGAGGATCAAGATTTTCTCACAAATGTGATCAATTAGCTGAGTGTATTACAACGATTAAATGTTCTACTAAAACAATTCATGCATTGGATGTCTTCGTTTGTTTTATTAGATACAAAAAAGATGATGATGAATGTGGATGATCAAAACAATACTGATAAAATTCTTCAATTTATCGAACAAAACCCTGGATGCCATCTCAGACAGATCAAAAGGGAATTGAAAATATCCATGGGAACACTACAATATCACTTGAATCTGCTTGAAAAAAATGGTAAAATTACGTCGGATAAGCATACACTTCACAGGCACTACTTTCCAATAGGACTATTCCAAGACAATGAAAAAAACATTCTAAAAATACTCAACAAGGAAACGGAACGGGATATCTTGATGTTCATTATAGAATGTAAAAACCCAACACAAACAGAGATCGTAGATGCAATTCAGATATCAGCACCATCTGTAAATTGGCACATTAACAACCTAATCCAGCTAGGTCTTCTAAGAGAAGAGCGTGATGGTAAATTCAAAAGATATGTGTTTTCTGGCAATCCAAATCACATAATTTCATTAATGAAGCGTTATCATACGTCAATATGGGACAAATGGAGTGGCAGGTTAGCAGAAATGTTCCTGTCTTTTAGTGGAGACAAAAGTCAATGATTCTGCAAAATATCTTGCTTCAAATTGGCAATATTGAGATTTCAGGAATAATAGATTTGGCAATAATGGTCTTCTCATTGTTACTACTTTCTCTTTCCTTGATTGCTTTTAAAAATACTGGATTGAAAAAAATCCTCTATGCTGCAGGCGCTTTTGGCTTGTTTGCAGTCAGTCTGTTCCTAGAATATGCTGAAGAGTCAACGGATTTTCTTGGCGGAATAGACATTGATTTTGTGGGCTCTGCAATAACTCTTGGAATTCTAATTCTGTTTTTCATTGCAATAGTGAAAAGAAGGTAATTCATTCTTACAAATAATACAGTTAGCTAAATACCTGATTTTTTTAATGACTATGCTATGAATATTTTTTTGAAATAGTTAGATAATTGTCTCTCAATTATAATATACTTTGGTAACATCTATTGCTTCATGCCAGACGAATCATGCAGAAATTGCGGCGGATCATTTGTAAGATGTGCAATCTGTGCACAATGCAGAGGAACAATTCAAAACATTTGTGTCAAGTGTGGAACGCGAACACTTGAACAAGTGCATAGCGATTGTTTCTGGCAAGTTGAAATATTTCAGACAATGACCGGACATGCAGTAGCTTAGAATGTAGGGGATTCTTTTCTACAAAGAAAAGAATTAATGATTAATCCAGTTTAAATGTGCACTTGATTTTAACTGGTAAGATCGATAAAGTAGTTTGGCATATCTACCAGAAATATTTTAACAAAACTTGAGAATCTTTCTTCATGAATAAGAAACTGGGAATATTGGTGGCAGTAGTTTTGTCTGTAGGCTTGTTAGGTAATGCATATGCGCATAAAAGCCAAGTAATTGATAATTACAAATTCGAAGTAGGATGGGACAAAGAGCCACCTATTGCAGGAAAATCAAACAATGTAGTGGTTATGGTGTCAAAGGCATCTGGTACTGATAAAAAAATGACAAAAGAAGGCAATGTTAAAAAATCTACTCTTGATGCCGATGCGACAAAACAGGGTACTAAAAAATATAAAAAATCGACTCAAAGCATGAACGCAAAAATAAAACCCATAGGGGTTACAGGACTAGCAGACACACTAGAAGTAGACATCACATTAAACGGACAGAAAACATTTCTAAACCTCGCGGAAGATAAGAAAAAACCAGGCACATACTATGGAGAATATTATCCACAAAAGGAAGGGTACCCAATAGTGCATCTCTATGGTGAAATCGATAAAAAAGAATACGAAATAACATTCCATCCCGAAAAAATAGTCTCAAGTGTAAGATGATTTGAATACAATACGTGAGAAATGATTTTGTAAAACACTGTCAACTCATAAGATTAGTTTTTTGTTGCGATGATCAAAAAATTCATTATGACAACTAATTTTAAAAACTGGTAAAATGATCAAAATCGTTTGATTTTTCTACCAAAAATGTTAATTAAAAAAAATCATTTCTGTTTATAATGAAAACAAAAAATCAGTTAATGATAATGGCAATCTCAGCAGTATTTGCTGGAGGTATTATCATGACATCTGCCAATGCACAAAGTGACGAAGAACATACAGCAGACACTTTCATAGTAAGAGACACGGTCACAGAAATTCTTGGAGGAAAATCAATTCCGGCAAAAGAATACATTCACTTCTATGATACTACCCCATACATGATCATGAACGGTCATGTGGCGGCAAAGCTCCCCTGTGACAAAAATGCAAAAACCCCGCTTGAGGTATTGATAGGCAAGGCTCCAGACCTCAAGGCAGCAGAAATGGAGTACATAAAAGAGCTCTCAAAGCCGGGATTATCCTGCCTGTATCATGTCGACTTGAATTCTGATGAGATGATTGTAACTGATGTCGCACTGTCAAATCCAACTGATAAACCAGTTAGATTTCCGCCAACTTCGACAGTCACCATTGGCATAAATGAAATAATGCCTATGGAAGAAGAATCAGGGCATTAGACCTTTTTTCATGTCTATGTTCTTTTCCATTTTTTTATTCTGATTGCGAATACATTCCATTACACTCTTTCAACAATTCATGCTACAGAACTTACAATTTACAATCCTGACCTCATACGCTGGTCCCACAGTAATTCAAAATACATTCAAAATATTTCTGTAATTTAGTTATCTATTGTTTTATGATTTTACCAGTTATCTATAAGACATAATAACAGTTCGTCTTGCTGTTCAATATTGTCTTTTGAAGGAAAAAGAAATCTGGCAGTTCTATTTGTCATTGCAGGAGCAGCAGTAATTGCATTTATTGCATTTTCCATGTTCAAAGATGCCCCACTAGTACGAGAACAGATAACAGAAGAAGTCACAATTAATGGGAAAATAGACAATTCGTGCGTCATAGAGACAAGCGATTCTATAATGTCTTCGAAAAAAATTGAAAACTGTGATCTAGAGATCGGAACTAAAGCAAAAGTCACATATCAAAAAGCATTGTCGACAGCAGAGATTGTGAAATAGACAAAATGAGCTGCAAAGAGATTTGCAAGAGTTATCGAGCTATAAAACCAAAAGGTATTGGCAGGTATGCGGCGGGGCAAAAAAGATGCCAAGTATGTGAACTGTTTGTAAACTGGGATGGAACGTATTGTCCATGTTGTGGTAAAAAGCTTAGAAAGGTACCGCGAAACTCGCTTTACAAACAAAAACTTAGGTCAAAATTAGAGAACCTAATCTAGTGCTTCTTTTTGCCGTCTAAATTATGTCTATGATCAACGCAGGCGCTACCAAAATTACCCAAAAGACTTGTCTGATATATGGCTGGCTCACCCTAATTGTAATTTTTATTAGTTTTACAATTTTACCAACTTGTTTAATTATGTGAAAAAGGCCAAAGATCACAAATTGCAAAGGACGTTCTCCACAACTCGCTCCAAATCAAAGCTGCTTGTGATCCTGTCAATCAGTATTTGTGGTGCAACCCTACCCTTTGCAATTCCTCACATTCTATTAGGCCATGGACTTCACGCCGCAATTCACATCATAAGCATATCGCTTGGAACATTTCTTTCGGTAGTTGGCCTGTTTACCTACAAATCCTTCAAGACAACAAGACTGTTTTTGATGATGTGTGCATTTTATGCAGTGACTGCCGCAGAGACATTTTCCTTTCTGAATCTAATTTTTCCATTTATACCGTCTAGCGTCGGCCTCGATGGTCTGATATCCCATACACTAATACTACTGATGTTGATGTTTTTTGTCATTGGAATATTCAGGTCGGATTAAACCATGAGATATCCAAACTACAAGTACAATCCGAGGGCAAACCAACTTCTTACAATACTGGAAAAAAAACCAGCATCTAGATTTACAGATCTAATGAACGATTCTGGACTCAAAAATGGAGTTGTAAGCCATTATCTAATGATGATGGAAAAGATGGGACTCATTAGGTCAAAGAAGATAAAAAATCAAGACTGGTATTTTGCATCCACGTTTGATGAGTCAAAAGATTTTCTTTTTATCCATTTACGAAAAGAGACAAGCAAGAAAATTCTCTTCTTTCTTTTGGATGGTGATGCAACATTTGCAGAAATACTAGAGCACATCAAAAAAAGCCCATCTACTTTGTCCATTGCCCTATCAAATCTTCTCAAGGCCAACCTTGTGATAGTTGAACTAGGTGTGGTAAAAAAATACTGTATTGTTGATAGAGAATCCGCAGTTAAGGCATTGGAGCAGATAAAGATGAATACGTTTGACACAGTCAAGGACAGATTCGCAGATTCATTTTCATATTTTTAATAAATTGAAAATAATACTGGTTGTAGTATTAGTGTTAGTTTTTCTTCCCTTACTGGCAAATTCTGCATTTGGTCACGGAATAGGTGGAGAGAACTTACCGGTATCAATAGGAAATAGAAACGCAACATTGTTTGTGGGCGTGCAGCCATCGGTTTTTGATCCTACAAACAATGAAAGCTATCTTACAGTAAAGCTGACCGATGGAAAAACAGATGCGGTAATAGAACACGTCACATTTATGATGGAATTAACAAAAGATGGAAAACAAATCTTTAATGAGAAATTTCGACAGTCAGGTATTGCACAGGCTGGAGGAAGCTTTGTTAATTTTAGATTTTCAGAGTCAAACGTAGGCCAAACCACACTACGAATAGAAAACATCGACAAAAGCTCTGAATACGTGGAAATTCCGATCTCGGTTACTCCTGAATTTCCAGCATCTATGATAATATTTGCTGCAGTTTTTTCTCTGATTCCTGTCCTTTCTTTTGTGAGAGGCAGACGGATTGCATAATCATATAGAGCATAGACTTTGGCTTGTCTTTGTAATCTCAATATCGATTTTTGTGCTAGAGATTATTGGTGGAATTCTAAGTAACAGTCTTGCATTAATCTCTGATTCATTTCACGTAATGCTTGATTTTTCTGCTATAGGGATATCATTAATTGCGTTTAGAATTGCTAAAAAACCACACTCAGTCAAGCTTTCCTTTGGTTTTCATCGGGCAGAAATTGTAGCTGCGCTGATAAATGGAATTACGTTGATTCTTGTTTCTGGCTTTATTTTCTATGAATCGTACAAAAGATTTCTGGATCCACAGGCAATACAAACAGACACATTGCTTGGCTTTGCTATTGCTGGATTTGCAGCAAATCTAGTAATGATGATTCTGCTCAAAAAAGAAAGCCATTCAAATCTTAACATCAAAGGCTCATACACTCATGTAATTGGCGATATGCTATCATCTGTTGGTGTGATTATTGGTGGAATAATCATCAGCATTACTAATTATCCAATAATTGATCCAATCGTAAGCGTTGGAATTGGTATGTTGATAATAAGATCTGGAATAATGCTTTGCAAAGAATGTGTGCATATATTCATGGAAGGAACTCCAAAGGAGATCAGAATAGAATCCGTCTCAGATGAAATTGAGCGATTAAAAGAGGTTTCCGAAGTTCACGATCTACACATCTGGACTCTGACGTCAAATGTATTTGCAATGTCAGCTCATGTAAAGATACGATCCGAGTTTATTTCACAAACCAACAATCTTTTACGAAAAATCAACGAAATTATGAAAGAAAAGTTTGGCATCAATCATTGCACTATTCAGATAGAACATGATTTGATAAATCCAGACAGGAAGTAACTACATAAGATTCTTCTTTTATTTACGTTAATGCAAATTCAATTCTGTGCGATCTGGTGCAAGTCATTTTGTTTTGATCTGAGAATCTAGCCATTTTATGAGATTCTCGTTAATTGAGACACTTAACTTTTCTCTTAGTTTACGAATTGAATTATCTTAACTGTGAAAATTCTAGTAAACATTGTATACTGTAACCGCCAATCATAATCAATGGACAAAGTAAACATTGGACTGTCTCCAAAGTCACGCACCAAAGTCATCTCAGTTCTGTCTGGTGTTATAGCAGACCAGTACATTCTGTACACAAAGACTCGAAACTATCACTGGAATGTAACCGGAGAAGACTTTGCACAATACCACAAGCTATTCGAAGAACAATATTCTGCAATAGATGAAGACATTGATGATGTAGCGGAGCGAATCCGAGCATTGGGCGGAAAAACCCCAGCAACGCTTGCAGAATTTGTCAAAGCAGCAACACTAAAGGAGCATCCGGGAAAATATCCATCTGCCAAAGCTATGATTGCAAATCTTTTGGCCGATCATGAAACAGTGATTCGCAGCCTACGCAAGGCAATCGAGATATGCGATGATGTGGATGATGATGGGACTGAAGACTTTCTAACACAGCTAATGGAAAAGCATGAAAAGACTGCTTGGATGTTGCGCGCAACCATAGAAAGCTAATATCCTACATTTTCATTTTTTGTATAATGCCATTTCAGCTGGATGATATCGATATTGCAATCATTCAATCATTAATGAAGGATGGACGAAAATCATTCAGACAGATATCTCGCGAAATCAAAATTAGCACGCCAACCGTCCAAGCTCGATACGAAAGACTAGTCAATGTGGGTTTGATAAAATCGGTCTCGCCAATAATTGATACCGGACTATTAGAGGAAAAGGCAGAAAAACGCCTTGGCAGCATCAAAACAAAACCCAGCCAGGCCAAGCTAACAAAAACCATGATACTAAAGATGTCATGCGATCTGTGTCAGGGACCAATTCCTGACAAGCCTCACCCGCTAAAGATAGCAAATTTTGAGCGATTCTTTTGTTGCACCACATGTAGGGCAATATACAAAGAAAAGTACAAGGGGCGAATCGAGTCCCTAAATCAAAAGCTCAAGCCCTGATTTTTTTGTAGGCTGCTTTTCCCAAGCGGTTCATTATTCCAAGGCCTAGTCCCTTTTGGCTGATTCCCTGTGCCAGTATGATGTCAATTTTCTTTTCATCAAATTCCCTAAATGACTTGAAGAGATTTGCTGCAATCGTATCGGGATTTGAGCCAATGAATCTGGTCAGGTCTGATTTTGTGTGGCTTTTCTCCATGCTTAGTATGCCTACTCGCATTCCCTGGCTTTTGTATTGGTGCAATAACTGTGAGATTTTCTGTTTTGCCTTTGTGCCTTCTACTAGAATTATTTTAGCGCTTGGGGAATAATGCCTGTATTTCATTCCAGGTGAGCGATGAATAGTATTTGTCTTTTTGCCAAATATGATTGGATGAATCTTTACTGCTCCGACTATTTCTTGTAGTTGTTCTAGAGTAACACTGCCAGGCCTTAGCAACATTGGAGTTTTTTTGGACAAATCCACCACAGTGGATTCGATTCCTATCTTGGTTGGACCACCATCAATGATCAGACTTATTTTTCCGGCAAGATCCTCTCTGACATGTTTTGCCATGGTGGGACTGGGCCTGCCGGCAACATTTGCAGAAGGGGCTGCAACTGGTACGCTAGCCTCTCTTATTATTGCCTGAGCAATCTTGTTTTTTGGCATCCTGATTGCGACTGTATCCAGTCCACCGGTGACTATTTTTGGAACGATTTTTGATTTTTTCAATACCAGAGTTAATGGTCCAGGCCAGAATCTCTCCATCAGATCATATGCCATGTTTGGTATGTTGTCTGCCAAAATTCCAATCTCTGCTATATCGAATATGTGAACTATGAGTGGATTGTCTGATGGCCTGCCTTTGGCTGCAAATATTTTTCTCACCGATTTAGAGTCCAGTGCGTTTGCGCCCAAACCATATACTGTTTCGGTTGGAAATGCAACCACATTGCCTGATCTTATTTTCTTGGCTGCCTGCCTTATCTGAGAAATCGATGGATTTCTTGGATTTACTCTGAGAATTTTTGTTTGCATTTGCCTGATTTTAAAAAAAGCTTGGCCCAGTCATATTAAGATATGATCGATTTTTTAGACACATTGTTATGATCAAAAACCAGTGAAGCCAAGCCCAAAACAAATAGCGCTGGAGAGAATCCAAATCATACTAAAAGAGGCCCAATCAAACATTCTGTCTGATCCCGAGCTTGCCCAAAAACAGGCAAGCCTTGCAAAAAGAATCAGTACCAAGTACCGGGTCCGACTGCCATATGACATTAGGATGCAGTTCTGCAAAAAGTGCAAGTCATTCATTCCGCCTGGTGTAAATGCTAGAATCCGAGTCGGCAGATCGACTCTAAAATCAATTAGGATAACGTGCCGGTTTTGCAATCATACGTATCGCAAAGTCATCGTACAACCTAAATGAATATAAGACGATTTGAAAGGTTGACTTTCACATGGCAAAAGCCTATGATGTACCAGCAGATGTTCTGATATCAAGACTAGCATCACTGCTCAAGTCAGAAAATATCGGAAAACCAGACTGGGCCTCATACGTAAAAACAGGCTCGCATGCAGTACGACCTCCACAAGAAAAGGAATGGTGGTACACAAGATGCGCATCCATATTTAGAAAGATATACCTGCACGGCCCAATCGGCGTAAACGACCTTAGAATCGATTATGGCGGATCCAAGGCAGTCGGATATGCATTCTCACACCACAGGGATGCAGGCGGCGCAATCATTAGAAACGCAATTCAGGAGCTTGAAAAGCTAGGCTATGTCGAAAAGGTGCAAGGAAAAGGCAGAGTGGTTACTCATGCCGGAATGAAGAAACTAGACCGACTAGCATCTGACATACTGGATGAGCTTGCAGTGCAAAACCCACTACTCAAAATCTATTCCTAGTGATATCCTTTGAGCTACGATCAAGGCGATCCAAATCGACCAAGCGACGAAGAGATTCTGGCGCAAAAAGACATGATTCTAAAGCAACTATTATCCCCAGAGGCAAGACTGAGACTAAACAATGTTAGAATGGTAAAGCCAGAGCTGGCAGGGGTTGTCGAGAATTATTTGATTGGCATGGCATCGCAGGGCAAGCTCCGATCGCAAATAACTGACGATCAGCTAAAGCAAATACTGCTCTCTGTCCAGCAGCCAAAACGTGATTTCAAAATAGAGCGACGATAGCCCAAACAAAATATAATTAGGGGTTTGCAAGACCCAAATTCATGAAGGGCGTAGTCTATGAAGAATATGCACCAGACGATAATTATGCAAAAATACTCAAAGTAAAAGAAGTACCAGATCCAAAACCAAAACCAAACGAAGTTGTTTTCAAGGTACATTCAACTGCTCTAAACTATAACGATATCTGGGGAATGAGAGGTGTCCCAATCGCAATTCCATTACCACACATTTCGGGCTCTGATGCCGCAGGCGTAGTCACTGCAGTAGGCGAAGAAGTCACAACTCTCAAAGTAGGTGACAGAGTAGCTACACACTCTAATCTGGCATGCCGAGTTTGCAAGGCTTGCACTGATGGTCGCGAATTTGACTGTACAAAGCGTCAAGTTTGGGGCTTCCAAACAGGTCCACTCTGGGGTGCATACTGTGAATATGTTCATTTACCAGAAGTAAACGTCATAAAAATTCCAGACACCGTATCATTTGATGATGCAGCTGCTGCATCAATGACTCTCCAAACATCATGGCACATGCTGGTTGGAAGAGCAAAAATCAAACCAGGCCAACTGGTCCTAATCATGGGTGGCGGCTCTGGTGTTGGTTCATTTGGAATTCAGATAGCAAAACTATACGGATGCACAGTTATAGCTACTGCGTCTGGCGACAAACTCGAAAAATGTATGAAGCTAGGTGCAGACTATGCAGTGGATCACAGAAAAGAAGACTGGACCAAAGAAGTATTCAAGATTTCAAAAGAAATTGCAAAAACAACAGGCGGAGCACCAGGAATTGATGTGTCATTTGATCACATTGGTCAGACTCACTGGAACCCACAGCTTACACTACTAAAGTATGGTGCAACACTGGTATCCTGTGGCGCAACAACTGGTTATGATGCAAAGACAGACCTTCGACAAATCTTCTTCAAGGGAACAAACATCCTAGGTTCCACACAGGGAACAAGAGCAGAACTAGAAGATGGTTTCTACTGGATGGGCAGAGGCAAAATTAAATCAGTCATTGACTCGATTTATCCATTTGAGCAAGCAGCAGAGGCCCACACAAAGATGGTTCAAGGCAAGTTCTTTGGCAAAATCCTGATGAAGCCTGAAGGCGTCTAAATTCTTGGCAAGGCTTTATCGTAGCCTCTTATTTGTACCTGGAAACAATCCTCGCTTTTTAGAAAAAGCAAAGACCTCACAATCTGATATTGTCTGCTTTGATTTGGAAGATTCCGTGCCTGACTCTGAGAAGAAAAATGCGCGCAAGCTAATCCGGGACGCACTAAAATCACGTGATTCGTATTCTTCCAGCATCTATGTTAGGACAAATTCGCCAATCTCTGGCAAAATCCCAGATGATCTCTCCGAGATAATCCAAAAAGGACTGGATGGAATTGTAATACCCAAAGTCAATAATGCGAAGGAGCTAGGAAAAATCATCAAACTCATCCAATCCCTTGAGAAGAAAAGAAAGCTAAAGCCTCTTTTTGTAATACCATCAATAGAATCTGCTGAAGGCGTGGTCAACACATATCATATAGCAAAAAGCAGCAAGAGAATTCCGGCAGTCGTGTTTGGCGTATTTGATCTGCTAAACGACATGGGAATAGAATACACAAAACAATCAGAGGGTGCAAAATATTCACGCGCAAAAATCCCGCTGGATGCAAGAGCAGCAGGCGTTTTGGTAATTGATGCAATTTGGCAGGACCTCAAGGACTTGGAAGGCCTAAAGCAAGACTGTATTATTGGAAAAAACCTTGGCTATTCCGGCAAATCAATAATTCATCCTGATCAAATCATTATTTGTCATGAATTGTTTGCACCAAACAAGTCTGAGCTGGAATGGGCAAGAAAGGTCTGTTCCATATACGAGGAATCTACAAAGAAAGGAAAGGGAGCTACTGTAGTTGATGGCAAAATGATAGACGAGGTCCACTACAAGCAGGCAAAGGCACTCTTAGATCTGGAAAAGAAATAAAATTGAAAAAACTATACTTGGTTGTTGCATGCGTAATGGGTGCCTATTTTGCGCTCAATTTTGCCGTATTTCCGCAAACCTATCAGGGCGTTCCGGTTGCAGCCCCACAACCATCAATCGATGTAACATTATCTGCATCACAGATACGCCTTGGCGAATTCTTTGATCTTTCCATAACTGCTACAAACAATGGCGAGGAGGCAGACTTGCAAACAATAACAGTAGAGTTTCCGCAAAACCAAAACCTGGACAACATACAAATAAAATCATATGACTTTTTGCAATCGCCAAAATTATTCCTGCCAGAGCAAGAAATAGGAACTGACTATACAGGTGGGCAAACCATGATACCATCCAAATATCCATTCATTGAGGCATACAACAGGCCAGCAAAACCAGGCCTGACTCATTCCATGACCTTACAAATCACGCCAACCACAACAGGGGCCTTTACCATATACACCAAGACTGTTGCAATGCCGCACATCAATGAACTATCACACTTTCCAATTGATGGTACAACAGACCATCAAAACGAATTCGTCTTGGAACATACCGTTATGGTGATACCATGAAGCCAGAATTTACTAGTACATCATTGGACTATTCCCGATTATTCAAAATAGCAAACATTGTGACAAGTATTGGAATCATTCTGGTAACGAGCGGTGGAAGCTGGGACATTACAAACCACATACTAAACAAGCCAGAGACGTTTTTTGCACCGCCTCATGCAATGCTGTATTCTGGTGTTGGCATTGCCTTGTTGGGATTTACTCTGCTTTTTGTTAGCTGGCAAAAGTCACAAAAACCATCACAATTCAGCAGGGGAATCAAAATTACCACAATAGGTATTGCGTCACTGCTTGCGGCAGGGCCAATTGACTTTGTGTGGCATTCCACATTTGGGCTGGATGGATTGCTCAGCCCACCTCATTTGGTGCTGATTGCAGGCATGGGCCTAACCAGCATTGGGGCTTTGGCCAACGCCAAGGTCTTTTTGAAGGGATCGGAGAAGCCAAGTCGCTTCATCATCGTGGTTTCTATGATTCCAGTATGGTTTTCAGTAACCGGATTGTTCTATTCGTTTTCGTTGCCGTTCTCAAAGACAGACTATTTTGATTTCAACCCAAATCCGATATTTGCAGCAGGCTTTGCAGCTGTGGCATATCCGTTTTTGGTCACAGTTATTTTGGCAAGCTCGGCAATTCTCTCAAAGAAAAGATTCGGTGTTGCGTCTTTGGTTGGCGCATCATATTTGGGAATAATGACACTAAGTGCTGTAATTCCAAACCACACCCTAATCCACACCATACCATTTTACCTTGCAAACATCATTCCCATCATACTGGGTGACTATGTATTGTCAAGATCAAAAACCACAAAACATGTCATGCTAGCTGGTGCAATCTTTGGCAGCATTTTCTATTTTCTGTATTATCCACTGATAACATACACGTACAACGAGATTACACTAGACAAGCTAATGTGGCCAAGTCTTACATCTCAGATCTATTTTGAGCTCGTACCGTTGGTTGCACCATTTTTGATAATATCTGGCGGCGTGGTGGGAGCACTGGGTGTCAGATTTGCGCAAAAAATTACCAGCTAGTCTTTTTGCAAACTAAGTAAAAGGTAATCGATTATTTTCTTCTCTGATAGTTCCTTCATTTTTTTCATGGACTTGAAGGTCAGATTCTCTACATTTCCAGAATAGGTGCTGACCAGTCTTTCTTTGAGGGATTTTCTGTTTTGTATGTAATAGTTGGCAAACGGCTCATACACCAAATCCCCAATGGATTCCTCCTTTTTGAGGCTAAATCCAGCCTGCTTTATGACATTAAACACATGATCTTTTGTGTATTTCTTTGAGAGCCACGTAATACTCAGTATGCCAAGCTTTAGTGCTGATGAGTCCCTAGTTACCGGAATTGCCAGGATTAGCTTGCCATCATCTGATAAAACTCGTCTTGCCTCGCTGAAAAATCTCTCCAGTGGAACAAAGTGCTGGGCAGATTCCAGCGCAATTATTCTATCAAATGACTTTTCTGCAAACGGAATATTATTTGAGGACGAGTTTATCTGCGATATCACATGATTGCTGCCATTATTCAGCTCTGAAAAATTCACATCAAGGCAAAATACCTCCAGATGAGGAAACCTCTCCTTCCAGATTGTAGCTGGAATGCAAAATCCACTACCAACATCCAAGACCTTACTTGCCAAAGAAAACTCGCCAAAGTCTGCGACATATTCTGACATTTCTTTTTGCGCATCAGGTAGCGTAGTGGAATTTTTCCACAAGCCGAAATTTAGCATCTTGGTGTCTGCTCCAATCTGCATCATTGGGGAGAACTTGGTGTAGATGTTTACTACATCTTTTCCGGAATGCCTGCCATTCCACAATATGACATCAAGTGGATTTACTCTGATCTTTTGGTTCATCGTGATTTGTATTTCTCAGAGCAGAGCTTGTCGCCACATACAATTCCCTTTGTCTTTGCACCATATTTCCAAGTCTTTACCTTTGATGCCTTGGCAGCATCTACTTCTTCATATGTAATCATAAATCCAAAGATCAAGCCGCTAAATGCAAATAACACTAGGCCGGTTCTGAGTGCGGAAAATATCATAATTTAAGAAGAAAAAGGGGTTATTTTAGGTTCAATGGAATGCTTCCAGAACCCCACGGCTCTTTTACATTAAACGTGTACTGCTTTGATGGATCAAACTCAAACTCTACATAGCTGCCATAGCCAATTGCCGGACCAAACAGCATGTTAAAGGTCCTGGATGCTCCAGGCTTTAGCACGATTTGTCCGTTGGTAAAGTCTTGCGAGGCGTACTTGTATGTGATAGTGCCATCAGAAATATCATAGTTACAAACCGCAGGACCTGTGCAGTATAGTGAGACATTTTCTTTAGAGCCAGTGTTCTCAACTAGGAATCTCAAGTTTACAATGTCTTGTCCGCCACTTTTCTCAACGGTTGCGCCTGCATAATAGAATGTGACTGGGCCGATTGTGGTCGCAGTTGCCTTTGATTTGAACTCGTCTGATCCTTGGCTTGCCTTTAGGGCTTTTTCACATTCGTATTGCTCTCGTTGTGTCTCCTTTGCTTTGCAGGCATTTAGCTTCTCCTGCATTGGATCAACTGTTGGAACAACTACCGGTTCTGCTGTGACTGGCTTTGTTTCTGTTGGTTTTGCTTCTTTTTTGATTGTCTTTTTTACAGTTTTTTTCTTTTCTTTCTTAGTGTCTTTTTTTGTATCCTTTTTTGCGTCTTTTTTGGAATCTTTTTTAGAGTCCTTTATTTTTTTTGTATCATCTGCATATGCAGACATGCTAACGCTAAAGACCAAACAAGTTGCTACGATCAAAACTGCAAGTTTAATGGTGCGTTGATGTTTCATTGATGTGATTTTGCAAATTTGTTATATAAACTAGTGATAAAATTATGATCTAGTGCTAATTTTTCCTCATTGTGCTTGGTTGGCACTAGGGCACAAAATTATCACGCGCTTAAATAAAATCAAACCCGAATTACACCATGTCCACAATGTGCAAGGGGATCTGCACCGATTACAAGGCAGAGCGAACTGCAAATCGATTTCGATATGATCTGGGACAGAAAAGATGTACTAACTGTTCTTTGTATCTGCAGGTTGAAACAGTCAACTGTCCGTGTTGTGGCTCAAGACTGCGATCAAAGGCAAGGCACAGAACTCCATCCGTGAATTAAGATGCCTCACATTGTATTTGATGGGACAATAGATCTGAGTGTTTTGTATTCTAGCTTTGTTCCGTTTGTGACAAAACAGCCATGCATAATCAAGCTCAATGATTTGTTTTTATCTCAGAGCAAAAAATCCACACTAGTCTCTACCATAGTAATCGATGAGAAAAACCAGCAATTTTTAATTGAGATATTTGCAAAAGAGCAAAAGACAACCGTCCGGCTATATCCTGGAACCGATCCGGAAAAAACAGATGGTGTAAAGATATCACTGAGTTATATGGCAAGAATCATACAAAAGACATTTCCTGGCATGATTATATCAAAGACAAATATTGGCGAGTTTATTCTATGACTCGAACCAAATCCTTTAGCTTTCGTCTGGACTTTGGGGGGCGACTCTTTTGCGGATATCCAATGCAAAGAATCGATGATGGCCTCAGCTCTGTTTGAAGAATCTGCTGAACCTTTTCCTCATTGATCATGCCAATCCAAATTGAGCTCAATCCCAATGCGGATGCTGCAAGCTGGGAATATGCAGCCGCCAGCGTTGCGTCCTGGAGTGAGAATTTGGCCAAGATCTCTGGCCTAAAGTTCATCTTTACTCGTGCTGGGTCCATGCAAAACACCAAAACAACTGGTGCATTCACATATGGCTGGTTGTTTGCAGCCTCGACTAGTCTTCTTTTTACCTCCTTGTTTTTGACATAAAAGACCTCAAAGCCTTGAAAGTTGCCAGCAGTGGGTGCGGTATCGGCAGCTGCTAGTATCTTGTCTACCTGCCATTGCTCTATTATTTTTGAGGAATCAAAGTTTCTAGTAGAGCGCCTAGTGGATAATACTCTAAACAGGTCGGTTTCCGAGATATTTTTTTTTGCTTTTGATTTTAGGACTGCATCCAGCTGCTTTTTCTCGGAATCATCCTTTTCTATTTGGATTGATGGGAGAAACTCTTTTGGGTAAATCTTGATTGGCTTTGGTACGTGTGGGACCTTTTTGTATTCTAATATGGCCTTTGTCATGGTACTGGTCTTTACTTCTAGCATTTTAGAGTCCTTTAGTCGAAACTGGATAATGTCAGTGTTTATCAGAATTGTACTGAATTCGTCCTCAAGCTCAACTTTGCCTGTAGAGTTTTTTGATAGTATCTCAGTGAGTGAATCCAGCTCCTCCTTGTTTAGTACCACAACATCAGAATCATCCTCGTCTATTCCCTCCCAGACTAGTCTACACCCATCCTTTGAAATGTAGGATGGCTCTACTTTGGAAAATTTACCCATGATTGTTTTTGTTATTTGTAATACAAATTCTTATCGTGTCTCTTGCCGGAACATTTGCTTTGCAATCTTTGATTCCTCTGCATGATCAACTATAGGCCTTGGATAGTCAACATCAAATGATTCTGATTCTAGTCTGTGTATTTTCTCTGCGGACAGTTTTTCCAGCTCGGGAATCCATTTTTTGATGTATCTGCATTCCGAGTCGAACTTTTTTTGTTGCAGCCATGGATTGAAAACCCTAAACCACGGCTGTGCATCACACCCAGTAGACGCAGCCCACTGCCAATTGCCGTTGTTTACTGCCAGATCATAGTCGATTAGCTTTTCAGCAAAATACCGCTCGCCTATCTTCCAGTCTGCGTGCAGGTCTTTGCTCAAAAAAGAGGCAACAATCATGCGTATTCTATTATGCATAAAGCCCGTGTTGTTTAGCTCCCTCATACCAGCATCAACTATTGGAAAGCCGGTTCTGCCGTTCTTCCAGGCATCAATGTGGGCTTTGTTGTGTTTACATGGTGTGACAGAGAGGTTCTTTCTGAATGCTCCTTTGGTCACATGAGGGAAATGATACAAAACATGACTGAAAAACTCTTTCCAATGAATCTCATTTACCAGGGTGTGGTGCATGCCGAGATTTTCCGATATGGTGTGGTATAGTTCCCTGACTGATACTGTGCCAAACCTGCTGTGTGCAGAAAGCATCGTGGTTTGATACATGGGATAGTTTCTTTTTGCTTCATAGTCTGCAAAGTTTTTAATGCTTTTTAGAATTTGTAATGCGCTTTTTCTGCCGCCCTTGATTGGAATGGTGTGATCTGATGATGCGAAATAATCATCAATTAGCCTTGCATGAAAATTTGTAAATTCGTTTTGTTGCGGTTTTGCGACTGGAATTTGAATTGCGGTTCTAAAAAACTGAGAAAACACGCTGTATGGTTTTCCTTCTTGTGTTTTTATCATGTTTGGATCATACATTAGGTGATCCACATATTGGTGGAATGGTATGTTGTTTGTGGTGCAAAAATACGTGATCTGGTCTTGTCTTTTTTTGGCAAATGGTGTATAGTCCTGATTTGCAAAAACTGCATCGATTTTTTGCATCTTGGATATTTGTTGCAATGCCTGAGTGTAATTCCCATACAAAACATGGAGGGCGGCCTTTCTCTTTGTAAATTCGTTTTTTAGATCTTCAATGCAGTCAAGCAAAAATCTAAATCTGTAAGAGTCCTGTATTTTTGGATTCAGAACAAAACATGGAATCACAACATCTGAGCTTGCACATGCAGAAACCAATCCCACATTATCCTCAATTCGTAGGTCTCGCGTAAATACAAAGACCGATACCCCAAATTTCATCTTAGTTGATTAGTCTTGGGATGTTTTTGAGGCTGGATTCGCGGATTATCTGGGCATCAAACTTGGCGTCTTGATCCTTTAGGGCTTGGCCTCCAACAAAGACTGGGATGGAGGATCGCTCCCTTATCTTTTTGACCAGCCTCTGGCCTGGCTTGATATTGTCTGTTAGTGTGATCGAAACCAACACGGCATCTGGCTTGGCCGAGTCAATAAACCGAACTATGGATTCATGTGGCTCTGACGGGGACAAATTAAAGACCTTGAATCCACTGCACGATAGATGTGATTCCAAAATGCTTGCGGCCAAGTTGTGATGCTCACCGTCCGGTGTGCAGATTAGGATCTTCTTTTTTGTTGGAATCTTTTCATTTCTATCAAAAATTATTCTAACCATGCTGTTTGCTACATTACTGCAAACATGTTCGTCTGCGATGCTGATCTTGTTTTTCACCCAGAGCTCGCCGATCTCATACATGACTGGCGTGAGAATCTTTTCAAAAAAACTTGTAGTACCAGATACTGTGCGATAGTTCTGGTATAATTCCAGCGATCCATCCAAATCCCCCTTCATGAACAACTTGAATAGTTGGTCCCGCAGCTTGCCTAGCATCTCATCTCGCCTGTCCAGGTCCATTGCCTCATCTGAGGCCAAAAACGAGACAACCTTTGGGTCGTTTCTGTATTGTATTGGTATATCTTCTCTGGTTACCTCTGATGATTTTCCCAAATACTTTATTGTCTCTTGGCGCGATGTGTTCTTTTTTGAATCCCAGACTGATCTTACTAGATACAGGTATTTTTCACCCTTGACTGTCTTCGTTCGTAAATAGACCAACAAGACAAAATCCTAAATTCAATCTAATAAATAATGCCAAAAAATTCACCTAGTGCTAATTTTCTTGTTATGTATAGAACTCAGCATTTTTTACCAACTTGTGACTAAATCACACCATATGGTGGACCTGTACGAAGAGGCGGCAAACAATTTTCTGGAGATGTCCAGCCAACAGCGGCTGCAAATAATATTTCGATTATTGGAAAAAAAATGCAAGGTAACCAACATGGCAAAAGAAATCGGTGCTACCGTCCAAGAAGTGCATCGCAATTTTGCAAGACTAGAGGATGGCGGATTTATCACAAAAAACATGGATGGCTACTATACCCTGACCACATACGGCAAGACAATCTGCTCCCAGACCCCGTCTATCATATTTCTGTCCAGGAATAGAAAATATTTTGAGGATCACACCTTTGGTGATATACCGCCAAAATTCATAATGAGAATTGGGCAGCTGGCAAACTCTGTACACACAAAAGGAGTATCAAAGGTTTTGGAGCAATGGAAATCAATTTACAAAAACGCAAATCAGTACATCTATGAAATCCTAACCGAAATCCCGCTCGATATAATAGAGCCAAAGGTAAAGCGAATCGAAAAAGGGATCAAGTTCAACTATATCTTATCGGAATCTGCTGTGGTGCCAAAGGGTAGAAAAAAGCTTTTGGCCAAGCTCAACTATGATGAGCTGATAGAAAAAGGACTGGTAGAAAGAAAGATGCAAAAAACAGTTCAGACCCTCATAGTGCTAAACGAAAAAGAGGCAAGCGTCTCATTTTCGAATGCAGAGGGTGAGGCAGACCTTACTGAGATGTTTTACAGCACAGACGCAATGTTTCATGAGTGGTGCCTGGATTATTTTAGGTACAACTGGTACGAGTCCGAAATATTTCAGGAAAGCAAGCTGAAAGAATAAAAAAATTCCTAGCTTGTGGCTAGGAATGCACCGATTCCGGCGCCAACGCCAATGCCTAGGACAAAGAAAAGCATGTCCCAAGCCATGACTCTTTTGAATGGGGCTCGAACTTCGCGAGTCCAATGTGATGTTTGCATGATTATGTGATATGATATCTGATTGATAGGGCCTGCTCAGCTGATTCGTTAAATGATAAGCTAGTTTGTTGATTTTGTGCCTAAAAATAAAATGAAAAAGGAATCAGTCATCATCGTCATCGTGTTTGTCTTTTTTCTTGTCTTTTTTGAGCTCCTTTTTGAGATCTTTGCGTAGCTCCTTGATGTCGTGCTTTAGTTCCTTTGATTCGTGTTTTGTGTTGTTCTCAAAGTCTCGAAACTCGTGTTTTATTTCCTTGATGTCTCTTTTGTCGATGAGGCCTGACTTTTTGGCTTCCTTTAGGATGGTTTTTGCGTCTTTTTTGAAGGTCTTGAATTCTTCTTTGAATTGTTTTCTTGAATCTTGGTACTTGTCTTTGAGCTCATGCATTTTCTCTCTGCAGTCTTCCATGATCTGCTTTCGTGCAATTCCTGTGGAATTTAGCGCCTTGTCGTGGCATTCGCGAATAATCTTTATTGTTTCCTCGCGTTGTTTTTTGAGCAGCTCGTTGCGTTTTTGTACAAACTCTGATACCTTTTGCCCCAAATTGTCAGTTGGCTTGGTCTGATTTGTGGATGGTGCTGACTGGGTGGCTGCCTGTGCAACATTTGATGATGTGCTGATTCCAGCCGAATTTAGCGCAGAAACCTTGTATGCATAGCATTTTGATGCACTCAGATTCGTATTGGAATAGCTAGTATTGGTGTGATTTGCAACCAGAACCGTAAATGTGCCTAAACATCCCACATCACGCTCTATCTTGTAGCCATTTACACCATTTTGTGTTGAATTGATTGGTGCGCTCCATGAGAGGTTGATTTGTGTACTGGATACTGCTTGGGCTGAAAGATTTGTTGGTGGATTTGATATTGGCACTGCAAATGAATTCCCCAAAGGTAGTGCCAGTGTCGCAACAAGTAGAATCAAGACGATTCCCGTTGTTTTCATTACACACAACAACGGATTTTTTCTATATAACGTTCAAGTAGGATTTCTACTAACGCATTTTTTGGTGCGAAATAAATGAGCTTCCCAAAAGCAAGATGTTTCTTTTTCGCTCCTTTAGTCTCCTAATGGAATATGGAAGCCAGTTGGTTCCATATGGGATATACTCTGATAGGGAAAATCCTTTTTTGATTAGAATTGGCTTTAGCTCATCTCGAATCCCGCGAAGCATCTGGAACTCGAATTTCTTTTCATTCTTTTTTGCTAATTCTGTTGCTCTATCTATCATTATGCCATCATGTGTGGCAATTCCAAATTCATTTGCATTCTCAAATAATATTTTCATCAGTCTGAGATAGTTTTGGTCTACCTTTTGTTTTGACTTGAATGATATGTTGGAGTTTTCGCGATATGCTCCTTTTACTAGGCGTATTTTGCCGCCCATTGATAATAAATCCGCCAAATCGCCCTCGCTTCGCATCAGGTTTGCCTGTATTGCAATGCCTAGCCTTTCGTATCTTGCCAGCAGGTTCTCGTAAATTTGGATTGTCTCGTCTGTGTGGTCCGAGGATTCCATGTCCAGCCACACAAATGTCTGCGATTTTGTTGCAGCCCTAATCAAAATCTCAAAATTATTCAGGCATTTCTTTTTGCTTTTCATCAAACCAATCTGAGTCGGCTTGACAGATATGGCGCCATTTACCTTCCATTTCCTAAATGATGCCATTATGGTGTGGTATTCTGAAATGGTGTTTTCTATTTGGTTCTTTGAGGTGTGGTATTCGCCAAGCTTGTTTATGATTACACTCATTCCGTTTTTGTAGGAATTTTGTGCCGTAACAAGTGCCTCATCAATGGTGTTTCCTGCAATCCACTGCTTTGCAACCCCAAAGAGAATCTTTTCCATTATCTGAGTAGATACCATGGTTATGATCAGGGCTTTGCTTGGTAAAAATTTTAATAAAAAATTGAAATGCCTAATAAAAAACCTAGGCTAGTTTTGAGACTTTTCTGTGTTTTGCTATTGAAAATAGCATAAATCCAGATATTGCAACTATCGTGCCCTGCAACACTTTTGCCAGCGTATCTTGTATGCCGATATCTGTTTGTAGGCCTACAAGTGGAAGATCAACTGTTCTTGTTGCTACATAGAAGACAATCAATCCAGCAGAACCAATTAGCGAAATTATGTATGGTGTTTTGGTTTGGTCTTTTTTCTTTAATATCCACAAACCAATTGGCACATACATCGTACCAATTATTCCAAAGAAGACTGCTTCATGTTGTGGTCCGAATGTTCCTGACTCTACCTCCTCTTCGGATTCCTGCTCGGATGATTCTGAGCCTTGCTCATTGGTAGCTGCGCCAGCTTCCTGCTTGTAGTCATTGTATTCATCTGATGCTACCATTAGGTATAACGCACCAGTTGAGATCACAATTGCCGCAAGCACAAATGCTGCAATATGCGTCGATTTTTTTTCCATGAATGAGTATGTAATTTGATATTTAATTTAGTGCCGACCGTTCTCATCTATGAGAATGGCAGTGATTATTCCTTGAATTTTTCCCACAATCTGACTATTCTGTCATCCATTTTGATTCTCTCTACAGTGTAGGTAAGATTTCCGTCCCTGTATTTCACATTGATCTCTAAAACCAAGCTTCTGTAGTAGCTTTCACCTAGGCCTTCTGTTGTGCGTATTACCTTTGTTTTCTTGACAAGTTTGAGGTCCTCAAGCGTTTTGATTTTTCTATATGTTGTAGATGTTGGAATGTCTAGTCTTGTGGAGATTTGTTGTGCTGATAATTCTTCTTTTGCTAGTATGGTTAGAATATCTCGTGTGTACTTGTCTGCCAGTGCAGATGTGATGCCACCGTCAGTTTCCATTTTCAGCTTTTCTTGACTGCCAAAATCAATATCACAAAGCCAACAATTTCAAATGATTCTGCAATTATCTCTTGTAACAAGTTATTGTTCAGAAAATTAAAAAAATCTTCAATCACTGTTTCGCCTAAAACAAGAACTGAAAATCCAGCCACTAAAAGCAGCATTGGAGGATATTTGGTTTTTCTGTATGCCTTGGCAGCATAAAACACTAGGATGAATCCTACTATTAGATGAATTATTGTAATTGTGATGTCTATTACGTCCATATCGAAGAATTGAATTTTGAGTAATTAAACCCCAAGTAACTTTGTTATTCTTGAATCTAAAAATGATCAATCACTACAACTTCATCCAGTGGAAGCTGTCCGCCCCTTGGCGCCGCAGGCTTTAGTGCCTTACCTATTGTTATCATCATGGCTATCATATGATCATCTGGTAGATTGATGAGTTTTGCAACCTGCTTTGGATCAAATCCTATCATTGGACATGAATCATAGTCCATTGCCTTTGCTGCAAGCATTATGGTTTGGGCCGCCATCCCACAGGACCTGATTGCCTCGTCTCGCTGGAATTGGTCTTGACCTTCGTATGATTTTATGATTGCAGGAACCAAATAGTCACGCACTTCCTGTGGCGCATTCTTCCAGTACCTGGCAGGATTCTTTTTCCACGCAACCAAGTCTGCGCACAAAATCACCACCACTGATGCATCTGTTACTTGAGCCTGATTCCACGAAGCCTGGCGTATCTTTGACTGCAAGTCCTTGTTAGTTATGGTAATGAATCGCCAGTTTTGGATATTGTATGATGTTGGGGATAATATTGCGGCAGAAAGAATCTTGTCGATTTGCTGTCTTGGTATGGTATGATTTGGATCAAAATTCTTGACTGAGCGTCGTTTTTCTATTGCCTCAAAGACATCCATAAAAAATCTGAATTTGTTTTATTTTTAAGGCTTGTTACGTCTGAATCATTTTATACCATAATATGATGAGCAGAATTGTTGTTTACTGGAATAGTTGAAGGAATCGGCAAAATCATAAACATAAAACAAAACACAAAAAATCGTAGTGCCATAAAGATGACAGTGGACCTTGGCAAAAACTCCAAAGGGCTAAAGCTTGGCCAAAGCGTTGCGCTAAACGGTGTTTGTCTTACTGTTACTGGAATTAACAAATCAAAATGTGACTTTGAGATGATAGAAGAAACCACAAAAAAGACAGATCTTGGAAATCTAAAGGTTGGCGGCATTGTCAACATAGAGCGAAGCCTCAAGGTAGGGGAAAGACTTGAAGGCCATTTTGTTTTAGGCCACATAGATGGAGTTGGTGTAATAAAAAAAATAGAGAAAAAACCAAAAGAAGTCCAAATTTGGTTTGAGATTCCAAAGTCTCTGGCAAAATTCGTAGTGCAAAAAGGCTCAATTGCAATAGATGGAATTAGCCTAACTGTGGTTGATGTTAAAAAAAATCTTGCATCGGTGTGTCTGATTCCTCATACCATAGGTGTGACAAATTTTTCCACCAAAAAAATAGGCGACAAAGTTAATATTGAAACCGACATTTTGGGAAAATATCTCCTAAAGCAGGAATGATTTTCTACCAAAATAGTGGTAATTACTAATTTACTAGTAAACTTTATTATTCCACCAAAAACCATTTTGAATATAATGGCACTAGATGATGCAATTGCGTCACTAAAACGAGGCGAATTTGTCCTGCTTTATGATTCTGGAAAAAGAGAAAACGAAGTGGACATGGTAGTTGCCGCACAATTTGTAACACCAGAGCACATATCTAGAATGCGGCAAAACGCTGGAGGCCTTATCTGCCTTGCAATAGGGGATTCTTTTGCAAAATCGCTAAACCTGCAATACATGCACCATATCTTATCAAGATCTTCTGATATGGATTCTGATTCAAAGCAAATGATAATGGGCACTGCTCCATATGGTGATCATCCAACATTTTCCATTTCAATTAACCACAAGCAAACCTATACTGGAATAACTGATAAAGACCGAGCACTGACCATTAAAGAGATGGCAAATCTATATCGTTCTAGTAATGCAAAAAAAGAGTTTATCTCGTCTTTTGCCACACCAGGCCATGTACCGTTATTATTAGCATCAAATGGACTGTTGGCAAAAAGACAAGGGCATACAGAAATGTCAGTATATTTGGCAGAGCTTGCCAAGCTTTCACCAGTCACTGCGATATGCGAGATGATGGATGCCCAGACATATTCAGCTCTATCAATGGAAAAGGCTCAAAAATTTGCAAAGGAAAATGCCATTCCATTTATTGATGGAAAAGAACTACTAGAATTCTCAAAGGTGCATTAGATGAACATTGCAATTGTTACTGCGGAATTCAACTCAGAGATAACATCTAAGATGCTAGCTATTGCCAAAGAAAAGGCACAATCACTCAAAATTACAGTCAAGTATTCCTGCATGGTTCCAGGCGCATATGACATGCCAATTTTGGTGGATTCCCTTTTATCAAAAAAAGACGTTGATGCCGTAGTTACGCTTGGCACAATCATAAAGGGCCAAACTAAACACGATGAGGTCATTGCACATTCCACTGCAAAATCCCTCACAGAACTCTCGCTCAAGCACAAAAAGCCAGTCTCGCTTGGAATCTCGGGTCCTGGAATGCAGGAGCGTCACGCCTATGCCAGAATTAGGCCTGTTGCCGAGCGTGCGGTAGAGGCGGTATTCAAAATCTCTGAGGAGCTAAAGAAAATACAATGATCCAGCTTACCATCATAAAGATAACAGAGTATGGTCCGTGGACCCTGACTCTGGGCTCCGATAGGGAGCATGAATTGCAAATGCTTCAGGCACATCTGTATGGCCAGATCCAAAAACTATTCTCTGAGAAGAATTGTCTAGTGTTCTCAAATAGATTTGATGAGTTTTTTGTCATAACAAATGGCTTGACTCTAGCAGATCACATTGAGATACAAAAAAAACTATCTCAAGTATCATCACTAAAGCTTTCCATGTCGATTGGTTATGCAGACAATCCATTTGATGCCAATCTCAAGGCATACGAGGGCAAAAAAACCCCCATAATACTAGATGACCATCACCACATCTTTGGATTTGTAAACGGACATGCAGATCAAAAGGTAACGATAATGCACTTTGATGTGGAAAACATCACATCACAGAGAAAAATAAAGTCACCATACGAAATATCATCTGTCATTTTTGGGATTTATGCAAAAATGTCTGAATTTTTCTTAGCAAAAAAATCACTGAGCTTCTTTATGGGCGGGGACAACTTCATGGTGGTAACATCTGGCGATGCAAAGAAAAATGCACGGGAATTTCTGGAAATCGCAAAAAAGGAATTTGATGTTTCGTTTAATTGCGGAATAGGCACTGGACGCACAGCAAGGGAGGCAGTAAAGCTTGCAACAAAATCACTTGATACCATACGAGAGATACGTGATGCCAAACAAGTAAAGCCGGAAATCTATGAGCTGTCATGCTTTTAAAAAATCTCAGCATCCTTTATGGCAAAGACCTTACATATGTTAGATCAGCTAACCTGCCTGTATCTGAGACGTTTGGCAAGCTAAACCAAAGAAAAGGCAAGGCAATCGACTGTGAGGGACTCCTTCTTGTGCCTGGATTTATCAACATGCACACGCACATTGGGGATTCTATTGCAAAAGATGCCACACTGTCTGGAACAGTAGATAACAAGATTCATCCTGTTTTGGGTGCAAAACAGAGAATTCTCAAGCAGAGTAATCCTGAACATTTGATGTCATTTATGAAAAATGCGTGTCATTCCATGATCCGAAAAGGAATAACGACATTTGTTGATTTTCGAGAGGGGGGATCATACGGTGTTGTATTGTTGCAAAAAGCACTAGAGCATACACCAATCAGAGGAGTAATTCTTGGTAGGGTTGAATCATACCATGACCACGCCCAAATCAAAAAAAATCTACCACTCTCTGGTGATATCAAAAAAAATCTTGCCGCAGTGATTAAGATCTCTGATGGTATTGGAATCTCTGGCGCAAATGAAAACAGCGATTCTGCATTGCAATATTATTCCAAAACAAAAAAGATTCGCGCAATTCACAGCTCCGAAACAAAACAAAGTATTCTGGTCTCTAAAAAAATCGCAAAAAGAACAGAAACGGAGCGCGCCCTACAGATGAAACCGCACTTTATGATCCACATGACATATGCCGGAATGGCGGATCTCAAAAAGGCAGCAAAGAAGACACGAGGCATAGTGATTTGTCCTCGAGCAAACGCATCACTGGCAGAAGGGATTCCAAATTTTGAGGCAATGCAAAATGCCGGCTGCAAGGTGGCAATAGGCACCGATAATGTGATGATAAACTCACCTGATATGTTCAGAGAAATGGACTATCTCTGGAAGGTTCACATGGGATTACACCAAAAAAGAATAGATCCAAAGGAGATCCTAAAGATGGCAACCGTAAATGGCGGGATGCTCTTGGGCAAAAAAATAGGCTCAATTCAGCCTGGGTTTTTGGCAGATGGTGTGTTCTTTGACAAGCATTCGTTGGATTTGGAGCCAATGCACAATCCATATGCAAGTCTAGTGCACAGGGCAAGCGAGTCTGCCATATCTGCAGTAATGATTGGAGGCAAAATCATACATGGTAAGCTCTAGGCCGCACATTATTCTCTCTGCAGCAATCTCACTTGATGGAAAAATTGCCACCATAACTGGTGATTCGGCATTATCATCAAAAAAAGACAAAATCCGACTGCACAGATTACGATCTCAAATGGATGCTATTCTAGTAGGCAAAAACACTATACTGCAAGACAATCCCATGCTCAATGTCAGATATGTCAAAGGCAAAAATCCAATCAGAATAGTTCTGGATTCGCTTGGACAAATACCGACAAGCTCCAAAATAATTCAGAGCTCGCACCAAATTCCAACCATCATAGCAGTATCAAAGAAAGCATCAAAGAAAAACCTGGCAAATCTTGCCAAGTTCCCGGTTGATGTTGTGATTGCAGGACAAAACAAAGTTGAGCTAAAAAGACTCTTGAGGTTTCTACACCACAAAAAAATCAAAACCATATTGTTGGAGGGTGGCGGAACCACAAACTGGGATTTTGTAAGTCAGGGCCTGGTCGATGAGGTAGTTGTTACCGTAACACCATATCTGGTTGGTGGAAACAAAGCAAAGACCCTAGTCGAAGGAGATGGGTTCTCAAAAATCAGCCAATCCCTGAGGCTAAATCTGTGCAAAATTACACGCCAAAACAACGAACTCGTACTATACTATAACTGACGACGCATGTCGTTTCTTATTTCGGTGACCTTTGATTCTAGTGCCTTTTTGAGCTTGTCGTTTTTCTTTAGGTTCACCACGCCGCCACACCTTGGACACTTGAAGAACTGTTCCAGTGCCGTCTCAAATGTAATTCTTGGACAGTCCTCATTTCCACAGTGATAAAATTGCGACGAGTTCTCATAGTCTAGTCTTTGCTGGAGTCGCTCTGAGATCTTTTTCTTTTGGTTTTCAATGAAATTCTCAACTTCGTCCTTTCTTGAGCGCCATCTGTACACAAACCAGCCCTTTCGCTCATCCTTTACGCGAATTCCTGTGATGAGTGCTTTGCCAAACAAATCATAGAGAACTTTTCTTACCATGTTTATTCTCAGTCCGGTCGAACTGGCAATTTCCTCGTCTGTTGCGTCTTCTGCTTTTAGTAATGCGCGGGCTACTTTGAGGTATTCGTCTCCGCCAATCATTGCAGAGATTCTAACAAATGGGTCCTCGTAAGATTCGACCATTGACTTGAAAATTCCTTTTGCATATTTAATATCTGCGAACAAAGCTGACGGGGGACAACATCCTTTGCTTAGGGCAGAAGCAGTATGTTCTACCGGCAAACCGGTGTTGCGTCATGAATTGGCTACTGCGTCAGCTTCTATCATACCATACCACACCATGGCACAAAAGCCTGATCATGTGTTTTCTTTGATTTTGTCTGTTTAGTCATCAAATTACCTTACAGATGTCTACTTTTGTTGGAATATGTGATAAAATTCTAAACATTTGTTTATGTTATTTCTAAAATGATTAATGAATTAATGGTTTTTACATGATTTATGATATATACGTAAACTGTGTATTAACATCATGAGCTATTGTGTAAAATGTGGAGATGAAGCAGAAGTGTGCTTCTGTGGAATAGAAAAAAAGCCAATGACTGAATATGTCAGTGCACTAAAAGAGTGCACCGAACTAAAGTGTTACTGCAAAAAGCACATTCCATAAGGTGAATAATGATGTCATCTGCATATGTTTTGATAAATTGTGATGTTGGTTCTGAGGAACATGTTTTATCTGAGCTAAAATCAATCAAAAAAATCAAGGAAACGTATGGGGTATTTGGGGCATATGATATAGTTGCAAGAATAGAGGCGCCATCTGATACAATGATCA
Organism: Candidatus Nitrosotenuis cloacae; assembly: GCF_000955905.1. Classification (GTDB taxonomy): domain Archaea; phylum Thermoproteota; class Nitrososphaeria; order Nitrososphaerales; family Nitrosopumilaceae; genus Nitrosotenuis; species Nitrosotenuis cloacae. The sequence goes on along the minus strand of NZ_CP011097.1, from coordinate 1,426,889 downwards.
AAAATGTTGTAACTAGCAAGATTAGGGCCATTTCACGAGTCAGATCAACTCTGACATTATGGGGGATGGCTCCATGTTAGTGGGCAAAATAAAATATCCTACATATGATGAGAAATGCAAAAAACTCGTACTGGAAAAGAAGATAAGATTTGCAGGAATATTGGATGAATTCGGCAAGCTAGTTGCAGGCGGATTCAAACAAGGCCTGATTCCCATGGAGGGTGACAAACAAAAATTAACTAAATTCATGGAGTTCATCTCAGAGATCTCCCTGAGGCGAGGGCTGGATAAGGAACTGGGACCAATCAACTATTTGGCCGCAAGGCGGGACAAGATAATTCTGATAAGCTTTCCATTTCCTATAGCAAGGATGACTCTATTGATCTCTGCTGATAAGGACCTTGACATTGAGCGCCTCGCATCCCATGTGATTGATACATTTAGCACAGAGCAGGCAAGACTAGCTGACAGATAGCGAAAATCGCAGCTAATCCCTTAAAATTGCAATAAATAAGCACAAATCAATAAACAAATGTTTGATTTTCAACATGTCTTCTTAAAATAACATAAACCACAACATTACTCTATGGATGAAGAGGTAATCTCAAAATGTGAGTGTCCGCCAGGAACTCCCTCATATGAAAATGATGATGGTATGCTTATCTGCTCATCGTGCGGCGGATGGGTACAATCAAACTAGTTTTTCTTTTTGGCAACTACCTGCTTGCCTTTCTCTGATGGTACGATTTGTAGTCTGGCATCATCAAACTTTGCATCAAACTGCTTGCCGTTTTGAATCCTGTCCAATGTGATTGCTAGTGCGCTTATCTCAGAATGTGGTTGATTACCCACTGCAACATTATAGTCTGCATTTTCATATACGTCTCGCGGAACCTTTTCTGCGCCTACCACAATTAAGATGTGTTTTTCAGCGCCAATCTTTTTTTGCACGTCATTGATGTTTTGACCATACATGGTGAGGTGCACTATTTTGGCACCATCTTTTTTCTTTGATTTTAAGAGTGCGCGCCAGCTCTCAATGTATTCGATCTCAAAGTTGCTGCCCCAGGATTTGTTTACTCGCTGTAAGGTCTGCTTTATTTCGGGGTTTATCTCGTTCATGAATATCTTTGATGCGCCAAATGCTCGAGACACAAGAGCTACATGCGTAGTTACTCGGTCATCGCGGACGACTCGCTGGCCTATTCTTAGTACCTCAATCGTCATCTTGCTCATAGAATTTTGTCAAGTCCTGTTTTCTTGGAATCTCTTTTATTTGCTGAGGTGGACGCTCTATCATTTTTTTGACCAGCTCCATTAGCTTTGGAATGTTTTGCTGGCTGACTGCCGAGACTGGCACCCATTTTTTGCTATCAGACAGTCCAATGAACTCTGCTTTTTTTATGATATCTTCTGGCTCTACCAGATCGGACTTGTTTAGCGCATAGATCACACGCTCTTGGTCAACATCCAAATCCGCCATAGTTTTGAGGCAGCTTCGGTATTTTTTTCTAAGATCCATCTCTGAATCTGAAATATCAATCACAACAATTACTACCTCTGCGTACTTTAGCTCCTCAAGTGTGGACTTGAATGCCTCTATCATATAGGCAGGCAGCTTTGAGATAAATCCTACCGTATCTGAGATCAAGGCCGGATATTTCTCTATCATGGTTTTTCTTGTAGTCGTGGATAGGGTGGTAAATAATTCTGGGCTTTCCTGCTTTGTCTCGCCTGTTAGCACATTAAACATTGTAGTCTTTCCAGCTGAAGTATATCCTGCAAGCGATATTGTTTTGAGGCCTACGCGTCTTCTTGCCTCTCTGTGCAATGCTCGCTGCTTTCCCATCTTTACTAGCTTTGATTTTACGCTGCGCATTCTGTTTTGAATGTCATTATAGTATGAATCCACTTCGTACATTCCAATTCCCATGAATCCGGGCTGCTCGCCCATCTTTGCAAGTCTGACCTTTTCTTTTGCCCTTGACATCTCATATCGGAACTGCGCCAGCTTGATCTGCAGATGTGATTCCGCGCTGGTTGCTCGTCGCTCAAATATTTCCAAAATTAATGACTCTCTGTCCAAAATGTTGATTTTCAGCTTTGATGCCAGGTTGTAGTTTTGACTCGGCTTGAGAATCTCATCATATATGAGAACATCTGGCTTTATTTTTTCTGATAATTCCTTTATCTCTAGCATTTTTCCCTCACCTATCCCGTATCGAGATTTGTTGAGGAATTTTTGGCGAATCAGCTTGTCAACTTTGTAGCCGGCTGCCTCGCACAAGCCATATGCTTCTTTTATAGAATCTTCATTGTCGTATGTGATTAGAATCGCACTGTGCATGTTATTCGGTTATGGGCGTTTTCTTAACATCTTTTCGATGTTCATGTTTAGTACGATTTCCGCAATATCGCTTGCGTATTCAGCGATTCTGGCGATGTTTTCTGCCATTCTTCTTATACGGTAGGCCTCTTCCTCGTTTTTTATTGATTTGACGGATTCTAGGATCTTTTTCTCGTACTTTGATAATTCGGATGATTTCTTGATTGCGGCCTCTGCTTGGGCAAAGTCTTCCTTGAATAATGCCAAACATGCCTGATCTAGTGTGGATATGGCAAAGTCTGTTAGGTCCTCGATTTTGTCCATTGCATCCTTTCTGACGGATTCTTTGAACTCTAGGAGATCCTTTGCAATTAAGGTTGCATGGTCACCAGTTCGCTCGATGTTTTTTACAATCAGCCTATATCCAAGGCACTGCCTTGCGTTTGTAAAGCCCATGTCTCGCAGCATGTACTCGTTTTGAATGGCAATCTTTAGCTGTCGTATGATGTAAAAGCCAAACCTGTCCACCTCATCATCCGAATCAATCACTTCTTTGGCAAGCTCCAAGTTTGCCTCCCTCACTGCAAGCAATGCATCTCGGAGCATTGATTTTGCCAGGTGCAGCATTCGCTTGAATGCGCCATCGACTGTTAATTCCAACAAATTCACTAAAACCTGGATTGTTATGCCGTCAATGGAATCTGAAATTATCTCAGCGCCCATCAGCATTCCCTTTACGGCGGATTTGATGGCGTTTCTCTGTCCTGGCTGTAGTCTATCTGATTTTGGCTTTACCTGTATGGTTTTGTAGCCAAGAAAATACAATGATACTAGCTTTCTAATAATTGCGGCATTGTCATCATCCCGCGTTATCTCTAGTATGGCCTCCTCATTCTGAGTTGATTTTGCCTGGTCCTTTGATGGGATTATCTTTAGTGCGGACTTGCCCTCTCTGGTTATGCTGATCTGGTCTCCCTGCTTTAGGCCAAGCTCCATAATCCACTGTTTTGGCAGCGACACAATGTATGATGATTTTCCCGTAAACTGGATGCGTCTTGTCTCTTCTCTCTCTGACATAACTAAATGAATTTGGTCTATCTATATAGATGTGTCCTCAAAATATATTCCCAGTATGATATGCATATGTTTTACCAGCCTGTCAGCAAAACCTAATGTCTATTTACAAGTCCCTAGCCCAAAAATCAAGAACCATGCACAGTAGACATATTGACTTTATTGCACTTGGCGGATCTTTGTTTATCACATTTACCATACTAGGATTGTTCTACAGCTATATTCTCATTCAACAAGATCATGAATTTGATTTCATTGCAAAAAAACTCACACATACAATAGAAAACAGACTGGTCAACTATGAACAAGTCTTGTATTCAGCACAGGGGTTGTTTATCAGCTCAGATGAAGTTACATCAGACGAGTGGCGAACCTTTATCGCAAATCAACAATTAGAGACTCGATTCCCTGGAGTGCAAGTAACAGGATATTCAAAAAAGATAGGCAACTCTGAGGACCTGGCAAAACATATACAGGAAATGCGCTTGACATACCCTGATTATACAGTTCGTCCTGATACGCCAAGAGACGAATATCATTCCATTGTCTATGTCGAACCAGTTAACGCTCGTAATCTTATGGCATTGGGATACGACACGTTCTCGGAACCAGTAAGGCGAGCAGCAATGGAAAAAGCACGTGAAACTAGCACTGCAACAATTTCAGGCAAAGTAACTCTAGTGCAAGAAACTACGGAAGATGTTCAGCCGGGATTTTTGATGTTCTTACCAGTATATGAAAAGGGTAAACCGCATCAGACAGTTGAGCAAAAAACTGCCGCACTACAGGGATTTGTGTACAGTGCCTTTAGAACGCATGATCTGTTCGATGCAATACTACCAGTCTTACAAGAGACAGCAACTGGTAATGTCAGAATCAAGATCTATGACGGCACAAAGTCCGATGAAACCCTCTACTATGATTCCAAAAAAGCGACACCTGACTATACCTGGATAAAATCAACCAATCTCGAATTTGGCCATAGAACATGGCTAATCGAGTTTAGCCGTATTCACGCATTTACAGACTTTGAAACGTCTGTATTGGTCGCCATTCCTGCAATAGGGGTATCAATGAGCGCATTTGTCTTTATTGCCATTCGCTCTAATCAGCGAAACATAAACCGCATAACAAAGCTAAATGAGGATCTCCTAAAAAGCGAAAAGCTTTCTGCAATTGGACAGCTAGCAAGCAGATTAGCGCATGACATTAGAAATCCTCTATCTGTAATCAAAAACACAGTAGAGATTGCCAAAAAGAACAACGCACTTGATGAAAAAACCATATCCCAACTAGATAGAATTGACAGGGCTACATCCAAAATCAACTATCAAATAAGTGATACATTGGATTTTGTTAGAACAACACCACTGCAAATCAAAGAAAACTCGATAAAACAAATTCTCTCACTTGTGGTTGATAGGATTGAAAAACCGTCCATAGTAACAATAAATCTTCCCGAATCTGATCGTACCATAAAATGCGATGCAGAAAAACTCGAAGTCGTCATAGCAAATCTGATCACAAATTCCATACAGGCAATGGATGGAGATGGAACAATCAACATACGAGTAAATGATCAAGACAAATTCTACACCATAGAAATCGAGGACTCGGGCTCAGGAATTCCAGAAAATGTTTTGCCAAAAATCTTTGAGCCGCTGTTTACCACAAAACCAAAGGGAACAGGCCTGGGACTTGCAACCGTCAAAAACATCATAGAACAACATAATGGTTCAATCTATGTAAAGAACAACCCTACAATCTTTACAATACATCTTCCAAAGTAGCATTTTGACATATTAATGGAATAATTTTGTCATAGATTGTTGGATCCTCTGGTAAAGCTAAGACACACAATTGACGCATTATTTGGAAATGGAATATCAAAAAATCTGCCTAAAGACATTACCATGACATTTTCCAAAAAGACAGGCAGAATCAGAGAAGTATACCATGTCAAAAAACTGCTCTGTACTTTGCGCATCGATGGAGGACTGGCAATCTCACCCTATTTTGCGCAAATCCTACTAAAGAACAAAAAGTTTCGCCACAATTGTATAGAAATTGATGATGACTCGGCCCCATTTGTGCGGGACGGCAAGTCTGTATTTTGTAAACATATCATATCAGCTGGAAAAAATATCCTAATTGGAGCGGACGTTCCGGTATTATATCGGGGAGAAGTCATAGCAGTGGGCAAAGCAGTCCTCAATCATACCATGATGCTATCCATGAAGCGTGGTGTTGCAGTAAAGGTGCGAGATAGTTTAAAAAATAGTTTGGAGCAAAAAAAGACATGATGCGAGGCGGCGGTGGCGGAAATCGTGAAATGCGAAGAATGCTGGACAGAATGGGCCTAGATATGAAGGAGCTCACCAACGTCCAAGAAGTCATAATAAAAACAGACAAAAAAGAAATCATCATTGCCAAGCCCGCAGTAACTGAAATGAAATCAAAGGACAATTCAATTTTTCAGGTGATTGCAAATTCCTATGAGGAAAAGGAACTGGAAACTCCTATTTTTTCAGAAGATGACATAATGCTGGTGTGCAGCCAGGCAAATGTCACACCAGAAGTAGCTGCAAATGCGCTAAAGGAGACCGGCGGCGATCTCTCCCGAGCAATACTGCTTTTGACCACAAAATGAAGAATTTAATTAGCCGAACTAGGCGGTTTTAGCTATATGAAAGAGGCACCAGCTCAGACAGCGGTTGCAGATTCCAAGGTAAGCAAAATTATCAAATCCTTATCCGAACTAGAGGACGATCTGGACTCTTTGAATGTCAAAGTATCTGACATGAAGAAAAACCTCAGTTCTCGTGCCCAAAAAGAGATTGATTCCCTAAGAGAGCAAGTAACCCAGATGGCAATCAAAGAGGCAGAATCCATAATTTCTGAGGCCCGATCAAAGGCGGAAAGCCAAGCAAAAAAGATAAGCTCCGATGGTGCAGCAAAGCTGGAAAAGACAAAGTCTACAATCGACTCTAAATTCAATGAAGCAGTTGACAGCGTAGTGTCAACAATTTTGAAGCCCTAAATCCTTAAATCGCTAATTCCTTACTAGTCAGTATCAGCGCGCAAACTCAATGTCGCATTGGTATTGCCACCGCCTATGGTAAATCCTATTTTCAGTTTGTCAAGGCTTTGAAATTATTAAACCTAAAATATGATTCCCTACTACCTGATGAAATTCCAACATATCCTGGGAATCTGATATTCACAACGGATGATGAGTCCCCCAAGTTTGCCAGCCAAGCCATACTGAATGAGGAAATCTTAAAGGAGGATCCTACTGTCATTCAGGGAATAATAATAGAAAAGCTGGATTCGGGCCTAAACCAATCCGAATTATTAATTGGAATAGATCCGGGACAGCGAATCGGTTTGTCTGTTAGCTATTTGGGCAAGGAAATAGAACGTGGACTATACACATCACCAGAAGATCTGGCATCGCACATTGCCAAGATTTTAGGCGGATTAAGAGCGGATCGCAAGCTAGTAAGAATAGGAAATGGAAACATGCAGGTTGCAAAACAAATAACGTATCTACTGAATCTCAGATTCTGCTCGCACTTTGAGCTGGAATTTGTGGATGAGCGAAAAACAACAAAGAAAATTAAAAACTATAACAAGCGGGGCGAGCGCGACATGTTGTCTGCAAAGTACATCGCGCAAAGAGAGGGCTACAGGCACATCATACTGCCATTATCCCAAACCGGATGAGATCAAATCTCAAAAAACACTCAAAAACAACCCAAAATCACGCTCCAAGTAGGTATAATCTCGTGCGTAAAAAAATCGTTAGATATTTATACAACTTTCCTAGTTTTTGTCAAATTGATCAAGCTGATCGCCAAGATCTGTTGAAATTTTTATAAGATTTCGGTATGGATCCTATAAAAAATATGGATCCATGCTTAAATATTTACGATTCCTATAATATGATGACAAAATATGACATGTAAAGGAATCTGCTCCAGATACAAGGCTCAAAAGCCAGTAGGAACTGGACGTTATGCTTCAGGTCAAAGACGTTGTCAAATTTGTGAAATCTTCATCAAATGGGAAGGACTATGGTGCCCATGCTGTGGATATAGACTGAGAACAAAACCACGAAATCTCAAGTACAAAGCCAAGCTGCGTGCCAGAGTCGAAGCCGAAGCTCAAGAAGCTACCGGAATTAGCTCAGTTGATACAGTAGAGGAGACAGTCCAAGTCGAAGAGCCAATAGTCGTCAAGACAAAGGCTCCAAGAAAAACCAAGACTGCCAAGGCAAAAACAGCCAAGACAGCAAAAGCCGAGCCAAAAGTACGCAAGGCAAGAACACCAAAATCCAAAGCTGCAATTGAGACTAGCCCAGAAGAAGCGATAGCAATAAAGGCATAAGTCAATCCAAGGCAAATAATGTCAAGTTCTGACCACAGAACAATAGCTGTGGAAACAGAAAATCGGAAATTCGATGTCAAAATCTTAAAGTACGAAAACGCTTTTTTCATTTCAATTTCTGAAGGTCCATCCAGATTGGGCGGAATGATCATATCAATAGGGAGTGGCCCATCTCCAAGCTCGTCTGAGATAATACCAACAAGACAGGACTCGTTGTTTTTGAAATTAATATCACAAAAGATGGCGTCTGAGATTCGCGGCCTCTGCATTGTTTCACTATCCGTGCAACACGAACTTGGCGCAGGCCCAAGCAAGGTTCTAATTGAGAAGATAACGGAGGCCATTAGGTCATGACGGATCTGCGTAGCTACCTTGATCAGATAAAAAAAATGGGCCAGCTTCATACGATATCAAAAAAAGTATCCACCAAATTTGAAATAGCATCATTGACTGCACAAGTCGATGGGGGCAACGCCATACTGTTCTCAAATATCAAGGAAAGCAAGCTCAGATTGGTCGCAAACATGGTTGGGAATAGAACCAGATTTGCAAAGGCAATCTCTGGTACTGAAAATACCATACACCAAAAGGTGATCTCTGCAATAGAGCACGCAAAAAAGCCAAGGGTCTCCCCGTCTGGTAAATTCCTTGAGAACCATTCCAAGGATCTCTCCATCTTACCTATAGTTACTCATTTTGAAAAGGAATCCGGACCATTCATCACATCATCTATAATTTATTCACAAAATCCAGAAAAAAAGACGCAAAACTCCTCATTCCATAGATTAATGCCAATTAGCAAAAGACACTTTTCCATTAGGATGGTCGAAGGCAGGCATCTACACCGAGCATTCATGGATGCCAAAGAACATGGAGAGGACCTCAAAGTAGCAATTACAGTTGGTGTGCACCCTGCAGTATCAATTGCTGGGGCATACCAAGCAGAGTGGGGCCAAGACGAACTGGAAATTGCAAATGCCATACTTGGTGGCAAGCTTACTCTTACAAAACTGCCATATTCCGGCAGAATGGTGCCCTCTGGAACCGAGATAGTGATGGAGGGAAAGATTCTGGCAGACAAGACCCACAAGGAATGGATGGTGGAAATGCTCCGCACATATGACTTTGCACGATCACAGCCGGTCTTTGAGCTGGAAAATCTGTACTATCGGAATGATGCAATATTTCATGACATTCTGGCTGGATTTGCGGAACACCGACTGCTCATGGGAATGCCGATTGAATCCAAGATAAACCGCGATGTCAAAAAGAAAATTCCGCAAACAAAACAAGTGATCATGTCGGACGGTGGATGCAACTGGCTGCACGCAGTTGTACAAATATCAAAGAAAAATAAAAACGACGGCAAAAAGACAATCGAGGAGACATTTGCAGCACACCGCTCACTAAAGATGGTGACAGTAGTTGATGATGATATTGATCCGTCTGATCCAGTCCAGGTAGAATATGCAATGGCGACTCGATTCCAGGCAGATCGAAATCTTACCATAATAGAAAAAGTGCGGGGCTCTAGTCTGGACCCATCAAGTGATCAGAAAAATCTTCTCACTGCCAAGCTGGGAATCGATGCTACTAGGCCATTGGATAAACGTCAGGAAGGGTTTGAAATAGCCAAGATTCCAGGGAATCAAAAATATCAACTGGCCAAGTATCTGAAATAACTAATGTTTTTTAGAACAATCATGGTGATCATACCATGGAAGTAAAACGACGAAGTGCATGGTGGTTTTTGCTACCGATTCTGTTCAATGTGATTGGTGGTGTGATTGCCTATTTTATCATAAAAGAAGACGATCCAAAAAGAGCAAAAAACTGCTTATGGCTTGGAATCATTCTGACCGCAATTGGAATTGGGCTTTTCTTAATCCCGCTAGCTATTGGCATATCATTAATGCCATACGATAACATGTTTTACTCTGATTTTTCAGTCTAGAGAATCAGCGAGTAAAAGTTTTCTTCTGATACGCGCAGTCGGTGTAGTTTTTTGTTTTTGACAATAAAGACTTGCTCATGACAATTAAACAAATCCAAAATGTCTTCTATCTTGTCTTGCATGATGGTCTTTGTTAGTGCAATGCAGTGAGTGATTCCAGGAACATGTTGCTTGTCATACCATTCGCAAAATTTGGCAGACTCTTTGACAGAGTTTTTTGCCAGATCACCTGTCAGAAATGCCGCAATCAGCAACTGTTTGTTTTTTGCTGTCTTTGGGACTGACTGGATTAGCTTTTTTGCATATTCAGTTGGATTTTGGTAAAATCGCTCGTAGGGCTTTATTGTCCCATCAAACCAGTCAAGTTTTCTCAACGTAGTAATGCCTAGGTGGTTTGGTGGTCCGCAGCAAATCTTGGACCAGTTCGCCTCAGTCAGCTCATCCATCTTTGATAGTAAATACTTCAAAGATTCATCATCCGAATATAATATCAGGTCGTGCCTGTGACGCTCCTTGCCTAGCTGCGAGACCCACTTGTCGGCTGCATCTTTGATAATTGCATTAACTGACATGCCAAGATGCTCTGATGCATCAGTAATCTTGGAGTGAACCTCATCATCGAGGCCCCTCACTAGTAAATCATGCGCCAATGTTATTTTTCATCCCCCGTTCCACTATAAAATCCAGATTGAAATATGATATCGCACATTTTCTTATGACTCCGCCCAGTTCGCCTCGCAAACAGGACATGTTGCTCGGAGGCCGCCATATCTTGGTTCCCAATATGGTTGAATTTCTCTATTACAAATTGGACACTCAACTTTGGTGTGATCTGATTGGTTCTTGTGTAGAATCTTTTGTCCGATTTTGAAAATAATGTTTGACTGTGTCATGTTATGATGATCTGTTTTTCTTGTTGTTTTTCTATTATGGTGTTGATCTCCCAGAACATTTCCTCGTTTATCTCAAAGTATGGAGCAACAAAGTAATAGTCATTGTATCCATGATTACTATTTCTGAGTAGGTTGTTTTCTTCTAGAATTCTTAGGTGGAATCGAATTGCCTTATAGTCCATACCGAAATGATTTGCAAGCTGGTTTGCGTTTGCCAAATTGTTCTTAAGATAAATCATCAATTTCCTGCGGTTTGCTGCCCCCTTGCTGTCTGCAAATAGGTACCAAAACTTTGCCTTTGTTTCTTTGTCTGCTTTTGTTTGGAGCAGTCGCATGTTTATCATATTAATGCTATCATGATAGCATCATATAAAGATTGTTGTAAATGATATCGTGATATCAATTTGGTACAATTCTTAAATACCAAATGCATAAGATCGCTAGCAATGCAAAATGCACAACGATCAAAACAGACCGCGAGATTTTTGGCACTGACATTCAGTGTTGCAATGTTGTTCTCAGGCATTGTGTCATCAGCAAACGCTGCAACACAAAACCTAACAGACACTGCGATTCCAATTGATATCCCACTAATCATGGGATATGCAGATGGAAACGAAGTCTTCTATATTACAACAGAAGCATCACATGAGGAAGTAGCTAATCATCTGACCACACTATTGGGCTTTTCAGTAACATACACACCAGCCATAAAGAACACACCAAAGGCAGCTCTTGCAAACATTTACGAGTTTACAAACGGAGTAGAGGGCACGGGCCCATTGGGATTCCAGCCAAACGTTGCAGACTCGCAACCAGGAGATCCAGAGTACAGTCCGGCATGGGCAGTACAACACGTAACTTGGACTGATGAATCTGTTGTCAGAGAACTGACATCAGAAGAAGAAATTCTGGCAGCACAGGCGTCAGACGAGTTAACAATAGAGGAGACTGGTGTTGTGGTGAACTGTCCATTCATACAATGGAAGGACGGAAAACACTTGCAAATCCGCGAAAACCAAGAGCTAACAGATGATGCACCATACGGTGGAGGCCAAGTACTTGAAATCGATACAGAAAATCTGGTAGTAACATTTGTAGGACATCGAGGCTTTGGCCCAGATGGTTCAACCATTTACTATATTGCAACTGATGCATCCGCTCCAGATGTAGCAAACGCATTGGGTGTAATTCATGTCGACAAAGTTGGCAAGACCTTGGTGTCTTCTGCGGCATCTGATCTGTATGTCTTTACAAACGGCATTACAGGCACAGGTCCACTTGGATTTCAGGCAAGCATTGGCTCAACCAACCTAGGAGACGAGTTCTACTCGCCATTTTGGAGAATCCAGACCATAACTTGGGCAGAGCCAGAATCTGCCAGATTTCTGACCACTACGGTAGAAATAACAGAGGCTGCCGAAAACAAAGAAATCACAACCTCTCTTGGCGGATTCATCGTGAATTGCCAATTTATCGCAGTTGATGCAAACGAAAAGATTTCCGATACAATGGAAATGACCGTTCCAGACACTCGAGATAGAGCATTTGATGATACAATGTCAATACCTCCACTCAAGCAAATGCAAGATGGAGTCGAGCCAAGACAAGTCCAGTGCAATGAAGGCCTACAACTGTTACTCAAGCAATCCAGTGGTTCTGCAATCTGTGTTACGCCAAGCTCTGCAAGCATTCTGATGCAGCGCGGATACGCAACACAACCATAATTCTCTTTTTTCTTTTTTTTACAAACAATTTCTGATCTAGCTAAATCAGCATAGCTACTTGGTTTGCGATCAGTAAACCAAAAAGATATTGTTGAATTGGCATGATATGATCTCTGAATTGAATGTAAAGGTTGGTGGTTCAAATAAATTTATGAAATCGTATGGTCCATTGCTCAAAACTGCAGATCTCTATGATGAGATTAACAATATTCTTGATCTGCTAAAAGAAAAACCTGATTTTGGCAATAGAATAAGAAAACAATTATGGCCAAAATGTTATGTAGATGCTTTTGATGTGAAAAATTTGTTTAGATTAGAGCTGAGCAAAGGGAAGAGAATCATTTACAGTGTATATTCTGTATCTGGTGTACATTATTGTAACATTTTGGAAATTTTTCTAAATCATAAGGAATATGAAAAAAGGTTTGGCTATTGATCATCTGAGTATGGTTGAATTTTTGTGCAATTTCATTAGCTTGGGACTATCTTCTGCAAAGATCCACAAAATCGCACCTTTTTTGTCTCGCATGACTTTGTTTGATTTTTCTAAATAATCCAGAACAGCATCAATTGTCTTTGGCTGGACCTGCTTTGGCAATGCACGTGAAAGCTTGTTTCTAGAGTCAAACTCCTTTTGTTTTGCCAAAACGCCTTCGATCATCTCAATTGTTTTTAGTGTAGGTGTGTGCGAATTGGTCTTTTTTTGTATGGATGGCTGTGTTGCTATGATTGTATAGCGTAATACTTGTTTATAATAGTCTTGTTCTATACAAGTATGTCATATCATAATGAAAGATTCAGATTCTGAATCTGTTTTATTATACTATCATGGTCTGCTTCTACTTCCAGCGAGAATATCAGCAATCCGTCATCTAGGAACAATGTAACTAGTTTTACGTATTCCTTGGCAGTAATCATCCAGTTTGTCTTGCCCAAGGGACCATCAAACATTTCCTCCACTCCTGCCTTGATTGATGCCCAATAATGCGCCATGTTGCCAAGCTCTGAATCCAGCAGTGGTGTTTTTGATGTGTTGCGGGCAAATGCAACTACCTTTTTGTCCTTGATCCTCCCAACGAACCTAATGGAGTCATCCATTTCTAAGATCTGATTGCATACATCCAGTGGACTGTGCTGTCTGCTCAATTTCTCCCCGATTCAAAGGCCTCGAAAATCTAGATTAAAGTCTTGCCATTGGGTATGAGGATCGCGTTTAATTTTGTAATTTTTTGAGATCTGGTTTTAATTTTGTAAATTTTTTATCAAAAAATGATTCGATTCAAAACTGCAGGGGAAAAGGAACTGACTGAATTATACTTCAGCCTTGAACCGAATCACACACAATTGAGTGCAAAAATACTAAAGCATTTTCCCAGATTGTGCCAAGATCTGGAAAAATGGTTAAATGCAAAATTTTGATTCTGTGGTACAATGAAAACAATATTTGCAATTGTATTATCAATTGCAATGATTTCGCTTCTGATTAGCTCATACCCAGCTAGTGCAATGGAGCAATCAGATCACATGTTTGATAAAAAATCATCAGACAAGATGGACAAAAAGATGACAGACAAGAAAAAGACCGACAAAAAAGACACCAAAAAGAAATCAGACAAGAAAAAGATGGTAAAAAAAGCTACGGCCAAAACAGACAAAACTAGTGATAAAAAAATGACGGAAAAGAAAATGGCAGATAAAATGGAAAAAACACACACTGCACCAAAATCAATTGGCAGCGTGGACCTTTCCATGGCATCCCCGATCCAGGGCTCACCTGATGCCAAAATAACCATAATAGAATTTGGTGATTATCAGTGCCCCAAATGCTATTCCTGGTTTACCAAGGAAAAGCCAACAATTGAATCCCAGTACATCAATACCGGCAAGGCAAACCTGGTCTTTGTGGATCTGTCGTTTTTGGGCGCAGACTCTGATTCTGCTTCAATTGCGTCATATTGCGCAGACGAGCAGGGAAAATACTGGCAATATCACAGCACCCTATACAAGAACCAGGGCGGAATTCAGAGCGGATGGGCAAGCAATGCCAATCTGAAAAAATTTGCATCTGATCTTGGACTTGATTCAGCAAAATTTGATGCCTGTCTGGACTCTGCCAAATATTCCGACAGAATAAAGCACAATGGTGTGGTATCGTCATCAAGTGGTGCACAAGGAACTCCGACATTTCTAATTGTTGGGCCCAATGGTGTAACAGAGAAGATTTCTGGCCCGCAACCTGCATCCGTGTTTTCCGGCGTGATAGACAAGATGTTAAAGTAATTTTTCAATCCCAACTTTTTTCTTAATATGATAATCAACCACTTAGATTATCTACAAAAACAATCTCCTTACAACATTGAACAAGATTAGGCGTTTTTTCAAAAGTCTTGGGCCTGGTGTGATCACTGGTGCCTCAGATGATGATCCTTCCGGAATTGCCACGTATTCACAGGCGGGAGCCCAGTTTGGATTTGGGCCTCTATGGCTTGCACCGTTTCAATATCCGTTGATGAATGCAATTCAGGAAATGTGTGCAAGAATCGGTCTGGTCACCGGTGGAGGATTGGGCAATGCAATAAAAAAACAGTTCTCAAACAAAACCATACTCCCAATAACTGCACTTCTTCTGATTGCAAATACAATAAACATTGGAGTTGATATTACTGCAATGGGAGCTGCAACAAGACTCATTTTTCCACAAATTCCAGTCTTTATTGCAGCAATCTGCTTTACTGTGTTTGTTGTAGTTGCCGAAATCTTCATTCCGTATAAAAAATACGTTAAGATTCTCAAATTCTTGACATTTTCACTGCTTGCGTATGTAGTCACCGCAGTTATTGTGGGCGGAAATCTAGAACAACTCCTTGTGTCGACTTTTGTTCCACACATTGAGCTTAATCCGGCATTTGCAATGATGTTTGTAGCATTGTTTGGCACGACAATTTCTCCATATCTTTTCTTTTGGCAGGCATCCGAAGAAGCAGAAGAAGACGTGGCAAAAAACAAAATCCAAGACATTGGCAGCGGAATCCCAAAAATAACAAAATCAGAACTCAATACAATGAGAATGGATGTCAAGATTGGCATGGCCTTTTCTCAGTTAGTGATGTGGTTTATCATTTTTACATGTGCGCAAACATTGTATCAAAATGGAATAACTAACATTGCAACTGCTGATGATGCAGCAAAAGCATTAGAGCCACTAGTCCAATCCTTTCCATATTCTGGACAAATATCGAAAATAATTTTTGCACTGGGAATAATTGGTACTGGATTATTGGCAATTCCTGTATTGGCGGGCTCTTCTGCATATGCACTTGCAGACGGCTTTGGCTGGAGGCAAGGCTTGAGTAAAAAATTCAGGCAAGCAAAGGCATTCTATCTGTCCATAATTATCTCAACTGTGATAGGCCTTTTGATAAATCTAGTAGAGACAAATCCAATTACTGCCTTAGTCTATGCGGCAATCATTAATGGTATAGTTGCAGTACCAATGTTATTTGTAATATTAAAAATTGCAAACAACAAGCAGCTCTTGCATGATAACACCAACAACAAAACATCAAACGTGCTTGGTTGGTTTACTTTTTGCCTAATGTTAGCATCTGTATGTGTAATGTTTACATTTTTTATTTTGAGTCGTCTCTGACTTTGTTGTAAATGTAATAAAATAATGCACCGCTAGCTACAACACCGAGGCCCATCATTACAACAAATGGCTCAAACTGTATTATTCCAAGAATTGGTGTAATGATTCCAAGTGCAGCCAAAACTGGAAACTTTTTTACATTTACTGGTGATCTGAACTGCCTTTCCATATCTGGTTGTTTGTATCGCAGCCAAATTAATGCAAAATTCACCAACACAAACACCATGATTATTGCAAAAACCGAAATGTTTGCTACCGTTCCAATGTCTCCAATAAAGACAAACGATGCAGATAATGCACCAATTAGTATGACTGCGATCCACGGAGTCTTTCTTTTTTGGTGTATGGCAGAAAAAATTCCAGGCAGCGCCTTATCCAGTGATATGCCATATAGGATTCTAGAGCCAGACACCAGCATTATCAGAACGGTATTTGTAGTGGCAAAAAGTGCAATTATCAAAATTCCAAAGCCCCATTCCTGCCCAAGTGATTTTTTTATGACATCGGCAAGTGGTGCAACGGATATGCCAAGTTCCTGCCAGTCCAGTACTCGTACTGCGGATATAGAGACCAACATGTACACAATGGCAGTAATTGATATGGCCAAAATGATTGCGCGGGGCAGGACCTTTCTTGGGTTTTTTATCTCCTCGGCAATGTTTGCTATATTTTCAAATCCAATGTAGGCAAAAAACACGAGCGTAAATGCAGAGAATATACCTGAAAATCCATGTGGCGCATCAAAATAATCGATTTCTATTCCGGTAATGGATAGGCCAACCCAAATAACAATGCCAAGCCCTACTGCTTCTATTATGGTAAATATAATGTTCATTGATGAGGATTCTTTAATTCCAAAATAATTCACAAATGTCAGTATCGTAATGATTAGAATCGCTGCCAGAACAATTGGAATTTGAAACAACTGCGTGAGATATCCGCCAAATCCTAGAGCGATTGCAGCTGCCGATATTACTGCAACAAACAATGTCAGCCAGCCAACCAAAAACGCCACAAAATTATTCCCAAACGCATTTTTGACAAACGAATATTCTGCAGCTGCCTTTGGATACATTGAGGACAATTCCGCATAGCTCAAGCCGGTGAATATTGCAGAGACTGCTGCCAGAACAAATGAAATCCAAACCGAATTCCCGGCCTCGCCTGCAGCATCGCCAATCAATGCATAGATTCCTGCACCCAAAATCAAACCAACACCATACATTGTGGTATGGAACAATCCTAGGTGACGCTTTAGCTCAACCATGTCATGATCAAATGTTGAATTGCTTTATGTTTAATGGAAATTCAATTATCATATCTGGGAATCATGGCTCTGATTAAATACAAAAATTGCATAACCATACCATTGGAAGGGAGGATTAGCTGATTCCTGTATTTCCCCAAAACTGCTTTCTTCGCCTTCCTTCCATTCTTGCTGTGCAATGCAGTGTATACCTAGTTTCTAAATAATTTGTCATACAACCAAAATCCATGAAAGTAACCAAAGTTACAGGAAGAGGAACTGGCACCAGAACAACTGATGTCTCGTCCCAAAACTGGGCGGGCGACGAATACAGAAAAACCCAGCAGGAAAATCTTGCCAAAATAGGCAAAAATGTAACACTTGCGCTGGGCAGGGGTAATCGAAGCATTCCGCTCAAGGACCTTCCTACACCAAAGAGCAGACCATCCACTGAGGGAATGGTGCGCGTCACCAATAGGGGAACGGGCGCTCGAAAAAGCACAAACAAGGGCAACTAGCCCATTTTATTTTTTATAATTCCAAGTCTGAAAATTATATTCGCTGTACAAATATCAACAAACCAAATCCTAGTCTGTGGACCGCGAAAAAAGATTTGTAATCGTTGCACTGGTTGGAGGATTTGCCGCGCTTGGAGGAATTATTCTCTTTACAGGACAAGGCTATGTCAGACATGTCAACATTTTCTTTCCAGAAGAGATCCGCCAAACCCTAGAATTTCAAAACATTGATGGCCAAACCGTAGTGGTTGGAACAATTGGTAATTTGGGGGTAAACCCCAGTCTTATCTCTAGGACAGAGTTTGCCTATATTCTGACCATCAAAAACGCAGACACCAAGCCGCATCTGTTCTATGTTGATACCATAGGAGTAAAGACCAAGCTACTAGAGTCTGGACAATCCGATACCATAATCATCCAAAGCAAGCAAGAGGCCACCTTCCAATATTATGATATTGCAGAAAAAAAGCAGCTCCTCGGAACAATTCAGATAAAGCGCGTAAATCTTACCGAATAATATGATATCAATAATTGGTTCAGGACAAGTCGGATCTGCAGTTGCGTTTTTGTGCGGCTCTGAAGGACTGGATGATATTGTTCTGGTAAACCGGGACGAAAAAAAGGCAATAGGTGAAGCACTGGACATATCAAATGCAGTACCGTCTAATTCCACCATGTCAATCAAAGGTACTGGAGATTATTCACAAATCATAAACTCGGATGTCATAATAGTTACTGCAAGCATTGGCACACACCAAGCTAGTAGGAGCGATATCATGCTTGATCAAAGCATGCTGATAAGAGACATTGCCAGAAAAATCCAAACCTTTGCACCATCTGCAAAAGTCTTGATGGTGACAAATCCAGTTGATGTGATGACGTATTTGGTTCAAAAAGAAGGCAAATTAGGCTCAAAAAATGTCCTTGGCGTGGCATCCAGCCTCGATTCTGCGCGACTCCGGTATTATTTATCAAAACACTTTGGGGTGAGCCAGGCCCAAATTCATGATGCGCTAGTATTGGGTGAGCATGATGATTCAATGGTGCCAGTCTTTTCCCATGCAAAGCTTGGCAACACACCAGTAAATGATCTGCTAAATGAAAAGCAAAGATCACACATAACATCTGATGTGCGAAACTATTGGAAGTCGCTGCGCAACTACAAGGGCAGCTCTGTGTTTGGAATTGCAAAAAATACCTATGACATCATATGTGCCATGATACAAAACAAATCATTCGATGTCTGTGCATCTGTTTTGCTGGATGGGCAGTATGGGCTTGATGATGTGTGTATGGGAGTTCCAGTTACAATAACAAAAGACGGAATTGTACAAATCAACGAAGTCGCATTGACTGGTGAGGAAAAACAACAATTACAAAAATCAGCTGGTATAATACAAAAAAATATTGCAAGAGCTCAAGAATTTCTAAAATCTAGCCGATGATCTGATTTGTGAGTCGTTGCAGAAATACCAGCCTTTTGATCGGGATTCTTGTTTTCTGTGCAAGCTCGTACAAATCTACATCCAGAAGGTCCTTTGCAATCATGATGTTGTTTTCAGATAATAGGTACAGTTCTTTTTTGCTTGGGCCCAAAATAGTAACTGGGTATAGTTTCTTTTGCTCTATCATTGTTTCAAGGCCCATGTTTTGCGGAAATCTCCACGAAAGAATCCTCTGTCCTATGCATGTAGCATATGTTATTGCCTCTGGCGATACCTTGGTGTTGCATACTAACATTTCATTGTCAAATTTTTCCCCAAGATCCAAAAACCTTGCATGTGTGTATAGTGATTCTTTGAGGCCTGTGTACCTTCCTGGAAAGTTGTGATATTTGCACTCGACTAGCCATTTTTTGCCGTTTTCCGACTCTAATGCGAGGTCTACCTCGTGAATTACACACCGTCCCTGCATCTTTGCGCCAATTGATTTTACTTTGTAACCAAAATGCCTCAGAATCTGTCCAACATAGGATTCAAAGGAAAATCCTGCAGGACCCATCTTCATTATGGACTCCTTTAGGCGGTATCGATGCTTTATGGCAGGAGTTGCATTGTCTGATAAATATTTGAGAACCATCCTGTAGATTTCTTTGGTGCTCATTCCATAATGGGCCCTGGAATGGATCTGCCTTGAAATTCTTTTTGCCAGTATTGGATCTGCGCCTGCCCTAATACATGTGATCACTACCTTTCTTGGATCAAACTCTGCCTTTTGCCCGTTTGCCTTTGTTATGATGATTTTTTTCAATAACTAGTACATTCCCTGTCCCTGGCCAGGCATCTGTGGGGGTGGAGATGATCTTGATACTGCTACTACATTGTCTATTCGTAGGATCATGTTTGCGGTCTCTGTTGCGGATTTTATTACCTGCTCTTTTACCTTGATTGGTTCTAGCACATCGATTTTTTCAATGTCTCCAACCACTCCGTTTGTGGCATCAACTCCAGTGTATTTTTCTCCGGCACTCTGCTTTGCTCGCAACTGAGTTATCACATCAATTGGATTCATCCCCGAGTTTCTTGCCAAAGATATGGGAATTGATTCTAGGGCTTCTGCAAATTTTTCTACTGCCAGCTGTTCTCGACCAGACAGTGATTGTGCCCATGCTCGAAGCTTTGTTGCCATGTATGCTTCAGGTGCTCCACCGCCAGGAACAAAATATGGCCTTTCTATGACATCCTTTACTACCATTAACGCGTCATGAATTGCGCGCTCTACCTCATCTATTACTCGTTGTGAGCCGCCTCGAATCAAAAACGTGACTGCCTTTGGGTTCTTACATCCTTCAATGTAGGTCCAATTGTCCTCTTCAATCTGTTTTTCCTCCACGTTTTGTGCCGACCCTAGGTCTTTTTCTGTGAGATCATCAACATTTCCTACCACACGGGCACCAGTTGCCTTTGCAAGCTTTGTCATGTCAGATTCCTTGATGCGGCGAACTGCCATGATTCCTGCCTTTGCCAAATAATGTTGAACGATATCGTCAATTCCCTTTTGGCAGAGGACCACGTTTGCACCAGTGTTTTTTATCTTGTCCACCATCTCCTTTAGAATCTGGTTTTCCTCTTCCATGAAGGACTTGATCTGGTTTGGATTTGAGATGTTTATTTTTGCCTCAAACTCTGTCTTTTCTATTTCTAATGGGGCAGACACCAGTGCGATCTTGGCGTTGTTGATTTTCTTTGGCATGTTGTTGTTTACTATTTCCTTGTCCAACACTATGCCGTTTATCATCTGGCTATCGGAAATAGAGCCACCTGTCTTTTTTTCCACCTTTACGTTGGAGATGTTTGCTCGATGATCACCATCCTTTTCTTCCGTTATGGATAATACTGCACTAACTACCAACTTTGCAAGATCTGCTGCCTCTACTGCCACAAGCTTTGTGAGCATCGAAGTCCTTGCTACTTTTTCTAAGGTTTGTTTATCTGAAATGTCTATTTTCTTTGCAATCTCGCCCAAAAACGATATGGCCTTTGTTGCTGCCTTTTTGTAGCCGTCTGCAATTATCACCGGATGAATGTCATTATCAATTAGCCATTCTGCTTTTTCTAACAATGCACCTGCAATCACAACTGCTGATGTTGTGCCATCGCCTACTTCGGAATCTGTTGCCTTGGCAACCTCTACCATCATTTTTGCTGCTGGGTGCTGCACGTCGATTTCCTTGAGAATGGTTGCGCCGTCATTTGTTATGGTAATATCGCCAATGGAATCAACTAACATCTTGTCCATACCTCTTGGGCCAAGGCTAGATGAGATGATCTCGGCAATCAGTTTTGCTGCGTTTATGTTGTTTTTCTGGGCGTCCTTGCCTCGCGATTGCTTAGAGCCCTCCTTTAGAACTATTACCGGTATGCCTTCTGATGTGGTCTGAATGGATGACATCATACCAGAATGATAAAAATCGTATTTATGGAATCAGCACAAATCTCAGAGTTGATAATTTGGAATTATCAGTTCTGAGAATTGTGTATTGTCTGTATATAGAATAACCATGGGTTTCATTCCATGGCAAACCAAGCAATATGGATTGGAATAGCAATTAGTGTGTTTTTTGCAGGACTGGGAATTGGTTATGCGGCGTTTCAGTCCAGCCCAAGCAGTATGATGTTGCAATCGCGACAACAGATGATGGCGCAAATGATGTCGGATCCTGCCACAATGAATGACTGGATGAACCAAATGATGGCAAATCCACAGGCAATGCAAAAAATGCATGACACCATGATGAGCAACCCAGATCATATGCAACAGATGCATGCAATGATGATGAATAATCCTCAACACATGCAACAGATGATGGGCCAAATGATGATGGATCCTGCAACAATGCAACAAATGCATCAAATGATGTTCCAAGATCCTCAGCACATGCAGCAAATGATGGGCATGATGAACATGACTGGCATGAATCCAGGCATGATGGGCCAAGGAATGATGAATCCAAACTCGATGATGGGTCCGGGCATGATGGGCCAAGGAATGATGATGGGCTCTATGATGATGGGAACGCCGATCACCAAACAATCCGATGTTCTCAAAACAATTGATAAAATCGAAGATCTACTTGATCAGGTTTCCACAAAATACAGTGATGGTGATTCTGTAGGAGCATTATCTACTGCTACAGAAGCATATCTGGAAAACTATGAGTACATTGAAGGAGCTATTGCATCAAAGGACCCAGATCAGATGGAAAAAGTTGAGCTCATGTTGCGACAAGACCTCAGACATGCAATCAATACTGGCCAATCTGCAGAGGAAATCAACTCCACAATAGATTCAATCAAAAAAGAACTGGATAACATTCGAAACCTATTCTAGATTGAATCAATTATCATTTTTGATTTTTTTCTAATTATTATTAATCTGATTATACCTAACTTCATACAATGAAGTGGCACTTTGAGGATTTCATTTATGGTGCATTTGATGGCTCGGTTACCACGTTTGCCATAGTTGCAGGCGCTATTGGCGCGTCCTTATCTCCAATGATAGTGGTGATTTTGGGCTTTGCCAATCTGTTTGCAGATGGATTTTCCATGGCAGTTGGGAACTATCAGGCCTCAAAGGCACGAGCCGAATTCATCCAAAAGGAGAGAAAAAGAGAGGAATGGGAAATAGAGCACATGGTGGAATCTGAAAAACGCGAGATCCGAGACATTTATGAAAAAAAAGGATTCACAGCCGATCTGCTAGATGAGATAGTGCGTGTGATTACCTCAAGAAAAAAGGTCTGGGTTGATACCATGATGAAAGAAGAGCTTGGACTGATTGAAGATGGTAGAAGGCCACTTGATACTGCGGCAAGCACAATGTTTGGCTTTGTGATAATTGGAATAATTCCGCTGATTCCGTTTTTGATCATTTATGTAACTGGAGTCAGCCTAAACTCTGAGAGCTTTTTTTATTCTGTAATATCTACTAGTGTGGCGTTTTTTCTGATCGGAATAATCAAAGGAAGGATAGTCAAAAAATCATTGATCAGATCTGGCATGATCACCTTACTAATTGGTGCAATTGCTGCAAGTGTTGCGTATCTGATCGGTGTGCTATTGGCTGGATTGATAAGCTAAAAGCTTGTTACTTGTTGTTCGTTGTTATCATCAAAGATTCTAGTTAGTGCATGATAGTACATGTTTCTAGTGTCCTCTCTGTTGCATACAGTATACAACTTCACAAAATCTGTTGCCGTAACTATTCCTAATAGTTCGTCCTCATCTAAGACTGGCAGTCTTCGTATTTTGCGCGAATACATCAGATCGGCAGCAAGCCAGACCTCCTCGTTTGGGCCAATGTGAATCAAAGGAGACGACATTACCTGCTTTACCTTTGTGTGAATTGGATATGCATGGGCGGCAATCGTAATTGCAAAGTCCCTATCTGTCATTATCCCAATTGGGATGCTTTTTTCCGTGACAATTACCGAACCCACCTTTGCCTTTTCCATTAGTTTGGCTGCTTCATTTACGGTAGATGAGGAATCTACCATAACCAAGGATCTGCTCATGATGTCCTTGACCAGTATCGTTGGCTGGGTTTGGGCCATTCATGTCTGATCACACCACAACACTATATCACATTCTTGTGAATTATCAGACCTGAAAATCAATCTAGAAAATCACAACATCTCTTTAATTTGATCACATTCCAGTCAAGTCCATGGCGCACAAAAAAATCCTAGTTGCACTGGATGGCTCTAAATCCTCATACAAGGCACTAGACCAGGCAATTTACCTGGCAAGACAAAACCAGGGAACAATTACTGGCGTGTTTGTGATTCCGTTGTTTTCAGTAAATGTGGCAAAACCCGCATCAAAGCTAGGCAAGACACTAGCAGAGGGTGGCAAGAAAATACTGGATGAGGCAAAGTCAAGGTGCGCAAAAAACGGAGTCTTGTTTTACCAAAAAATACTGTGCGGAAACGAAGGATTCAAGCTGGTGCATTTTGCAAAAAGCAACCAATCCGATCTCATAGTAATGGGATCCCGTGGGCAATCAAATGCCAGGGAATTTGTCTTGGGCAGCGTGTCTCACTATGTGACGCAAAAATCCCAGATTCCAGTATTGATAATAAAATAATGTTTCATGACAGGGTTCATGTCGCAAAGCTGTTATCAGAAAAGCTGAGTCATCTCAAAGGGACAAACTGCATAATATTGGCAATTCCACGTGGAGGTGTCATAATTGGCGCCGAGATGGCAAAGATTCTTGATATACCACTGGATGTAATAATTTCCAAAAAGATAACGCCGCCTGAGCATCCTGAATATGCAATCGGTGCTCTGACATATGATGGAGTGATGTACTTTGGACATGACTGGGAGCGGTACTCGACCGATCCTAGATTTCAGGAAGAAATAAACAAAAAGAAATCCGAAGTAACAAGACAGATTCAGGCGTATCGGGGCCACACAAACTATGAGTTTGGCAACAAAACCGTCATACTAGTCGATGATGGGATTGCAACTGGTGCTACTGTTTGTGCCATAATACAATGGTTGCAGAAAAAAGCAATCAAAATAATTCTGGCAACGCCAGTCATACCATATGTGACAGCAGAGATAATCAAAAGATTTGACGTACAAATCGTATCTCTGCAAACACCAAAAGAATTCTCATCAGTCGGACAATTCTACAGAAAATTTGACCAAATACCGGACTCTATAGTGGTTGGGATACTACACAAGTTTAGCGCACAATCAAAACAGGACAGCTAGCATGTTCTGATACCTTTCTGCTTACGCTGCCAAGTGACTTTAGCTTGGAAACTCCGTGCAGTCCCTGACTGCCTATGATGATTAGATCGGCTGATTTCTTTTTTGCCATGGCCAGTATCTGCTCTGCAACATTACCATTCACTGCCACCTTTGGGTATGCCCTGACTCCTTTTGATTTGCAAAACTTTACCTGTTCGTTTTGCATGTGTTCGGCTTCTATCTTTGATGCCTGAAGCAGCCTTTTTTGTAAGGTTCCGCGCGCCGACTCTCGGACCAGGCCCAAAAGCGAGCCTGGGGGAACCACACCACCCGTAGTAATTATGGTACAAAGATGAATTATTGCGTCATTATTTTTTGCAATGTCTACTGCATGCTCTAGTGACTTTTTTGCATATTTGGAGCCATCAAATGGCACAAGAATTCTTTGATATGTCATTTTACCAAAAGAACCGGAATCTGGGACTTGTGTAAGACTGCGTTTGATACCGATCCCAAAAACAATTCCTTTACTCTGCCTTTGCCTCTGGCGCCAATTACTATGAGATCAACTTTTTTCTTTTTTGCAACGCCGATTATCTGCTCAACTGGGCTGCCATACAATATGGCATATGTGAAAAGAATCCCATGTTTTGCCGCTCTGTATTTGGCTCGCTCCAAAAATATTCCGGCCTCCTTTCTTTGGTAGATTTTGTAGGGCGAGACTGCCGGCACAAACTCTGCTGGCAAAAACGGAATTATATTCAAGCCAAGGATTCTTGCATGGGTTGCACGAGCCATCTCGATTGCCTGATCTAGTGCTCGCTCGGCAGTTTTAGAGCCGTCCATTGGGACAAGAATTCTCTTGATTTGATTTTTTACCATGATGATATGGTTTTGGCTTTTTAATTTAAACATCTTGGTATGATTATCATCTCTAGTAATGATTGACTCCAAATTATCAGCCCTGAGATTTGTCTTTATTCAATAAATACGATTTTTGCTGTCTTGGTGTGATGGTGTTTTGCAAGATTTTGGTGTGCTGTGATGGCTCCAAACATTCGGATAAAGCAATCAAGATATCGTGTGATATTGCAAAAAAATACGACTCGGATCTTACCATCATCTACGTGGTGGATAAAACCCTCAGGTCTGATGTGTTTGCGGGATCCGAGTACACAAAAATTCTCAGAAAATATGCACAAGACACCATATTGCGAGCACAAAGACTGGCAAAATCTCAAGGAATCGAGTCAAATGTGATAATAAAGGAGGGAAACGTATCTGAGCAAATAATCCAGTATTCCAAAAAATCAAGGACTGATCTTATTGTGGTTGGCAGCAAGGGGCTGGGTGCCGTGTTGCGATTCATGCTTGGAAGTGTTTCCACAAAAATAGCAAACCACTCGCTCTGCTCTGTGCTGATAGTGAAATGAGCATGCATCATGGGGCATTCTGTGTTTTCTGTGACAACCCAAGGACAATTCATGCTGATAAGAGACAATGGCTAATACACCTGGCAGGCCATCGAGAAAAAATCATTGCACATATCGTAGATAACTATGAAAAATGTCCTCTTGGTGCATATCCGAGATTGATTCCAAGCAAAACAGAATATGCAGGACACCTAAAATGGTCGCATACAAAAAAAGAATTGTTCTTGTGGGCCTATCAGAATTTGATAGAGGGCCAGATCTCGGTTCTTCCCTAGGTTAGTCTTTTGTAAATTGACTTGAACTCTTCTGCTAGAGTGTATGCGAGATTTTGCATGTGGGTTATCTCTATCATGTTTGTCTTTCCGCGGGCAAGCTGCCTGATTAGTGTCATGCACTGGTGAATCTTGTTGTGACTTTCTTCTGTTGCGTCGTTTGGGCCTTCCACCTTTGTTATGACATCATAAAAGCAGACATTAAAGTCTAGGCAGAACTTCAGAATGTTTTCCTCCCAGTTTTTTGATGTGGTTGGAATCTTCATGCCGTTTGCAAGCTCCTTGAATTCGTTGTTTCTATCAATTAAGAGCATGTCCAGTGACTCTTTTGCCTTTTTTGGGTCATATCCATTTAGGCTCTCAAGTATGCCCATGTTTTTGAAAATCAATTTTTACTATTTAATGTCTTAGGGAAAAATCACATCTGAGAGACAATCCTAGAACTGATAATCATCTTCTGATCTTTTAAAGAACAAAAAGACACATTCCACATGACAGAACTTGTCCGAGATGTGATGAAAAAAAACGTCATCTCAATTGACTCGTCCATGAACATACAGGACGCAGCAAAGATGATGGATGATGCATCCATTGGGGCAATCGTAGTTTTAGAAAACGGAGTCGTAGTTGGAATCATAACAGAGCGCGACATGACACGAAGGGTAATTGCAAAGGGCAAACAATACACCATGGGCGTCAAGGAAGTAATGTCATCACCTGTTGTGGTGGTAAACCCAGATGATTCTGTATGGGAGGCCGCTCAGCTAATGAAGACTCGCAGAATACATCGAATACCGGCAGTACAAAACAACATGCTTGTTGGCATGATTACGACATCTGATATAGTAAAGCTGTGCAGCATAGGCTCTGATTCGGAAATGCGCAAGATAACTGAGCAGATCCTTTTGCGAATAAAGCCGCAATGACAATAGAATAAACAACAGAAAAGCGCAGGCAACTATTCAAATTTTTGACCTAGTGTGCTTCATATGGCATACCGTGCTCAAATCGATCCCATGGATATACAATGTATTCTGTGTCTCGTGTGAGCTCGGCATATACTAGCTGTTTTGGATAGTTTTGTTTTCTTCGAGCATAAATTGTTGCAAAGACCATACTGTCCGGGTCGTCTGCTCTCTGTATTATTTTTCTGAACGTCTCACCAGAATCGTAAATGTCATCAACAAAAAGCGAATCTGCAGGAACCGACTCTGAATCCACCAGAATTTGTTTGATGCCTAGTCGGTCTGCCATCAATCTTGCTGGCACCAGTCCACCCCTGCTGATTGTCGATATTGTTCTGAATTGGAGCTTTTTTGCTGCCAGCTTTTCCACCAGCCTCGTGATGGCCGATTCTATTTCGCTCCAGTTCTTGTAGTCGTGGACAATTCCCTTTTTCATTAACCAGTGATTCCAATCAAAACATTATGACTCTGTCGGTTAATTCTCATGACTGAAATTCAAATCTGGTAATCTGGTTGGAGCTTTATGTCGTTATACGAGTAATTGTGTGGTGTTGTTCTCGCTTGAAAAAATTCTGGTTCCGCTTGATGGTTCTGATAACTCCTTTAGGGCACTAGATGCGGCAATTTTTCTGGCATCCAAGTCTGATTCTGCAATAGACTTGGTGTATTGTGTTTCTGTGTTTCCAAGCATTGAGGTGCAAATGATTGATCCAATAAAATGCCAAATTCTGGAGCGCAAGTTTGCGGAATCGGTGCTCAAAAAGGCACTATCCATATGCAAAAAAAGTGACATCAAATCAAACCAAGCCATACTATATGGAACGCCGGGCTATACCATTACAAAATACATCAAAAGCAACAAAATTGATCTGGTAGTGATTGGCTCACGTGGGCGTAGCACAGTAAGGGAGGTCTTTTTGGGAAGCGTATCGAACTATGTTTTGCATAAATCGCCTGCACCGGTTTTGGTGATCAAGTGAATCCTAGCACAACTGATTTAAGATAATTTGTTATAGTATTATCATGAAGCTTAAAGGCAAAATTGCAATCATAACGGGCGCATCAAGCGACATTGGAACAGACATGTCCAAGAGATTCACAGAAGAGGGCGCCACCGTAATCATGCTTGGCAGAAATCTAAAATCATTGGAAAAAGCTCGTGCATCTGTCAGGGGAAACGCAGTATCGATGGCATGCGATATCATGAATGACTCTCAGGTGCTAAGCGTTGTGGAACAGGTAGTTGATCAGTATGGCAAAATCGACATCCTGGTAAACAATGCTGCAAAAATTAATGACGCAATCCATTTTCATGAAATGAAGGACTCTGATATTGTGGATTTGGTAAATACAAACATCTTGGGCACATTCAAAATTACCAAGGCAGTAATCTCCAAGATGCTGGATAACAAAAATGGCTCTATAATCAACATTGGATCTATCTCAAGTGAGCGTGCAATTCCGCGAGTTCACCTAGCTGTGTATTCTGCTACAAAGGCCGCAATTTCCATGTTTACAAAGTCCATTGCAGTTGAATATGCAAGAAAAAACATTCGATGTAACTGTTTGAATCTTGGAATAATCAATGCGGGCATGATAAAGCCGTACCTTGATGATCCTCAGGCACGAAAGGTTCTCGAGCAAAGACAGCCACTAAACAGAATTGGCGATCCTGCAGATGTATCAAACGCCGCAATATTCATGGCATCTGATGAATCAAAATGGATTACTGGAACCATTCTGAATATAGATGGCGGAAAATCTGCATCTGAAGGATAGTAATTCTCAGAGTTGGTTTTCTTCTTTGATATTATAATTATACAATAATATTCAGCAATCATGAATTATGCAATTCCACTTTTTGCTGTGCTTGCTATCATGTCTTTGGTAGGCTCAGCTCATGCCGAGGCAGTTCCCGATTGGATAAAAAATACTGCAAAATGGTGGGTGGAAGGCAAAATCACCGAGACTGAATTCCTAAATGCAATAAAATTTCTAATTGAGAAAAATATTATCATAATTGAGCAAAAAGAGGCAAAACCAGTTAACACAGTAGCAAACGTGGTAATTCCAAACGGCAATTCTGAGGTGGGAAACGTTGGATTTTACATTCCGCTAAACCTTGAAGTCAAAAAAGGAACCACCGTAGTATGGATAAATGATGATAACATTCAGCATACAATACAAAGCCAGGACGAGCAAGGAAACGTAATGTCGCTCTTTAACAGCAAGGCGCTAAAGACAAGTGAGCGATTTGCATACAAGTTCAATGAGGAAGGAGTGTACCATTATTTCTGCACAATTCACCCTTGGCGAGTCGGTGTAGTGACTGTTAGCTAGTGATTGCCCTTACCACATCTGATTTCGTGATAATTCCGCACAAGAGTGATTTTCTAACTACTGGCAGACCGCTGATTCCACTTCGTATCATGATTAGTATGGCAGCTGATACTTGCTCGTCTGCATTTACCGTTACTGGATTTGGGGTCATGATGTCCTCTGCCCTAAATGACAGAATATAGGAAAGCTGGTTCATTTTGAACTCGTCTGGATTTGGGTTTAGCCTGTACTTTTCCACTTCTTTTGGGTCTGCGAATTCTCTAATCCATTTTGGCATCTTTGCAGGCAGAAAATCTCTGTTTGTAATTATGCCAACTGGTTTTTTGTTTCGTGCAACTATGATGCGAGATATTTTGTGCTTGACTAGAAGACTTTCCACTAACAAGAGCGAGTCTGCTGGCATTACAGTAATCATGTCCTTGGTCATTATCTGTGACACCTTGAGTGGCTCTACTGACTGGGTCAAAAACACTGACGCCAGGTCTGTCTTTGTTATGATTCCAGC
This sequence comes from Candidatus Nitrosotenuis cloacae, assembly GCF_000955905.1. Lineage (GTDB taxonomy): Archaea > Thermoproteota > Nitrososphaeria > Nitrososphaerales > Nitrosopumilaceae > Nitrosotenuis > Nitrosotenuis cloacae. The sequence goes on along the minus strand of NZ_CP011097.1, from coordinate 1,396,393 downwards.
CAACCTGTCATTATCCATGACCAGAATCGAGCTTATCCTATGTGATTGCATCAATTTGGCACAATCATAAATGGTGTCTGATTTTTTCACTGTGATCAAATCCTTTGACATAAAATCTCTGACTGAGATCTTGCTGACCTCTTTTCCGCTGAACTTGTAGATTGCCCGAACAAAGTCTTTTTCTGTGATTATGCCAACTGGCTTTTTGTTACTGTTCAGAACAGGCATACGCCCTACATGGTGTTTTAGCAAGACCTCGCGTGCCTCAAGCAGATTCATGGTATCAGTTACTGTGATTGCATTTCTGATCACCTGATCAAGGCTAGAGTTTTTTAATTTCACAGCACTAATCTGGTGCCAAGTTTTTTTAAATATAGACAAAGAATATCAATGCTGAATATCAGATCTGAAAATTGTCTTGCTTGTTTAATTCATGTGTGGTGATTCAGTCAATTCATGAGCCTGGATGTAATTCATGACCACTTTAGTGGCATAATGAACAAAAAAATTGATTCCCTAATTAGTAAAGCAGTACTGGTTGATCCGACCTCTACAGTATCTGAGGCAATCCATACCATCCTGCACAATAACACGTTTGATGCGTTTTGCAGGGAAAACCACGTAACACTAAACGTAAACACGCGAGATCTCTTGCTTGGAAAAGACATTGTAAAGATGAATGTCCGCTCTTTCTTGCGCCCAATTTCCAGCCTGCAAAAGGGCGACACCATAGAAAAGGCAGTCAACATACTTACCCACAATAGAATTCGCTCAGCGCCAGTAGTAAAGGACGACCAAATCATAGGGGTGGTCTCATCAAAAGACATCCTAAAGCTGGTCTCTGAGCTTGACAACAAGTGGATAAAGGCAAACCAGATCTTTACTGCAAATCCACTTGTCATAGAAAGCAACACCCTATTGAGTACGGCAAGAATGTTGATGAGCAGCAAACGACTGGATCATCTACCGGTTGTGAAAAAAGACAAGATAGTCCAAGTTCTGACCTCAAATCACATGTTGCATACAATAATCCCGTCAGAGAGCATGGGAAGGGGCGATATTAGATCGGGCAAGCTCAATCGACTGGAATCATCCGTTGGAAACCTTGGCACAAACAGAATGGCAAGCTGTGCACCACTTGATGATCTGAATTACATCCTAGACGAGATGCTTCATGCAGACACTACGTTCTGTCTTGTCTCATTGTGGGATAATCTGCAGGGGATCATAACATACAGGGACATACTCAATCTGCTTGGCACCAAAGTAAAGAGCAAGGTTCCGTTGTTTATCGTCGGAATGCCAAAAGACGACAATGCCGGAATAATCGGGGAGAAATTCACAAAGATACTTGATAAGATACAGCGAGTCTATCCTGACATCCAAGAGGCCAAAGTCTATGTGAAGAAAAACCACGGAACCGGCAGCAGATACAACTTTGAGGTCTCCACCACAATAATCACGCCACATCAAAGGTACATGTTCTCAAGGAGTGGATATGATCTCAGCAAGATCTTTGATGAGATATCTGGAAGACTGATGCGATTATTGTCAAAGCGGGCAAAGAAGCGATACAAGCTGAGCATTAGATCTATTTCTTAAGATACAAGCAAAACTCGAACTAAATGATCATCTAATAATCGTGCTCTGAGAAATCCGATCCAAGCTCAATTGATGCAATCACTGTTTTTTCAGTAGTCTGGATTTTTAGTGACTTGTTTGGCAAAAACTCGTGAAATATTTCCTTGAATAGTTGCTCTGTGAAAAACGACCATTTCAGGCCCAGTTCGTGCTGTACTATGAAATGGTGCAATGCTCCCTCGATCCGGTGGTCTGACTTCATGCCTGAGGCACGCATGTAGTCTTCCAAGGTTTCTATGCAGCGCTTGAGATCATAGGAACCTTTCATGAATAATACCGATTCTTTGATTAGCGGAACAATGACACTGATTATTCTGTTGATGTCAGCACCCGACATCTCCTTACCAAGCTCTTCTAGGATGCTTTTAGGGATTGGAATTATGCCGATTTTGTCTGCAAATCTGTCCCAGGCCAGATATTTTTCCAAAATTTGCTTTACCAAAACATTGTGCGAGATGTTTTTTTGCATGGCTTCTGTTTCTAGCTCTTCGACTACTTTAGCTGGAAGTCTGTACGTGATACTACGAGTGGTTTCTTTTTTTGGTGGATGGGGCTTTCTTCTTGGGATTGTAGTTTCCAACTTGGATCTATACTACAATTCTCACTAAATAGTCTAGCGGAATGTCTTGTATTTTTCAAGCAGACTTGCGTGTGTGAGCACTTGACTAAATGCCCGTACGATATCTGCCTTGGTTACAATTCCAGCAAGCTTGTTGTTTTTTAGTACAATTACTGGTACGCCACTGACATTGTTTTTTGTCATTAGATCAGCGGCTGTTGCCAAATCGTCATCTGGCTCTACGATAAGAACCTCATATTTGATCATCTCGCCAACCTTTTTGTCCTCGGATGTTCCCTTTGGCAGTAGATAATCACGAATCTTTGCAATTGCCTTTTTGAAATATTCACTGTGCTTTAGAAAATCATTTGTTGTGATTATTCCCTTGACATTGCCCTTGTTGTCTGTTACAACAAGGCGTGATGTCTTGTTGTTGTTTATTATATCGAGTGCAAATCCGAGCGAATCGGATTCTCGGCAGCTTATCACCTCATCTGTCATGTAGTCTCGGACCCTGTATTTCCCTGGGTATAGTTTGGCATAGTGACGATTGATGTCTGTCTGGGTGGTGATGCCTATGACTTCACCTTTTTCATCAACTACAACAATCGAGCCGATCTTGAAGGTGTCCATCCTTGTTGCGCACTGTGCCAGATGATCCTGTTGACCTCCATCAATTGTTATGACATTTGTTTTCATTATTTCCTTTAATCTTATTTCGTCTAGTGCTCTAGATGTTGTGTCTTGTTCCAAGAATGCGTTAATGTTGCGTTCTGTTACTATTCCTATTGGTTTTTTGTCTTTTGTAATTACGACTCGCTTTACAAAATTGGTCTTCATCAAAACCAAGGCATCATGGATCGAGTCGTTTTCGGCCAAAGTAAACACTGGCGATGAGTACAGCTTTTCATCCATGACTAGTCATACCTAACAAATGATTTAAAACGAATTTTGATTATCAAGGCTGAATTTCAAAAATTGGAAATTAGCCCCTAATTGGATAGATTAGGAACGATCTCGACTTCTAGGTTGCCACCGTTGAATGTTGACGACATTGCCTTTACCTTGCTCTTATACAAAAAGTGCTTTTTGCCCTCTTGTGTTATCGAGCCGGAAATGGCAAGTAGCTTGTTGTCGTGTAAGATCTGCAGCCTTCTGTATACTGTGCTTATTGGGATCTTGCACTCTGCTGAGATCTCAATTGCTGCCTTTGGTGCAGTTATGGTGGCCTCAATTATTGCCCGACAATACTTGTCAGACATGATACCCAAGATGACGCCTTTTCGTTCGTCATCAATTTTTCTTCCTTCGAGCTGAACTTGCATGGTATGATGGTGATCAAAATTTGATATATCCAGTAGGACTGCATTGCATTGCAGTGCAATCACACTGCTTATGTGAAAAAATGCCCAAACCTAGGCATGATTGAGACAAAATTCCCAAAATTCCAGTGGGGAACAATTTCTGAGCAAAATTCGGGCCACACAAAAGGTGAATGGGGAAAATCCGAGCCGATGATCATAACTGCATATCGTATTAATTGGTCAAAATCAAACTGAGTGCAGTGCATTCATACTGCTTATCTTTTTGTTTATGACTCCACACCTACAATGATTCTGAACTATTCGATACTAGCTGCGGCTCTAGTCACGGCAGTCTTTGCAACAACAAACGCTTATGCCGATAGTGACAGTGTGGGCGATCTGAGCATTCGAACCACTTTCAAGTTTTCAGAAGGCAACGAGGACGTAAATTCTTTCAAAGTGTTTACGCAAAACTCTGGCTACAAGTGGGGACAGACTCCAACGTTTCAGCTATGGGGTGGTGTAGGTGCCGACAAGGAAATTCTATACAAGACTGCAGAGATGAGCTATGAGCGACGCGGAATGGCGCACGACTCTGATTATGATGAGTTTGATGTAGATATTTCTGTGGCTCACAATGCGAAGATACTACGAAAACTTGCCTATACGGATTGTCGCATAACTGACTATTTTGTTACTACCTTGCATGATAATGATGAGACATTTTCGGGCAAAACCAAGTTTGTCTATGCAGATGTCTTTGAGTTTGAGTGTGGTGGTTATAGAATAATCCCGACATCAAAGCTAAACCAAAACAACGGTCAAGCTCTTAAGAGCTAACTCTTTTTCTTATTTTACTACTAGCACTGGTATGGATGATTTATGCAACACATAGTTTGATACGCTTCCAAAGAAGACTTCCTTCACTGCACTTATCCCTCTAGCACCAATCACAATAAGATCAAATCTCTTATTCTTGGCAAATTTTACAATCGTACTACTGGTATCGCCAAACACTATTTTTTGCTCAAAGATGATTCCATTTTGTGCCGAGTGTCTTTTTGCAAAATCCATCAGATTTTGGGCGCCTCTTAGGCGTGGTTTTTCTGGATATCTAGGTGATCTAAACGCTGGATGCGGAGGCCTTGGAATTACATAGATTCCAGTTATTGTTGCTTGGCATTGCCTTGCCAGATAAATCGCATTATTCAGTCCGCGAATAGAATTCTTGGAGCCGTCCAACGCAACAAGAATTCTCTGATACTTTGGCTTGATCACGGAGTAATACCGAGACTGAATGTAATTAAAGCAAACACAAAATTATCACAAATGAGATTAAGTTCTTTTTCTATTTTGATAATTGACTAGCTCTTTCAAATAACTAAATCAAGGATCAGTAATGATGGGAAAACAATACACATGTCCTTACTGCGAATCCAAGTTTCCTTCCAAAGAAGACCTCTCAAAACACATTGACCGAATCCATGATGGGTCTGGATTATTGGAAGGCGATACCAGACGATTCTAAAATGCAATTAATCCTGTTTTTGATATTTGGAGTTGTTTTGTTTCCAGGATTTGCGTTTGCAGATTCTATTCAGCCAGTCCAGTATGCGGACATTGCAGAAATCATGATGAAAAAATACCAAATCAATGTGGATAATACCGATTTTACAATATTCTATCGATTTAGTACCGTTGGGGAGGGTGAAAGCTCAGACGAGGATCACATTGCACAGATTACATCTATTGATGTAAATCAGGACAGAAAATCACTGGTAATTTCACTTGATAATGTAAACCAGGAAGATATAATGTCAGTAAGATTCTCACAGGAGCTTGTATTCGGCGAAGGGAAACGACTGACTTTGCTCATAGATGGAAAAGAAAAAGGATACGAATCCTCATCCCAGAATAACAAAAGCACGATGATCTTTGTTCTACCCAAAGACACGACACAGGTAGAAATTGTTGGAACACGAGTGATTCCAGAGTTCCCATCAGGCGTTCTAGCCTTGATTGTTGTATCATCTGGTGTGATCCTGGCACAAAAACTAAGGAAAAAATCTAGTCGTATTCCTGCATTCGCTCTGAAAGCAGAGCCAGACAGATATCCCATGGGCTGATCACCTGATCACGAAAGACTGCATAGGGGTGCTGCATTCCAAACATAATGCTTGCAAGCTCGTTTACCATGATGTCTTTTGTTATGACCTTTGCATATTCTAATCCGAATCCAGTCACTGGCATTTCCAAAAAGTTGTTTGTGTTTTTTAGATAGTTCAGATCTGACGCAATTTTTTCTATTATTATTCTGTCACTGATGAACTGGTTTGTATTTTCTAGAAGAATTTTGCGGGTTTTGTTTTTGAGCATTGCATTGATGACCTCATTTATTGTAGAGTTTGTGCTAAATGTGTGAATTTTCTTTTTTGGCAGCTCCGATATTCTCATGTCAGTCATCGATATTTTTCCAACCTCAAGCATTTTTCTAGCAGAAATAACAGAAAAGCCACCAATTGCGTTTGGAATTATAGAAAATGCCCTACCTGTGTTTTTCCAGTCTTGTACGGTGTCGCGAACAGTACTCGTGCCGGAAACCCGAGTTACGATATTAGACATTATTTTTTCAATTACGTCCTCAAATATGCTTCTGGATGGATTTGCCAGTATTTTTTCCACAATCTCTCGCCCACCGACAACACCAATTGGCTCGTTCTTGTCTCCTGTTACAATAAGTGAGTCTGCCATGGACTCTAGATATGGAATCAAAAGACCGATTGCCTCCTCTATTTTTGCCTGCTTCTGTATGCTAACGCCAGGAACTGCAGTAAGCGTCGTTGGTATGAGATCCCTTAGCATCCTGTCTGCAATCATGAATCAATTGAGAAATTCCAAGTTTTAATGCCTAGTCTGATTATCATCTCTGAGAAATTGGATAATCCTAGGATAAATGATGAATTAATTTTTAATATTGCCTCAAAGCTCAGATGATCACTTGATAAAATTATTAATTTTTGCAGCATTTTTTGCTGTCTTGCTTTCGGTCAACCTGGCATATGCACAACACCATGGTGGCTCTGCAGCCCCTCCAGTGAGCTTTGGGGACAAGCAGGTTACAATTTCCGCAGCACTAGATCCTGCTGATTTCAACCCATCAAAAGACTCCACTGCCAAGCTAAACGTTAGATTCTTTGATTCAAAGTCCAATACCAACATAGAAAAAGTCACATATCGAGTCCAGATTCTTTCCGGCGAGACCTTGCTTGCAGCCCAGATGTTTTATGACAGCGATGGCGAGCTGACAGTAAAAATCCAGCCAAAATCTGGTTGTGCAGAAAAAGAGGTCTGGCGTTGCACAAAATATGAGGGCGATAAGGATCCCATAGTTCCAAGTGCACTAACATCATCAGCTACCAGCACACCAATAATGAAAGGTCCAGTCTTTGACAAGCCGGGACCATACACAGTAAAAGTAGCAATAATTGGTGCAACAAATCCAAAAACCCAAACCACAGAAGACATTGAATTTGAAACTACAATAAACATCGCTCAAGAACAACAACTCTCACTGGCAACAACCACTGGCAAGACGCCAGTCACTGTCAGAACCTTCCAAGATGAGATAACAAACTTCCAGTTTACAGAATCGACCAATACAATATCATTTGAGATGCCATTCCATTGGGAGCATGCTCAACACACTCCAATGATACGAACTGACATTGAAATCCCGAAATCCTTTGCTAACTTCCAGAATGTAAACAGCTTCAAGGGAACTGTTAATGGCATTCCGATATTTTCAAAAGATCTAAGTCTTGACACATATTCAAACAAGGACACAAACGTGCTTCATTTTGTGATTACTGGAGAAGAGCTCAAAATGCTTGCCAAAAAGGTAACCGACAAGCATACAATGGTTGTGCAAATAATGCCTGATGCAAGTGCAGTCCTCAAATCTACTGATGTAAAATTCTCAAACGGCTACAAGGCAACCATATCGTATGATCCGAGATATGGATCAAGCAAGGATGTCTCATTTACCATGGCATTCTTTGATTCATCTGGTGCTCTAGCAAAAGACATCAGATATGCATACAGCGTACAGGACTATAAAGGAAAAGAGTTCATCGTAAATACTGGCAAAAATGGCGACATTCTTGGAATACCAGTACCAAGCGGAGCTGATTCAAGACTAATCACGATCCCATCCAAGGGAGCTTATACACTCCAGATGTATCTGATAGGGCGAGGACTGGTTGACTTTGATCCATATGTTCCGGCTAGCCTAAAGTTCAACATCTCTGATGTTTCTCCTGACACCAAACCCGATACTAAATCTGACACCAAACCCGATACTAAATCTGACACCAAACCCGATACTAAATCTGACACCAAACCCGATACTAAATCTGACACCAAACCCGATACTAAATCTGACACCAAACCTGACACCAAATCCGATAAAGACAAAAAGACAGACAAAAAAGACACCAAGAAAAAAGATACAAAAAAGAAAGATACCAAAAAGAAGGACACAAAGAAAAAGACCACAACAAAAACCGTAAAAAAGCCCACCAGTTCCACAAAATAGTAATCACATTTGCGGAACATGTTTTTAAAAAACACAAACAATTGGTTTTAAATCAAATCTGAAAAACAACTTTCATGTCATTGGACAAATCTAACAAACAGACACTAGTCACATGTCAAAGATGCAAAGAACAAACCAGTCTATCTGATCTGGATGCAACACTATATCGAGAAAACTGGTATCATCTGTCCTGCTGGAAGGCACTAGTCGGCAAATTCTAGATTGCCTTTTCGCCCTCAGCGCCTGTCTTGATATCATAGGTGCGAAGGACAGGATGCACAAAGATCTTGCCTATTGTTGCATTTTGTTTTATTATTTGAATTGCTTTTTCTTCCATATTTTCTGGTATGATTATCTCCAGAACGTACTTGTCTGAGAACTGGGGAATGAACACTTCGGTTCCTTTTGATGCGTGGATTTCAGGGCCTGGATTCTTTCCACGCCCACGTTTTTTTGAGACGGTCAGGCCGCCAACATTGATCTGCTTTAGGCCTTCACTTACTGCCATTACCTCATTTTTTGGCAAAATGACTTCGATTCGTATCAAGTGTTTTTCAAATCCATCACACAGTAAAATATCTTTTTTTGAATCTCATTGATGCAACATCCGATAATCAAATGATTATCAAAATTGAAAATGAACGCACAATTATATTACTAAATTTGATTCGAAAGCACTGTGCCAATAGACTCTGGTGACACAGCGTGGATTCTGATTGCTGGCAGTTTGGTATTGTTGATGATCCCAGCACTAGGTCTTTTTGAGGCTGGTCTATTACGCAGAAAAAATACTGTTTCGATTTTCATGCAGATTTTCTTTGGATTGGCGCTCCTCAGTGTGATGTGGTTTGTATTTGGATTTAGCTTGGTGTTTGGACCAGACACTGCTGGAATAGTTGGCAACATGGACTATGTTTTCCTAAAGGGAGTCCCATGGGATGACTCGCTGCCATTTGCACCAACTATTCCTGGAGTCCTGTTTGCTAAATTCCAGCTAATGTTTGCAGCAATTACTCCATTGCTCTTGACTGGCGTAATTGCCGAGAGGATGAAGTTCTCATCATTTATCATATTTATCGTAGCTTGGTCTGCTCTGATCTATTATCCACTGACCCACTGGATTTGGGGAGGTGGGTGGCTTGGAGATCTTGGAGTATTTGACTTTGCAGGCGGTATTGTAATTCACACAAGTGTCGGAATGGGTGCACTAGCTGCAGCCATTGTTCTAGGAAAGCGAAGAAACTATGGTCCTGCAATAATGGTGCCACACAGCATCCCAATCGCGGTTTTAGGCTCATCACTGTTATGGTTAGGTTGGTTCGGATTCAATGCAGGAAGTGCATTATCATCTGGCGGCGTAGCAGGAAATACCGTGATTGTCACTCACATGGCATCATCAATTTCTGCTCTGATCTGGGTTGGACTGTCTTGGATGAGAACCGGCAAGCCAAGTGTTATAGCTGCAATCAATGGAGCCATTGCGGGACTTGCAGGGATCACACCAGCATCTGGCTATGTTAGCGTAGAACATTCCTTTATCATCGGAATTGCAATCGGTCTTGCATCATACTGTGGAGTTTTGCTAATCAAGGACAGATTGAAAATTGATGACGCACTAGATGTAAGCTCTGTCCACGGAATTGCAGGAATCATTGGATCGCTAGCAATTGGAATCTTTGCATCTTCTGCAATAAATCCAGGTGGTCCAGACGGCTTGCTCTTTGGCAACCCAATGCAGATTGTGACCCAAGGAATAGGTGTTGCAGTCGCAGGTGCATTAGGATTTGGTGGAACGTTTGCTATACTCAAGGTCATAAAGTTCCTAATTGGAATACGGGTCTCAAAGGAAGTCGAAGAGATAGGACTCGACATTGGTGAGCATGCTGAGCAGGCATATGCTGATGAGGAAGAATTCAAGCTAGACGAAGAGGTGCAGAAAAAACATGATGGATAGAAAAAAGCTAACTTGGATAATCTCTGGAATAGGGTTGACTGCTATTTTTGTAGGTCCTGTTATCTATTATGTGATAATGAATCCAGCGAAATAGTCTTAGATAGTGTCTTTTTTCTTTTTAGAAATTGCCGCTATTGCCCTGACCACGTCTGTTTTGCTAAGAACTCCAGTTAGTTTGTTGTTGACCAAGACTGCAGCTCCATTAATGTCGTTTTCTACAAGTGAAGTGCATGCCATGACCAAGTCGTCATCATGCTCTACTGTTATCATGTTAACCGTCATTGCCTCTTTGGCCTGGGCAGTTCCACCAAAGCCCGTCTTTGAGATGAGGCCTTTTCTTGAAAACAAAACAGAAATACCAGACGAATTGTCCACTATTTCTTCTTCTTTGCCGAGAACCATCGTTAGTCTGAACAGATCCCTAAATGACAATACTCCGACTGGCTTGTCGCCATGATCCTTTACAATAATCCTTGATACGCGCTGGCTGATCATCTTGGATAATACATCATACAGCGGATCATCGTCATAACATGACACAAATGATATTGTCATTACGTCGCCTACACGCTTTTCGCCTACAAAATTTGTGATATAGTACTTGGTGAGGTCTGTCCTTGTTATGATCCCCTTTGTTTTACCATCAAAATTTACTCCAAGTGAGCCAATCTCCCGATCTACCATAATCTGGACACAATCCTCAATACTAGCAGAATGATTTACTGTTACAAGTCGGTTCATGATTTCAGTAATCGGAATTTCGTCAATTTTTCTGTCGGTCTGCTCTGTTAGAAGAAACAGACCAATGTCTCGCTCAGTTACGAGCCCTACTGGCTCATCATTATCAGTTATTATGATGCGGCTAATGTCTTTGTTTACTATTTTTCTTAGCGCTTCTGCAACATTTGCATCTTTACTCACAGTGATTGGATCCTTCATTAGATCCTTTGCGGTACTCAATGTGTTCATTCTTTTATCTGTCTATAAAAAATCGCAACATAATTTCCTTGTCTGAAAATCAAAGCTGGGTTGCTACCTATTGTATTAAAAACAATGAATTCATTTGTGGTACGATGGCAAACTACAAACCATGTGATTGCGGCTCATGCGGGCACGAAACGCAATCTGAGTGCTACCTAAAAGAATGCAAGTGTTGCCTAACAGATCATCAGGGTGCGTTTGGCAAAAATCGATAATCCAAAATTATCACGTTTGAAAATCGATCTATGACATTAAATTCTGGACTACCTGCCTTGTTTTAATGAAACGAGTTGAGGCATTTTTCCAGTTTGGCAAGCTAGAGAGTGTAGTTGAGGCAGTAGAAAACGCTGGAGTTGGCGGTCTTACTGTGTTTTACGCACGAGGGAGAGGGCCTGCAGAAAGAGAAAAAATACACACAACACGAGGAACAAAGCTAGAAGAACAATTCTATAACCTAATTGATTGCATTGTAACTATAGTGGAAGACGATCAAGTTGAGAAAGTAATTGATGCAATCAAAAAGAATGCAAATTCCACATCAAAAGGAATCATAACAATATCCGATGTGAATAAAATCATAAAAATCTAGGCTCAAAACACAACTTGTTCGTATAATTTAGTAGTGTTCCTTTAATTGCAGAATCGCGTATGCTAGAACCTGGTACGCGGGAGGATCTCTTATCAGGCTCGTGTCTGATATCATGTGAACCTGCGTATCACTGAGTATTATGAGATGATTTGAACATCATAATTTAATATCACTAACATCATTTGCGTTTGAAGAAATGAAATTTAACAAACCATTGAAGATCAGAGGAACAAAAGATGACTTTGTTCCATTTTACACAAGCTTGAACACTAGTAGCAAATTACACAAATCCATTACTGACACTATAGATCTACTCAAACAAGAACCTACTAGAGGTGATCACATAGAGCGTAACAAGATTCCAGACTATTACATAAAAAAATTCAAAATTAAGACGCTGTTTAGAATCGAGCTTGTGGATTATTGGCGATTAATGTATGCTATACATTCCTTTGATGATGTTGGAATCGGAATTCTCGTGCTGGAGGCGCTAGACCACAAAAAGTACAATGCGCGTTTTGGCTACAAGAATTGATATTGCTGGTAATCAATAGTACAAATATGTTATATACCAGATTGTACTATAATGTAGCATGGCTAGTAGAACAGTCTCTGAAAATAAAGGACATGATCCTCGTCTGGCAAGTATCGAAATGGTAGAAGACGTCCTAAAAGAACATCATGAGTTTCCATCAAAAAGTGCACTACAAAGAGCATTGCCAAAAACGATACAGACTCAGACATTTAACAGAATTCTGGGCTATCTAGAAAAGTCGAACAAGATAATTTTCACAAAAGATCGTGCTATTGTTTGGATATTTTCAGATGATCCAAATCTAAGAAAAGTATGGGAACAATCCATCAATCTGTAATGTGACTGAATTACGTCATTAGATGGGGAGAAGAACGGTTTTACATTCCTAGAACAACACCAGAAAACCTTCGGCCAATTTTAATACATTTTACCACACAGACAAAATGTAAAACATCAATGTTTTACCAAAACCCGTAACCAAAGTCACTGGCATGCTTCATGGAAGCTTGGTCTACAAATTGCTATTGGCATGCAGTCTGCCAGTGACGTTCTACTCTTTAAAAAAAAGAAAATAAGAGATAGTGCATTGGGGATTGCTCCACTATCTCCTATTTGTTTCAGAAAATATTTTCTGCAACTTTGATGCAACCTCTTTTTTTGCCTCAGATTGAGTTAGCATGGAGCTCCATACTTTTCCAACTGCCTCAAAGACAGCATCAGCTGCCTTGTCCATGGTTGGGCCGTATGAGGACTCTATTCTCTTTCTCATTCTTTCAGCCATTGCATCATGATGCGCAGCAAAGAATGCCTTGTGCCAGGCCATCATAGCATGTTGTATAGGATCCATTGTTTCGCATCCACAACATTGCTCGTATGGCTTGCTTGAGCCACAAGCGCAAGATTCTATGCCTTCCATTTTACATGATTCCGCTGTACATTCCATAGTTTGTTACTTCCTTGTAGTTACTATAGAAAGGTAAGTATTTAACATAGAAAGTTCCCAATACAACAGTAAGTGAGGAAATGGTAAGTTGCAACAAGATTACAAAGAATTTCTAAACCCAAGCTGCTGCGACATCAAGGCCTGCCCAGTGGATACCACATTAAAGCTGATGGGAAAAAAATTCACCATGCATATCATACGTAACATGCTAATGTTCAAGCAAAGCAGATTCAACCAGTTTCTGGACTCTATTGAGGGAATCAACCCAAAAACACTTTCAGTCCGGCTTAGAGAAATGGAAAAAGATGCCCTCATTTCACGCAAGATCTATCCCGAGACCCCACCACGAGTAGAGTACACCATGACCGAAAAAGGCCATGCACTGGCACCAATCCTAATCCAGATGGCAGAATTCTCCATGAAGTATTGTTGTGGGGATGTATTCATTGACGGCAAGCCTCGAACCATCAAGCAAACACTCAGCACCAAAGCCCTAAAGCAGCTAGAGCAATAATCAACAACTATTTGTGCAATTAATTCCATACTAAACCATGGAATCAAACAAACCAAAAGGCAACGATTTCCTAGACGCATATTCCAAGGCAACTGAAGCTTGGACCAAATCATTTCAAACAATGCAAGAGCAGGCAGCAAGCGCATTCAAGCTCTACATTCAAGGCTTTGAGCAAGCAATGAAGTCCTCAAACTTTGATGAGATGAAAAAATACAACGAGATCTGGCAAAACCTCTCAAAGAACTTTGAGCAAAACCCGTACCAATGGTCCCAGAAAGCGTGGGAAGACATGTGGAAAGAGTCAGGATTCGCATCATTCAAGGCGTTTTTCGATCACTGGCAAAACATATGGCAAAACTTTGCCAAAGACGCAGAAACAAAATCAAAGGAAGCCCTAGACAAGATGCAAAGGCAAAACAAGCCATAGTGTATTTTTTCCTAGTAAAAAATCCGGCACCCTAGCTTAAGGCCAAAAACGAGTAGTATCTTGGCGACAGCTACAATGCCATCATTCCATGATATGATCAAAGTATTATCTGGTTTGGTCTTGATGTGGTGCATCTGTGGTAGAATTTCTTAAACCATATTTTGTGATTTCTGATCTTTTTATACAATAATAATGAAATTCTTACAAATTATAATACGATATTCAGAGTTTGGATAAAAAAAAGGAAAAAAGAGAATATTTAGTTTCGTGGTTTCCAGGCACTGAGCCAAGAGTTGATGACGTTTTGGTTTAGCTCGGCAAATGCTGATGCGTTTTGGTTGATTGTCTTTACGTTTTGGATTGTTGCATCAAATGCAGTTTGGACTACTTTGTTGTTTGTCTCGACTGCCTTTACGATTGCCTCGGTTGCATCAGAAACAGCAGTGATTGTTTGTTCTGGCAAAGAATAGTTGATGCCAATTTTGTTGGCAACGCTTTGCTGGATTGTTACTGCAGTGTGCACAAAGTTAGTCCAAGAAGTTACTAGTTCTTGGTTTAGGCTTGTGTATGACTGTAGTGATTGTGCTGCTGATTTGTCCAATGCGCTCTTTAGCTTGTCAAAGCTCTTGGTGTATACTGAAAACACGTCTTTTGTTGTTTCGTTTGTTGTCATTTTGTTTTGCACCTTTTGTTGTGGAGGAAATTGTACTTGGGCTCTTTTGGAGTCTTGGTATTTCTTTCCATCCATTGGTTATTACAACCAATGAATGGTATATAAACATTTGGTTTTATTTGGTAATGAATGGTAACCAGCACCAATCCCAATCAAACTCGTTCGTAATTTTTGTGCCTGGGTCTAAACAATGATGTTTTTCAGGGCTTTTCGCTTTACTGTCTGCTCCAGATATCTTGCTTTGTATTGGCTCACACGGGGCCTTGATCTGAGCTTGTAATTACAGCATGGGCACCAAAGGCCATCCCACCTGATGAATATCTCACACCCATTGCACCTTTTTTGTCCCAAAAGATACCGACTCTTGCCAATCTGTTTTGCAGCCTTGTATCTATGACAAATTCCATTACAAGTCATTGCCATTATTTCTCACACCCATAGTTTTGATGTCCTGCAAGTTGGAAAATACACAAAATACTCACTGCATATATCCATGACATATGAAGAAGACCTATTATCCAATCATACTGATTGAAAAGCATTGCGTAATCACTAGTCATACCAACCAATACCATACAATGACAAAAACTGGTTCTGCAAAATCGATAGTCTTTTCATCTACTTGTCATACATCATATCGTTGAGTGAGGCTCGCAACTATCAAAGTATCTGCGATCAAATTCACAAACTTGATCCCAAAATCCGCTTTGCTGGAATAATCAATGAGCGCGGCAGACTAATTGAGGGCGGCATGAAAAGCGGACTGACTACCTTTTCCAGCGCAAAGGACGATGAGATGCTCTTCATGGAGCTGGTCTTGCGAGTCAAGATGCGCCAAGACTTTGATACACAGCTAGGAAAGGTCAAATTCGCAATGGCTCTACGAGACAAGGTTCTTGAGATGAGCTTCCCAATCGACAAGCATGTTTTGTTTGTAGTCTCTGAATCCGATGTTGATTTTGGGGTTATACCAAAAAAGATAATCCAGATCATTTCTTAGCGTTTTTGCGCCGACAATTACCAATATCTTTATTATGTGCGTGTTGGTTTATAATACCAATGAATGGTAAATACAACCAATTTCTGATTAGCCATT
The DNA here is from genome assembly GCF_000955905.1 of Candidatus Nitrosotenuis cloacae. Classification (GTDB taxonomy): domain Archaea; phylum Thermoproteota; class Nitrososphaeria; order Nitrososphaerales; family Nitrosopumilaceae; genus Nitrosotenuis; species Nitrosotenuis cloacae. The sequence goes on along the minus strand of NZ_CP011097.1, from coordinate 1,380,583 downwards.
CTGAGGTGTGCTAAATGGTATCTCAAGAAATAAGACGACTTGCAAGCGAGATATTCAAAACAGATTCACAAATAGTTCATCTAGGATTAATTGATCTGGAAGGCCACGTCCTAATTGACCAATCATCATTATCATCAGAGCCATACGAGCCAGACAAGGACAGAATGATGTTTTACTACCAAGTCGGTCTGAGACGAAGCAGACGAGAGCACTTTAACCAAGCATATGGTCTGACGCAATACATTCACATTGTCAGAGAAAAAATGCAGCAACTGATTCTTTACCTTCCAATGATTACTGTCTATCTTACAGTAGACAAGGACCTGAGTCCGGACAGAATTGCACAGATTGCCAAAAAAGTCCAAAACATTGACAAGCAAATAGTCGATGATGCAACCAATAGCTTGTTCTTTATCAATAAAACCAAGGTCTAGGAGATACAAAGCCACACAAAAATGAGTAACAAAACCATCACCACAATCAATCCTGCGACAGGTGAGCCAATCTCTACTTTTGAGTCAATGTCGAGGGACCAAGTAAGGGACCAAGTATCAAAGTCAAGGATTGCATTTTCCAGCTGGAAAGGAGACTTGGAGACAAGACGAGCTGCTCTGTACCATCTAACGGATTATTTGCGCAAAAACAAGATAATGCTTGCAGAGGTTGCCACAAAGGAAATGGGCAAGGTCCTAAAGGAGGCAATCTCCGAGGTTGAAAAGTGTGCCTGGGCACTCGAATTCTATGCAGATAATGGCGGAACTCTGTTGTCTGATGAAATACTAAACACCGATGCGCGAAAAAGCTTTGTCACATTTGAGCCACTTGGAATCATAGGATCTATTATGCCATGGAATTTTCCATACTGGCAAGCTCTAAGATTTGCAGCCCCAAGCCTCATTGCAGGAAACACCATAGTCATGAAGCCATCAAGTGTAACAATGCAGTCCGGAATCGAAATCGAAAAGGCCTGCAAAGAGTCTGGCGTCCCAGATGGAGTTTTCCAAACGTTGGTTGGAGGATCGGAATCTGCAAATCACCTAATTGAGGCAGACGTCAACGCAGTAACATTTACCGGCAGCACAAGAGTGGGTGCAATGGTCGGCCAAAAGTCTGCAATGTTGCTAAAAAAATGCGTCCTGGAATTGGGCGGAAGCGATCCATTCATAGTTTTAGAAGATGCTAATGTGGAAAAGGCAGCAAATGGTGCAGTAAAGGGTAGATTCATCAACTGCGGCCAAAGTTGTGTCGCATCAAAGAGATTCTTTGTCTCAAGAAAGCTAGCTAAAGAATTCACTGAAAGATTCATCCACAATACCGAGCGCCTGCAAGTAGGCGATCCAATGGTAATAGAGACCGACATTGGACCGCTTGTAAACAAGGAAGCACTGGAAAACATCTCATCAATGGTAGAAGATGCAAAAAAGAAGGGAGCCCAAATCCTAACCGGTGGAGCACAAATTGGAAACAAGGGCTATTTTTACAAGCCTACGATTCTTACAGGACTGACACCAGACATGAGAATTTCAAATGAGGAGACCTTTGGGCCTGTTGCACCAATCACAATATTTGATGATGAAAAGGAAGCAATTAGGCTGGCAAATGATTCCGAGTATGGCCTTGGCGCAAGCATTTGGACTGATAATCTAAAAAAAGCAGAAACGCTCTCAAAGCAAATAGAGTCTGGCATTGTCACAGTGAACAATGTCGTAATCTCTGATCCACGAGTTCCATTTGGCGGAATAAAGCAGAGCGGCTATGGCAGGGAGCTATCAAAATACGGAATGCTGGAGTTTGTCAACATCAAGTCTGTCCGATTCTATGACCAGCTGATTCACCACCATTACGTGGAATAATTCACTGTACAATGCAACCCAAGTCTTAAGTAACAAATCATAAAAGAACATCTGAATTGAGAATAGGAATCATTGCAATCTTTGCCCTTTTTACTGTGATTCCTGTTGCCTTTGCCGCATATGTCGAGCCCACATCACAAGAGCAGGCCCTCTTTGACAAACTAAAATCAGAATTTGAAAAACTATCCATTCCAAAAAAAGACGTCACAGATACAACCAATTCATTTTCATCGCCAGTAACATACTATTTTCCCTGTGACCAAGGCGAAACCTACCAATCAATAAATGCCACCGTCCAGACAAGACTGGCAAAATTTGATCCCTCCATTGCCCACTCTGGTGGTGCAATCACTGGTGGCATCTATGTTTGGAAGTGCTCCATAACGGTATCAAACGGAAAAATGACCATAAACTGCAACAACGAGCTGATGCTAAATTCTGCAGCCTTGGCACAAAGCGCCGAAAAGGATCCTGCAATCAAGCAAATTGAGGACCTGGTGGTGTACTATCACGAGTTGTTGCACGGTCAATTGATGATTGATACAATAAAAACATCCCAGTCCTGGCAAGACTATATCTGCAATACTCCAATCCAGCAGGACCTGGATTATTCCAGTACCGATGCAGACCATCTTATAATAACGCCACTGCAAACCGAGTTTGCCAAAAAGCTAATCGAGGACGAGGGCGGATTTTTCAAGGTAGAAACCATTACACCAGACCAAACAAGTGCAGGCACGTTCTCAAAAAAAGTTGGCTCGCTATATGACTATCCAGAATATGTAAAGTCCGGAATAAACATCTCTGCCCGCTCATATAATATTGCAGACATCAAAATTACATCACAAAAAAATGACATTCTCATCAATGGTGTACTAAATGACAAATCAAAAAACGGCATAGTCTGGCTCTATGTATTTGGAAAGGAGATCTCAAGCACCACTCCGGCACCAAAACCAACACCAAAACCAATCATACCACCAAAGCAGATCTCAATTCCTGACTGGGTAAAAGATCTAGGAAAATGGTGGTCAGATGGTACCATAAATGATCAAGAGTTTCTTACAGGAATAAAATACATGATTGAAAATGACATCATTACAATTCCGCAAACCGCGCCAGGCCAGGCAAACTCGCAGCCAATACCGTATTGGGTCAAAAACAACGCAAAGTGGTGGTCTCAGGGAACCATCTCAGATGCCGACTTTGTTGCAGGACTACAGTATTTGATACAAAACGGGATAATGAACATCAAAATAGAATTCCAGGAGGAATCCAATGCCCCAACCATCACTTCTGCCATCCCAGATGACATTCCATCAGAGCCCGAGCCCGCCAGCCTAGGCGTGGTCCAAATAAGTGCACCAACATTTGCAAAACAGTCCTACCAATCAACCCAGGGAAAGATTACCGGCAAGGTAGATGACTTCAAGACAGGAACCTACATCATACTTACCATAACCAAGCCTGATGGCAACACCTACGATCTCAAGGGAATTCTTACCAACAAGGGCCAGTTCACCGTACCAATAATGATTGACTCTAATTGGCAGGTGGGAAAATACATCATCACTGGAAAATATAATGGCGCCTATGTGGATTCGGACTCGTTTTCCGTCCAATAGTATGAAATTCATACCAATCCACATATTTCTAATCAATCATGTGCAAAATACCAAAAGTGGTATTTGATGCCAAAGTAGAATAATCATAATTGTATGACAGTACTAAATGATTAGAAGACACACCATAGTAATTGATGAGGATGTGGAAAAAAAGCTAAGACATCTCCAGGCAGACCTGATAAAAAAGACCGGAAAATCAGTAAGCTTTTCTGCAGTAATCAATGATACTTTGAAAAAATCACTCAAATAATTTCGAGATAGGACGTGTGGTCGTTGGGGCACCGGTTAGGACTCCCCACTCCACAGTCTGATTAGTTTTTGAATTTTTGATATTAAAGCAAAACGTAGGAATTATCAGTAGGGTCTATCACTGTTTTATAATAAATTGAATAGGCTACCTATGTCTGAACCCGCTTAAACTTCCAAGACAAGGAATCAAACCATTTAGGATCTTCTTCAAAAAACAACCTTGTCATGTGTGTAATGGTTTTGTTATCCGCATTGCAATGCCATACACATCCAGTCCATCTTCCTTGTTGCATGATGATGTTTTCTGCATACCATTTATTTTCTCCTAGTCTAACAAACTGGATTGTTATTGCTTTGCGTTTGTTGACGAATCCGATGTGATTGTGAACAAAACTCCAGTCTAGTTTTTCCATCTCAGAGGCTGCTTTTTGATAGTCGATACGTTTTTCCTGATCACTTGAAATTGCCTCTTTTCTGTCCCATTTGTAATAGATGATGTCCTGATATTTTACATCCGTCTGTATGTCTTCGGAAATCTTGGTACCATCAAATACTTGGAATTCAAGATTTGCTGGTCTGTTTTGCATCAATTCGATAACCCTAACCCACAATCTCAGGCATTCTCATCGTCCTCATCAAATGATTTGAGCTCTTCTTCTAAATTTGATACCGTTCTTTCTGCGATTTCATTATTTGCCGAAGCATATCTTGTCATTAGTTTTAATATTTTTGAAAAGGCCTGCCTTGTTTGTTCTTCTAGCTCATTGCTGTGCTCTGTAACTGCGTCTATCTTTTCTTCCAGTTCGATGACCTTTTTTTCTAGTTCTTCTTGTTTCATTATCTAGAACTAAAAACATCACAGCCCGAATATGAGAAATTTAAAACAACAAAACTGTTCATCAAAACTCTCACTTTAGACTAATAATGTTAATTTCGTTACTTCCATCCTCAAAAGGAATCTCTAGTTTTCCATTGTCTAGATCAGTAAAGACAGCTTCTGAACTATCAATCATTATAACAAATCCGTATTCATAATCAAGAAGGTTTTGAGGAATATCTATTGTAATTATACCGTCATGTAATGCCTCAAATGAAATATCAAGGCTTGGAGTTTCTTGGTCAAGTGACATGTCTTGTATGATTCCACCTTCTATCTCATATGGGATCTCAAATGTCTGAGAATCGATGTTTAGATAAAAAATATCGCTTGTTGGCTCCGACTCTGAAATGTAATCAAATGATGCCACTGCAGGATAGTTGTACTTGTGGTATTGTGCAGCAATTGAATATGTTCCAGACTCTTCCCAGAGGTCTCCTCCAGGCTCTAATTTCAGGGAAAAGATGCCTGATTTTTTGTTAGGTGTTATTTGTTGTGCAAGTACTAGATCTCCTTCAGGATTGAGTAGCTGCAAAGTCACTGATTTTTTCTTGATTATCGGGAAAACTTTTCCCATAATTGTGATCTTGTCACCGTCTTCATATTCTGTGTTATCTGTTTTTAATATCAATGAAGGGATCTTTATTCGATCCAAAATTGCTTGTTTCTTGAATTTAGCTTCGGTTGTATCTGTTTCAATTTGAGATTTTATTACTTGTTTTTTTGCTTCAATTTCCTGAGTGTTTTCAGCAGGAACATCTTGAGATTTTGCAATTGTTTTCTTTGTCTCAATGTTTTCTGCATGATCCGATGAACTAGATTGACCGTCATCAACTATGATAATTCCTCTCGCCCAAGGGTGGAGAATACAAAGATACTCGAATTTACCAGATTCCTGGAATTTGAAAACAAAACTTTTACCAGAAGAAATTATACTACTATCAAACGAATCTTTTGTGCTGGTTACTGTATGAGCTGCACTGTCATTGTTAGTCCATGTGACAATCTCACCTGCTCTGACGTTGATTGTAGATGGTAAATAGCAGCTATCCGTATTTTCGCAGATCTGCTTTGATGCCCCAAGAGGAATTTTGATTTCTGCACCAAATACGGGTAATGTCGATAAGCTCAAGGCAAAAACCAACGTTATGAGTAATCTGTTATTCAATTTGATGGCCTTCATATCACTACAGAATATAAGGATTCTTGGTAAACGTGGATACATGTATACATGTTATTCATGGCTACATTAATGCGTGAATAGCATGTAAGCATGCCAGAATGACTAGAATTCTTGGTGCAAGCAAAGTCACAGTAAGATATCAGGTGACAATTCCAGAGGATGCCAGGCGATTTTTGCACATTGAAGATGGCCAAACGGTAATCTTTGTTGAGGAAAATGGCAAAGTCGTTATCAAAAACGAACTGTAGCACTTTTAGAAAATCAACCTTTGTTTTCTACATTAAACTCACGCTTTTCTTTATCAGGCCCACGCTCACCAATTCCGCGTTTCTCACCCATTGTATCCAAAAATGATTTTCCAAGACTTAAGACGACTGTTGTCCAAATAATCATCCAAAGTCTGAAACAATCTTTCTAATCTCATCTAGTCTCCTTGGATTTAGTGAATACTGTATTCCATAAGACGTAGGGTGGTGCAATACGAGATTTGTTCTTACCAGTTTTTTGAGGGTCTTGTCCACATCGCCTTTGAGATGTGAGGGGAATCCTCGCTTGATTGACTCTGAAGATGTGTGCTTGCCGCCAATGACTCCATCCAAGGCCAGCTTGGCAAGTATTGTAACGGATAGATCATCATACTTCACAGAATAATTGGCATATTCCATTATATTATCAATTATGTAATGATTTCCATAATAACAAGTAAATGGTTATATAATTGAATCACCACATTAACACCATGAAAGCCAAGACAAAACTCATACAAGACAAGGCCTTAGAGGAAGGCCCACTAGAGCACCTCTTTCCATGCAGCACATCAAAGATTCTGGACTTTCTGTGCGTTTTTAAAAAGTATGATTACTCTATATCAGATATTGCAAAAAACGCAGGCATTACATTCAAGACTGCGCTAAACGAGATAAGAAAGCTGGAATCACAAGGAGTTTTGGTAAATAGCCGAGACGTAGGCAAGGCCAAAATGTACCAGCTAAACCCAGATTCGGCTCAGGCACAGTCAATTAACAAGCTGGCACTGGACTTGGCCTTTAAGAGACTAAAGGTCAAGTAGAGTCTTTGAGCTTTTCTAACAATTTATCATAAATCTTGATTTTTTCTTTTCCCAATTATTCCCAATTATTTTACGCACAAGCAAAAACTTTCTCTCCCAATTATTTCTGGAAAATATCCAAGAAAACTAATTTCTGTATTGTACTATCTGAATCCAGAATCAACCATTAATGCGATAAACAACACTGCCAGGTATGGGCTGGAAAACTTGAACAAGACCCATGATGATTTTTCCGATGGCTTTGCAATGACCCAGAATGATAAAATCAGCATCAAAGCACCTGACGCAATTGCCGTGTATAGATAGATCTCACTCATAACCGGTTTTCCCTCGTGTGTCAAAAAGAACGGCACCACACTAAACAAAACCATGACCAATGTGGATATTGCAATTACTCTGGCCGATGTCTTTTCAGATTGTACAGCAGTAAGCATTGGAACATTTACCTTGTTGTAATCGTCTTTGAAGTGTAAGGTGAGTGCCCAAATGTGCATTGGAATCCAGATAAACACCAAACCACCCATTACCATTCCTAAATCCCATAGTCCTTGTAGTGTTACGGCAGCATGGCCAATCAATGGAGGCGCCCCACCACAAAGACCCCCCAGTATGATGTTGGTTCGGCTTCTTCTTTTTAGTGCATGTGAGTAAACTGCGACATTATTTACCAAGCCAAATGTCATGAAAATGCCTGCCCATATCCCATTCCAAAATCCAGCCGTATATGATGTGGCAAATGCACACGCCAAAGATATGCCAGCTAATACCAGTCCAAAGTCCCGCGCCTTTTCCGGTGGTGAGATTCTACCAGATGGAATTGGCCTGCTCTTGGTTCTCTCCATTATACTGTCAATGTCTCTATCATGATAATTGGTCAAAGTGTTGGCTGCTGCAGATCCAGCAGCTACTCCAAATAGCATCAAAGCCCAGGTAGCTGGTGATACCTCAACGTTATACACATTTGATGCAGTAATTGTGGCGCCAAATGCAGTAAAGACCAAAAGGTACCAGATCTTTGGCTTTGTCAACTCGTAATATGTGGCAATTTTTCCCCTTGCCTGTGCTTTTTGCATCTATTTCACCATTCCTGCAAAGGTATAATCTGAAATTAAATGTAACATGGTCTCATGTCGAGTGATTATAAGGCATGGTCTTGGTTCTGCGCTTCATCTCTATGAAGGATTCCGATGCCAGCACTCCCTGAATTCTGCCAATTCCTTCTGATATCAGCTTGTGCATTTCTGATAGGTTCTGGGCATACATTGTTACTATAATATCAAATCTGCCGGTGACCTCTGATATTTCGCGAACACCCTTTATTTTGAATAATTCATCTATTATTCCATCACGAAATTTAGAGTCCATGTTTATGCCAGTGAGTGCCTTGACTCCATAGCCAAGCTCTTTATCATTAACAATGATGGTGAATCGCTCGATCAGTTTTTTCTTGGTGAGTCTTTTGATTCGAGAATATACAACTGACGGGTTGACCTTTATTTTCTCAGAGAGCCTTGGGATGGAAATGGACGCATCTTCAGATAGCTCAGATAGAATAGTCAGGTCTAGATCATCAATTTTTGCCGTCTAAAACACCTGCTCGTCAAATTCCTTTGGTGTTTTATAAGTTATGAGAGAAAAATTATAAAATTTTTCTAAATTTTTCCTTTTTTGTATAGCATCTCTGCTAGCAGAACCGCACCTTTTGCTGAGCCCATCTTTTTGTTGTGTGAGAACAAAACGTACTTGACGCCATTATCAAATATGGTGTCTTCTTCCAGTCTGCCTATCGATGTAGTCATGCCATCATTGATTTGTCTGTCAATTCTTGGTTGTGGTCGTGTCGGATCCTCATGCACTACCAAATAGTCTTTTGGAGCAGACGGCAATCCAGTGACGCTGATGTGATCAGAAAACTCTGATATGGTATGCTTTACATCATCTAGTTTTGCAGTCTTGGAAGTCTCTACAAATACAGATTCTGTGTGGCCATCAATTACTGGAACTCGTGTGCATGTACAGCTTACTCTAATGTCTGCTGGTATGATTTTACCATCCTTTAGCTTGCCCAATATTTTGGCAGTCTCTACTCGAACCTTTCCTTCTTCCTTTGGAATGTATGGAATTAGATTATCTGTGACATCTAATGCAGATACTCCAGGAGATCTTCCGGCGCCCGAGATTGCCTGCATTGATGTCATGATTACTTTTTTTGCGCCATAGGTGTCATAGAGAGGCTTCATGGTTATGGCAAGGCCGGTTGTGGTGCAGTTTGGCAGGGGTAAAACATAGCCCTTCCAGTTCCTGTTTTTCTTTTGTGCCTCTATTAGCTCTACATGATCATCATTAATTCCTGGAATCAAAATTGGAACGTCCTCCTCATACCTGTATGCTGAAGAAGTAGATACCACTGGGATGTCCTTGGCAAATTTGGTCTCTATGTCTCGGGCAGCATCGGATTCCACTGCGGAAAACACCAAGTCCAGATCAGATACCTTGACTTGGTCAATTGATGTTACCATCATGTCGCGTGCATATTTTGGAACATCGCCACCTACTTGCCATTTTATAATGCCCGAGTTTGGATCGCGGATTGCGTCAATGTATTTTTTGCCAGCCGATCTCTCAGATGCCGCTAGCTGTGTTACCTCAAACCAAGGGTGGTTTTCCAGCGATAAGAGGAATTCCTGCCCTACGGCTCCAGTCGCACCAAGTATTGCTACGCGCTTCTTCATCAAGGAAATTTTTTGTGCGATCAATTAATAATTCTTTAGAGCCAAAACCGCAACAACTAAACCACTCACGAGCAGATTTAATGCGTGAAGTTTGCCAAAAACATCCAAACTCATCTAAGGGCAGGACACGGCGGGCCATATTCCATTAAAAACCCGAATCCCAAAATATTGGACTTTAGCTCGAACGTGAATCCACTTGGATTTCCAGGCGTGGTAAAAAAATCACTAAATCTTGCCAAAGTCTCCACCTATCCGGACCATGATTCCACCAAGCTAAAACAGAAACTGGCAAAATACCTCAAAATATCCACTGATTATATCATAGTAGGAAATGGGGCAACTGAGATAATCTATGATTTCTGCCGGGCGACCATTAACAGAACCAAAGTATTGATTGTAGTCCCTACATTTTCAGAATACGAATCCGCATCATGTCTTTGTGGCGCAAAGCCGCAATTCTTCATCAGCATGGACTTGCAGGCCGATCTGGAAAAATTCATGCAAAAAATTCCAAGAAATGGTATGGTCTTTTTGTGCAACCCAAACAACCCGACTGGCAAACTCATTCCAAAACATATCATACTGCAAATCATAAAGTCGGCAAAGGCAAAATCCTCAATTGTCTTTGTTGATGAGTGCTTTATGGAGTTGGCCGTGCCTCAAAACCAATCCGTAATAGATCTGGTACCAAAGCATGATAATCTCTTTGTTTTGCGTTCTCTGACCAAGTCGTTTGGTCTGGCAGGATTGCGCATCGGCTATGGAGTGGGAAGCAAAGCCCTAGTCTCAGTTCTGGATAGGATAAAAATTCCTTGGAGTGTAAATGGGTTGGCGCAAGAGGCAGGAATTGCAGCGCTCGATGATGTACAATTTCTTGCAAAAACACAACGATTAATCAAAAAAGAATCCAAGTTTCTCATTAATTCAATATCTGGAATAGATGGTTTTTCCTGTCATGATACTGACACTAATTTCATTTTAATCAAAACAAGGCAGCCAGCCAAAACATTGCAAAAAAAACTACTCCACCAAAACGTTCTGGTCCGTGATTGCAGCAATTTCAGAGGGCTGGATAACCATCACATAAGAATTGCAGTCAGGACACATAAAGAAAACCAAAAGCTTGTCTCAGCACTGGAGCGTATACAATGAAATCAATAATGATCCAGGGAACCTCTTCTGGTGCCGGCAAGACAACGCTTGTGGCAGCCTTGTGCAGAATCCTATCAAATCAGGGCTATAGTGTTGCGCCGTTCAAGTCGCAAAACATGTCCAATTATTCCTACAAGGTCGGCTTTGAGATATCCCAAGCGCAGGCAATCCAGGCAATTGCCGCACGAGCACAAATCAGTCCCCACATGAACCCCATTTTGCTCAAGCCACTTGGCAACTACATGAGTGATATAGTAATTCAGGGCAAGCCCTACAAAAAAATGTCCGCCAAAACATACTATGAGAAATTTGCGCTAACCAAAGGACTCAAAGCAGCAATGGAATCCTTTGCTTACCTCAAATCAAAATACGACATCATCATACTAGAGGGCGCAGGCTCGCCAGCAGAAATAAACCTGCAAAAATATGATATTGCAAACATGAAGATGGCACAAAAGACCCACTCACCAGTGCTGCTTGTCGCGGATATAGAAAGGGGAGGCTCTTTTGCTAGCTTGGTTGGTACCATGTCGCTTCTCTCAGAGGCACACCGGAATCTGGTCAAGGGATTCATCATAAACAAATTCAGAGGCAATGCCAAGCTATTGCAGCCGGGCTTTAGGATTTTAAAGCAAATAACATCTAAATCCGTTCTCGGCGTCATACCTTCAGTTGATCTAGACTTGCCAAACGAGGACTCGCTTGATAATAAAATACACCTATTCAAAAAGCAAAACCAAAAGAGACTGGACTCCCAGCTGGAAAAACTTGCAAATATAGTACAAAAAAATCTTGACATAAAATCAATTGAGAGGCTAATCCAATGATTCCTGTTTTGATAGTAGTTGGCGCAATACTGCTTGATTTGGCATTTGGCGATCCAAGATCGAAATATCACCCAACTGCCTGGGTTGGTACGCTGGTTGCAAGATTTCTTCCGTTTGCAAGATCACAAAACCCCACAATGGAGAAAATGGGCGGAATGATCGTTACCATTGCAATTTCTGGCGTGGTTGCCGCCTTGCTGTATTATTTTGAATTTTTCACCTTACATTTTACCGATGTGATATCTGTGATGGCTTTTGGTATAATCAGTATAATATTACTAAAGACAACAATTGCGATTCGCGGACTTGAACAGCACGGAAAGATGGTAATGGAATCACTATCTCGGGATAATCTAGATGAAGCGCGAGACCGACTATCTATGCTGGTAAAACGAAACACCAAACAACTAGACAAAAACCACGTGGTCTCGGGAGTATTGGAGACCACAAGCGAAAATATTGTTGATGGTGTTACGGGTCCTCTGTTTTATTTTGGATTGTTTGGATTGCCAGGCGCATTCGTATACAGAACGATAAACACGATTGATTCCATGGCCGGCTACAAAAATACCATATTTGCGAACATTGGCTGGTTTGGCGCAAATTCAGACAAGGTCCTAAACTATGTTCCGGCAAGAATCACGGGTTATGTGATGGTGCTAGCCGCATTTCTAGTTGGCGCCGACTGGAAAGGTGCATTATACACTATGAAAAGTGATGGAAAAAAGACGTCCAGCCCAAATGCCGGAATCCCAATGGCCGCAATGGCAGGCGCACTAGGAACTAGGTTTGAAAAACTAGATCATTACACCCTGGGAAATGGGACAATCGAACCAGATCAAACCCACTACAAGTCTGCCATTCTACTAATGAAAACGACATGCGTCTTGTTTTGCGGGCTGGTCACAATTCCGCTGATCATACTTTTGAGTTATGTTGGATGGTGGATTCATGTTTAGGCAGGCAGGATCCGTGTTTTCATTTCTTACCATAATTCCTACTGGAAGCTCGGATCTGCAATCGGTTGCAAAACACATGTATCTTTTTCCAGTAATTGGAATTGCAATAGGACTCTTGCTTGGCGCAATGGGCTGGGGCCTATCGATATTTTTGGAGCCTCTAGTTGTCGGACTGCTAGTCACTGCAGGCCTGGTCCTTATTACTGGAATTCATCATACCGATGGCCTGTCTGATTTTGCAGACGGTCTGATGGTAAGGGGAACCAAGGAAAAAAAACTAGAGGTGATGCGGGATCCAAAGGTCGGCTCTGCCGGAATTATTGGTATTGTATTGTATGTTGCAGCAGTAATAATTGCACTGTCATTTATGAAAGGCTTTGAGCTGTTTCATGCTATATTGATTGGTGAGGTGATTGCCAAGTTCTGCATGGTTTTATCTGCTAGTATCGGACCTTCTGCATGGCCTGGCTCTAATTCCACATTTATTGAATCCATGAAGGACAAAAAGAAGCTAACACTTGCTATTATGATTACAATAGGTGTAATTGCCATTTTCCAAAATTATGTGGGATTTGTAGCGCTTGGTGTAGGAATTGCTGTTACCTTGGTTGTGGTAGGTGTTTCCAGGCGTAGTTTTGGCGGAATCTCTGGTGATATAATGGGCGCAATAAACGAGTTATCCCGCGTTTCGTCATTTCTTGTGTTTGCATCGGTATGATTGGGCTTGTAATGGCTGGAGGCCGAGGAACAAGGATGGACATACCTGGCGAAAAGCTTCTACTATACCACAAAAAGCCGCTTGTCTTGCATGTGGTTGATGCACTGGTGAGCTCTAATTGTTTTTCCAGTGTTGTTACAGCAACCAGCCCCAATTCACCAAACACCGAAAAACTCCTCCTGGAAAATCAAATCCAAACACTACACACTAAGGGGACAGACTATGTTGAGGATCTAACATTTGCATTATCAAATTTTGAAGAGCCAGTCTTTGTAGTGTCAGGTGATCTGCCGTTGCTGGATCATACCATAATACAAGATATGGTATCAAAACACCAGAAAACCTCATCCTGGCAAAGCTTTGTTGTGAGCAAAAAATTCCTAGAGCAACAAAATCTCAATCTTGAATATTCTGTATTAATCGATGATACGGAGTGTTATTACACCGGAATCTCTATTGTGAATCCAAAATCTGGTACTACAAATGAAACCCATACAATACTAGATGATAAAAGAATTGCAGTTAATCTAAACACAAGAAAAGATTACGATTTATTCAAGAATTCCTAGAACTGTTCCGTGAATCTTTGCAATTGAACCTGTTGGTTCTGCGATTACGTTTCCGCAGGATTTGCATGTTACTGTTGTGGTGACATGTGAGTACAGGATGTTTTCTGCACTGCATTCCTTGCACTGGACTTTTTGGAATTTGCTCTTTGGCTTTGGAACCAATATGTGTGATCGTTTCATTATGCAACTAACTCCAGTTTGCGTAGCCTGATTCCGTGTTTATTTGTCTTTTTCTTGCATTGAGGACATGTGAATATTAGAGTCTGCTTTTTTGTAGTCTTTGCGGGCTTGGCAAGCTTTGGGAATTTTTGCCCTCCGTACCCCTTTTTGTCCTCTTCGTGTCTTCGCTCACCTATTGCAGAGCCACGTCTTTTGCCTGCCTTGTAGAGTGCTACTTTTTGTAGTGTGTGAGTCTTGCACTTGGGACAATACCTGTTCATTTCCTTGGGTACGTTCATAGAACAAAGCCTCCCATTTGGTAATTTAAACAATGGCCCCATTCAACCTATAATAGAGCGTATTGCAAAATGATTGGCGTGACTAGTCTTGCTAGCATGATTAATCTATTAAACGCAGTTGCTATGGGCGACAAAAAAACCGACATTATTCTAAAAAACTGCTCACTCGTTAATGTCTACACCAGAGAGATAAACAAGAACATCCAAGTTGCAATAATCAAAGACAGAATCGCCTATGTTGGCCCAGACGCAACACATGCCGCAGGGAATCATACTACCATAATAGATCTGGAGGGAAAATACCTCACGCCTGGATTTGCAGATCCTCATGTACATATCGACCAGTTTGTCTTACCATCAGAGCTTGCAAAACAGTCCTTGCTCTGTGGAACTACTAGTCTTTTTTCCGATCCTATTGATATTGTGAGTGTCTGCGGGTTTAGAGGACTAAAAGAATTTGTCCGTATTTGCTCTGGTCTGCCGATTAGAATTTTTTCAGTCTCGCCTGGCGGGTTGCCAGTTGACAGAAGATTTAGCCACGGCAAGACCTTATCCATACCACAAGACAAGGCCGCACTAAAACTGGATGATGTGGTGGGGCTAGGTGAGGTGTTCTCTTGGACAAAGGTAACCACACGAGACCCGCAAACAATGAAAAAACTGGCAAACATGCTGGATCACAACTGCATAATTAATGGCCACACCGCAGGTGCATCTGATAAGAAGCTAAATGCGTACATTTCCTCTGGGATATTTTCGTGCCATGAGCCAATCGATTATGATCAAACAATAGAGAGACTGCGCCTTGGAATGTGGGTGATGATGAGGGAAGGCTCAATTCGGAGAGACCTCAAAAACATCATACCGCAAATCATTGCAAACCGGCCATATCTTGCAAGGCTAATGTTTTGCTCAGACGGGCTGGATCCACTGGATATCTCTCAGTATGGCCACATTGATCACTGTATAAGGGAGACAATCAAGCTTGGAATGAATCCAATTGACGCCATAACATGTGCGTCTCGAACCTCTTTTGATTATTATGGCATGGGTAAAGATCTGGGCGGAATTGCGCCGGGCAAGCTTGCAGACATGCTAGTCTTTGATGATTTGGAGCAAAAGCCAAGAAAGGTCTTTGTCGGAGGAAAATTGGTCGCCTCAAATGGAAGTATAGTTACAAAAATACGAAAAGACATTTTGCCTGCATGGATTACAAATACAGTCAAGCTAAGACCCTTCTCAGAATCTGATTTTGTGATAAAAAGCAAGGGCCAATCTAGGATGGTAAATGTAATAGAAATGGAAACTGAAATCATAACAAAACTATCCTCTGCGGAGCTATCCGTACAAGATGAGAATGTTCTTGCATCTCAGGAGAAAGACGTTTGGAAGGTAGCTGCATTTGATAGGATTTATGGTTCTGGCAAATCCGCAATAGGGTTTTTAAAGAATTTTGGGGCTCAAATAGGAGCATTTGCGTCAACTTGGAGCTTTCATGAAAACGATCTCATATTGATAGGCTCTAGCGAAAAAGACATGGCATTTGCTGCAAACCACCTGATAAAATCCCAAGGAGGAATGGTAATAGTAAAAGATGGCAAAGTGCTGTCTTTTCTGCCACTTGCAGTGGCCGGAATAATATCAAAAAATCCATTTGATGATGTACTGAGAAGATTTGTCGATCTAAACCAGACCCTCAAAGATCACGGATGCAGGTTTCCAAGGCCGCACCTGATGCCGTTGTTTTTGCCGTTTCTTGCCTTACCCTCGGTTAGGATTCTGCATTCTGGCATAATCGATGTAAAAAAGCGATCTGTGGTATCGCCTCTGGCCTAGCAAACTTTTAAAAAAGGGTTTGAAAGATTTTTTTCAGAAAGCATGGCTTCAATTCAACAAACACCAAACGGTCCGGTTCTAGTATTAAAGGAAAGCGCACTCCAGCAAAAAGGCAGAGACGCTCAGAAAAACAACATCATGGCAGCAAAACTAGTAGCCGATCTGGTAAGAACGAGTCTTGGTCCACGAGGTTTGGACAAGATGCTGGTTGACTCTATTGGAGATGTAACCATTACAAATGATGGTGCAACCATCCTAAAGGAAATTGATGTCCAACATCCGGCAGCAAAAATGATGGTGGAAATATCAAAAACCATCGACAATGAAGTAGGTGATGGAACAACATCCTCAGTCGTATTTGCAGGCGCATTATTGGAAAAAGCCGAACAACTGCTAGCAAAAGATGTCCACTCTTCTGTTATCATAGAGGGATATCAAGCAGCACAAGAAAAGGTCATGGAATTATTATCACAAATTGCAAAAAAAGTCGAGCCAACCGACGAGGAATCATTATTAAAAATAGCAACAACTAGCATGCAATCAAAACTAATCTCAGAAGACAGCGGTATTTTAGCAAAACTAGTAGTTGATGCAGTGTTAAGAGTAGCCGAAAAGAAAGGCGAAAAATACGTAGTTGATCTTGACAATATCAAAGTAGAAAAAAAGGCAGGCAGCTCAATTCAGGCAACAGAACTAGTCAAGGGTATAGTGCTAGACAAAGAGGTAGTTCACAGCGGAATGCCAACAAAAATTGAAAAGGCAAAGATCGCATTACTAAACGCAGCACTCGAGGTTGAGAAAACCGAAATGAGTGCAGAAATTAGAATTACAGATCCTACTCAAATGCAAATGTTCCTAGAGGAAGAAAACAGGATGCTCAAATCGATGGTAGACAAGCTGCAACGAGTCGGAGCAAACGTTCTGATCTGCCAAAAAGGAATTGATGATATCGCACAACACTATTTGGCAAAATATGGAATTTTATCAGTAAGACGCGTCAAGGAATCTGACATGACAAAACTAGCAAAGGCATCGGGCGGTAGGATCACAACAAACCTTGATGATATGACAGACAAAGACTTGGGCCATGCAGAACTGGTTCACCAAAAAAAGGTAGAATCTGACAAGTGGGTATTCATTGAAGGATGCAAGAATCCAAAATCCGTATCAATTTTGGTGCGCGGAGGCTCACAAAGAGTAGTAGATGAAGTTGACCGTTCCTTACATGACGCATTGATGGTAGTAAAGGATGTAATTGAGAAGCCAGCAATTGTTGCCGGCGGGGGTGCCCCAGAAGCATATTTGGCATCTCAGCTAAAAGAATGGTCTGATAATTTTGAGGGACGAGAGCAGCTTGCAATCAGAAAGTATGCTGAAGCACTGGAGGTAATCCCATTAACAATAGCAGAAAATGCTGGAATGGATCCAATTGATACCATGGCAACTCTGAGAGCAAGACAGAGCAATGGCAGAAAGTGGGCCGGAATAAATGCAAAGGAAGGCAAAATAGATGACATGCTGTCTCTGAATATAGTAGAGCCAGTTGCAGTAAAAGAGCAGATCTCAAAATCTGCAACCGAGGCCGCGTGCATGATTCTGCGAATAGATGACGTTATTGCAGTTTCTGGCAAAAAATAAACTCTAAAGCATTATCTGTTTTTTATAATATAGTGTACAGAATCGGAATTGATCTGGGTGGAACAAAAATTGAAGGCATATGCCTTGATGAAAATCTAAAAGTAATCCAAAGAAAGAGAATCCCAACAAATCAACAAAATGGCTATTCTAGTGTGGTCAAATCAATTGTTTCACTAATAGCTGATGTTGCAAAAGACATAGACAAGTATACCGTTGGAATATGCACGCCAGGTGCAATCTCAAAGAAAACCGGATTGATCAAAAACAGTAACACACAGTGTTTGATTGGAATGCCGCTAAAAGAAGACCTTGAGAAATCACTCGGCAAAAACATTACACTGGAAAACGATGCAAACTGTTTTGCAATGGCAGAGGCCAAAATGGGTGTAGGAATAGATCATGGTGTAGTGTTTGGTGTTATAATGGGCACGGGTGTTGGTGGTGGCATAATATTTGATGGCAAAATTTATCGAGGCAGAACAAACATTGCGGGAGAATGGGGACATCATACCTTACATCAAAATGGGAATCGATGCTACTGTGGAAAGCTTGGATGTGTTGAGACCTATATCAGCGGTCCGGCGCTAGAGAAAAGATGGTTTGAGCTAACCAACAAAAATGAAACTTTACCCACAATAATCCAAAATTCAACTCACAAAAACTATCAAGAATGGAAAAAAGAGTTTCTTGATAATTTTGGAACTAGTCTTGCAAATGTGATTGATATTTTAGATCCAGATGCTGTAGTTCTTGGAGGCGGTGTATCTAATGTTGATTTTCTTTACACCGAGGGCAGGCAATCAGTATATGATAAGATGTTTAGTGATTTGATGGATACTCCAATTTTGAAAAATAAACTCGGTGACTCTGCAGGAGTTTTTGGAGCAGCATTGTTAGAATAATATGTTATGATCTCAACAATGCTCTTCTAATCGAGTTTGGCAATCTCTCTGTCTATCTTGGCTTTTTCTAATGCTAGTTTAGCACTGTCATAATTTTGTTTTTTTGTAGCATTAGTGCTGTCTGATTTGAGTGCTTTTTTTGCCAAATCAAAAGATGTCTTGGCAGACTCATAGGTAGATTTTGCACTGTTTAGCTTTGCTAGTTTTGCGGTATTGGTTGATTCTGCAGAGGCTTTCCCCTTTGGTGTTTTTGCAGTTGCTTTACTGGTTGTGGGATCTAATGCCTTTTTCTGAGTAGTTAGTTCAGTTTTCTTTTTTTCCTTGAGTTCTTTTGCAATTTGTTCTTCTCGTTCTTTGGCTTTTTTTCTCGCTTCACTATCTCCTGCATATACTGGAATTATCTGCGTTAGTAACATTACACTTGCAAATACTGCAAACAATACGATACTTTTGTTCATTTTACAAACTCCAGATGCAATTTCTACTCTGATGGTATTTTGTTGATATTTTCTATATTCAGCTGTTTTTTCGTTTTAAACGATCAGTGTCATACTTCTAAAGTTTCTTTATTGTTTCTAAGAATCTCATGCTTTTGTGAATTATGTTTTCTGGATAACAATTGAGCATCCACCCATTATCAATTCTGCTAAACTGCATTTTTTTGCACGCTGTATCGTATTCAGATGGACTATTATCAAACTTCCAATCAAACCCATTTCGAATATCTGATTTTGGATAGTTATGGCCGCGAATCAACATGATGGTATTTTTTGCATAGTCTGCTTTTATCTCTGCATAAAGTGCATTTGGATATAGATAGATAACATTAGGATGGGCCGTTATTGCATTAAATTCTTTTTTTGTTACATATTCGTTATGTAATATGATGACCTTGTCATATTTGGCAAGAACTTGAGGATTCTTGTCAACATCAATGTCTGTTATGAATGAATAATCCAATAATTTCAAAATCTGTACTGCGTTTGGATTTGCTTGTGGTAAGAAATTATTCTGTATTTTAATGGTTAGACATTTTGTATCACATTCATTTCTGTAATAGGTATAAAATCCAGGCTCGCTGTATGCCGAATCGGTAAATATCGGATAAACCACCACGGTTTTCTTGTCGGATTTTACCTTGTCATACTTTCTTGTCGGATCAAGCTCAAAGATTGCTTTATTCCAAATCTTTTTTCCGTCTTTTGTATGATGATCGTCAGTTTTAATCCATGTCGTAAAAACAGATGTCGAATTTATCTTTGTCCAGTTTTTATCCTTGGCAAATTGTTTGGTAATCTTGTTTTCAAATTCTTTGTTAACGTATTTGTCTAGTTTTGAGGATTTCGTATTTTCTGATTTTTTGCTGCTTTTTGTAATATCGTTGGCTGATTCTGCATAAACTGCTATCGATAAAACAATTGATATGACTAGCAGAGCAGCAATTACGCATAAAATTTTCCTCACATAAAAGAACTGATCTGATATTGTTAAATAAATTACTACAAAATCGTTTGTCTTCGACGTAATTTTCTTATTGTGGCTCTATTGTGGCAGGCGGCTTGCTTGATATCACATATGATACCCAGGTAACGTCGTCAATCTCATTTGTAATCCGATTGCTTATTTTTGCCAGAATTTCATGTGGCAGCCTTGTCCAATCTGCAGTCATGGCGTCGATTGACTCGACCACCCGAACCATGACAATGTTGCCATATTTGCGCTCATCGCCTACCACTCCAACTGCCTTGTCATCACCAACTGATGCATACGCTTGCCATACTTTTTCATACCAGCCGGCAACCTCTAATTCTTCCTCAACAATTTTACTTGCAATTTTTGCAATTTGTAATTTTTTCTCTGTAACTTCTCCGATAATTCTTACTGCAAGGCCAGGGCCTGGAAATGGATGACGCATGAGTAGTTTTTTTGGAACACCCAAAAGTGCTGCAACCTTTCTTACTTCATCTTTGTATAATTCCCTTAATGGCTCAAGAACTTCTAGCTTGAGCCAGTCTGGCAGTCCACCAACATTATGATGTGTTTTTATGACTGCTGCAGGCCCCTTTGAGACTCCACTTTCTATGACATCAGGATATAGTGTTCCCTGTGCAAGCCACTTGAATGGCCCATTTTTTTCAGCAAATTCGGTAAAAATCCTAACAAACTCTTCGCCAACTATTTTCCTTTTTTTCTCAGGATCTGTTACTTCCTTTAGCTTATCCAAAAAGCGCCGTTTTGCATTAACTGGGGTAAAGTTTACAGCAAAATTCTCTTTGAACATTTTCTCAATTTCGTGTTCTTCGTTTAATCGCAAAAGACCATTATCCACAAAAACACACTTTAGTCTATTTCCTATTGCCTTGTGAATCAAAAGTGCGGCAACGGTCGAGTCAATACCACCACTTACTCCGCATAACACATTTCCATCTATTTTTGAAATCTCATTTACTGTTTTTTCTACAAAGCTTTCCATTGTCCATTCCTGTTTTGCATCACAAATGTTGAGAACAAAGTTTTTGAGAATTCTGATCCCGTTTTCTGTGTGGACTACCTCTGGATGGAATTGGATTCCATAGATTGATTCTTTTTTATTTGCGATTGCCGCTGCATGTGATCGTTCTGTGTGCCCAATTATCTCAAAGCCCTCAGGAATGTTTTCAGCCTCATCCCCATGACTCATCCATGCTCGCAGCGAATTTCCAACTCCGCCCAAAAGACTGGAATCATTATCTATTGTTAGGGTAGAGTGGCCGTATTCCTTGTTTGCACGCTTTACTTTGCCTCCAAAATTATCAACTATCAACTGGTGTCCATAACAAATTCCGAGCAAGGGCAATTTTTGCTCAAAGATCTTCGAGTCTGGCCTTGGCGAGTCCTTGTTGTAAACACTGGATGGACCACCAGAAAAGATTATTCCTTTTGGATTTATTTCTTTTATCTTCTCGAGTGGCGTGTCAAATGGGACTAGTTCTGCATAAACGAAAAATTCGCGTATTCTTCTACATATGAGGTGACTGTATTGCGAGCCAAAATCCAAAACTATGATTTTATCCATTATATCACTTGGAATTTTCAATCATTTTTGAAAGCGACCATGTTGCGGTGCTTATTATCTCGTTTACTCGCTCTTTTTGGCGATAATTTTTGATTATTATCTCTCGTAATAATACTCCATCTTTGTTTACAAGACAATTAATCATGGCATCCTCAGTTAATGCTCCACGCTCAAGCTCAGCAACGTCTTTTTTCTTCATCTCACCAATTATTCTTTCCAAGAAAAATGACTTGAATGGATGCATGTCTTCTTTGAGATTCAGAGTATTATCCAAAACAATTGAAACCTGACTAGGTGTGATGTGTGCATTTCCGATTAAAGAACCGTCCGTGCTTCTCTTGAGCGGAACAGAATAGTCGTCTTTGGGCGTCTCTGTTTTTGTTTCCTTTAATGAAGAAGCCTTTGTGAAGCTTTGCTGTTTTAATATGGAGTTGATTATTGTGAGATTTTTTTCCAAAAATTCAATCTCTTCTTTGTGCTTTTGGATCTCAGATGTTAGTCGCTCTTTGACTTCTAAAACGTCTTTGATGTTGTCCTCTGAGAACTGCATGATTCACTTGAGGTAATATCGGTATTAAAACGCATTCTAGCTAGAAGCGTAAATCTCTAGTTCCTTGTAATTAATCCTCTTGAAACCTTTTGGTGGCTTTGATAATGTGTATAGTTCTGATCTTGTTTTTTTTGCAAGCCACTCCAATAACATCTCTGCATATTCTAATTTTTTGAGCTTTATCTTTCGCTCAGACTTTTTTGTCTTGGAATGTACCCCTATCTTTGGTCCAAAATCCATCCCAAATAGGAATATCCTTGATGCTCCAAAGTGATTTGCCAAAAATACGCATCTGTCACCGTCTGTGAATCCTCCAAAATTCTCAATCTTGCCGATTTTCTCAGTTTGTGTGGTTCCAATGCAATTTTTAAAATCTCTTACTGTCTCTAGCTTTGTTATGTTATCTCCGTGAGCATGAACTATTATTACACTAGTCTTGCTGATCTTTTTTATCAAATCTGCGTCTCCATCAAGATCTGTGATTATTATGTGGGGCTTGATTCCATTTTTGACTAGAAATGAAAGTGCGGTATCTGCACAAATTTTGATCACGTCTTTGTGTTTTTTGAGTGCGGGTAATGCCGACTTTAATGACGGCCCAGATCCAACAACAAATATTGGCTTACCTTGTATAGTTTTTTTTAATTTCTGAGCAGAAAATTGTCTGTGCAATATAGAATTCAACATTACCGCCGCTTTACGGTCATCTTGTATTTTGTAGCCAAATTCCTGTATGATTTTTCTATATTTTGAATTCCAGCCTGTAATCAT
This sequence comes from Candidatus Nitrosotenuis cloacae, assembly GCF_000955905.1. Classification (GTDB taxonomy): domain Archaea; phylum Thermoproteota; class Nitrososphaeria; order Nitrososphaerales; family Nitrosopumilaceae; genus Nitrosotenuis; species Nitrosotenuis cloacae. Next base: position 1,357,560 of record NZ_CP011097.1, on the reverse strand, counting down.
CAACTCTAAAATTAGCATGCTTTATCATAAATGATGTGAACAAACTAGGTCCAGTACGTGTTGGGGGGCAAAACCCTGTTCGAATAATGGGGATAATCAACACCAGTCCAGAATCATTTTACAAAAAATCAATCAAAAAAGGAACCCAGATCTATGATGCAGCACAACAAATAGAACAAGATGGAGCTGATTTTATTGATGTGGGTGGAATGTCCACTGCACCATACCTATCCACAATGATATCGGAAAAAGAAGAGTCTAATCGAATAATTTACGCAATAAAACAAATACAAAAGGCAACAAACCTGCCGATTTCAGTTGATACATGCAGATCCGCAGTAGCAAGTGCTGCCTTGGAGCGTGGCGTGGATATCATAAATGACATTTCCGGCCTAAAGTACGACAAAAACATGAGATCTGTGATGGAAAAGTACCAACCGTCTATTGTTTTGTGCGCATATGGGAGGCCCAAAATCAAAGGAAACGATGTCTTTCAAACAAGACATCTACTAAGAGAGAGTCTTACCATAGTAAAAAATTCCAAGATATCAAAAAGCCAAATTGTTTTGGATCCTGCAATTGGATTTTTTAGAAAGACCGGCAAAAACCCATTTTTCACAAAAATCAAAACGGATTGGCTCAAAAGAGATCTGACAATATTACAAAATCTCTCATCCCTAAAACTCGGATTACCAATTCTGATATCTGTCTCAAACAAATCCTTCATAGGAAAAATTCTCAACAAGGATCCACCTGATCGAGTCTTTGGATCCGTTGCTGCAGAAGCAATCGCAACTCTTAATGGCGCTGATATTATTCGTACACATAACGTAAGAGAAACAAGAGATGCAATTTCTGTAGCGCAAAAATTATCAAAGCAAATCAGGAAAGGCTTATAACATAATCAAAATCTTCTGTAGAAGGTTTACTTGGAAATCAAAGAAGGATTAACTTTTGATGATGTTCTTCTTGTGCCAAAATATTCTAACATCACTACTAGATCGCAAACAGATCTGAGCACCAAGCTCTCAAAAAATATCTCACTTAACATTCCATTAATTAGCGCAAACATGGATACTGTCACAGAATCTGCTATGGCGATTGCCATGGCTCGAGAAGGCGGAATTGGTATCATTCACAGATTTTTGACAGTCGAAGAAGAAGTGGAGGAGGTGCTCAAAGTAAAGCGCTCCGCAAGCGTAATGATAGAAAATCCGTACACCATATCACCAGACCAATCAGCCAAAGATGCCATAAACTACATGCATGAGAAAGGTGTGTCTGGATTACTGGTGGTAAAGGATTCCAAGCTAGCAGGGATTCTGACTCATCGAGATGTCATGTTTGAGTCACAATCAAACAAACTCATCCGGGATATAATGACAAAGGATGTGATCACTGCCAAACCAGGAATTACAATAATTGAAGCAAAAGAAACACTTCGACAACATCGCATCGAAAAACTGCCGCTTGTTGACGATAAGGGAATCATCCGCGGATTGATCACCAGCAAAGACATCACTCACAATGAGGATTACCCAAACGCATCAAAGGACAAAAAGGGAAGGCCGCTTGTAGGCGCCGCAGTTGGGGTCAAAGGTGACTTTATGGAAAGAACTGAGGCACTACTAAATGCAGATGCCGATGCAATAGTGGTTGATATTGCACATGGCCACAGCGAAAATGCAATAAACACAATTCGTAATATCAAAAAAGCATTTCCAAATTGTGAATTAATTGCAGGTAATGTGGCTACTGCTAGGGGTGCAGAGGATTTGATCAAAGCAGGAGTAGATGCAGTCAAAGTTGGCGTCGGATCTGGCTCTATTTGCATTACACGTGTAATCACTGGCTCTGGCGTTCCTCAACTAACGGCTGTTTATGATTGCGCACAAATTGGTAAAAAGTACGAAATACCAATTATTTCTGATGGTGGGACACGAACATCTGGTGATCTAACAAAAGCACTAGCAGCTGGCGCCTCAACTGTGATGGTTGGCAGTCTGTTTGGCGGAACCGATGAGAGTCCGGGATCTTTTGTGATGAAAAATGGCAAAAGATACAAGATTTATCGTGGCATGGCATCATTTTATGCCGCACTAGGAAGAAAATCAAAAGAGACCGGAAATGTCACAGCCAATGAAGACCTAAACGACTATGTTGCAGAAGGAGTTGAGGCAATGGTTCCATACAAGGGAACCGTAACTGATATCATAAAACAACTAGCTGGCGGAGTTCGTTCCGGTCTAAGCTATTGTGGAGCACACACCATTCCACAAATGCAGCAAAATGCAGAATTTATCAAAATGTCAAGAGCTGGATTTGCAGAAAGCCAGCCTCATGACGTAGATTTAATGTAAGTTTTTTATTGACTATATTCAGATAATTTCCTATGCTAAGCAAGTTCACAATAGCCGGTATCGGAATAGGTGCCGTAATCATTGCTATTGGGGCATATGCACTAGTGACCTCAATTGGATTACAGACTGTCACATTGGATGAAAAAATTGATGTCACCAAATCCGCAACATATCAGTTTCTTGCACCAAAAAGCTCACACCAAAACTTTAAGGTGTCTGGCGAAAAGTTTCATGTAAAACTAACTACTCCTGGAGATGGAATCCAAAAGGATGAGGAATTTAAAAATGAAATCACATTTGATTGGTACGTCCTACAGGAAGGAACAAACAGAATTGTAATAACAAATGCAGGACAAACAGAACTTCATGTTGTTGGAATGTTCCAAAAAAATACTGATCCACTATTATTCACATATCATTTTATGGTGGTTACTGCAGGAATTGTGATAATTGGATTTAGCGCAGCATTTAGCGTTAGAAAACCAAAGGGCTTTTAGGCTAGTTTTGCTTTTTTGTACGAGCCAAGTACTTTGAGAAACACACACTGTTTGCTTATTTTCTCTAACATTTCTGATATCTTTGAATCATATTCATTGCCGTCAAAATCGACATAGAAGTTGTATTCCCAGGGAGTGCTCTTGTTTGGTCTTGACTCTATTTTTGTCAGATTTATCTTGTATTCGTTGAATTCTTTTAGAATCCTAAATAGTGTTCCTGCTTCATGCTTTACTGAAAATATGATTGATGTCTTGTCTCCATCTTTGGCCTTGTTTTGTGATAAAACCAAAAAACGAGTGTAATTATTGGAATTGTCTTCTATTCCCTCTATGATGATTGGAACTCCGTGGATCTCAGATGCGCGTTTGCTTGCAATGCAACAGATGTTTTTTTTTCCTAATTCTTTTATTATTTTGACACTACCAGCGGTATCATAGGCAGGAATCGTTTTGAGTTTGTGGTTTTGGATGAGCTTTCTGCATTGGCCTAGTGCTTGTGGATGCGAGTAAACAGTATCGACATTTTCAATTTTGTCAAATCCTATCAGGCAGTGTCTGACTCTATAGTAAATCTCGCCTACCACTGCAAGCTTGGTTGATAAAAGCAAATCATAGCTTTCACCCACACTGCCCTCAAGAGAGTTCTCAATTGGAAGCACCGAATACTGTGTTATGTTATTTTCAGTTGATTCTATAACCTCAGAAAATGTTGGTAATGGCAGCATCTCTGAATTTCCAAAAAATGAGATTGCCGCATCTTCACTGTATGCGCCTCGTTCGCCTTGGAACGATATTTTTTGCATTTTACTCTCGTAGTTTTATGAAATCTGCCTTTTCGTAGTTGGTAGAAATTTTCCTGTCTTCCATAAACCCACAGTTTGGACACTTTATTCTGTCTCGCATGGGAACTACATTTCCAGCACAAACATTACATTTTGTAAATAAAACGCCAAGCTCGGGCTCATCTATTGTAGCATGAATTGCACCATTAAGGTGAGTCTCAATTTTTAGTGCAACAACATCGTTCATTCTAGCAATGATTCTTTTTCTGTCTGGGTTTTGGCAAATGCACTCGACTCCAGATGAATTTGGCTTGCCATTTAGATAGTGTATTGCAACCGCAATCATGGATGGGAGCATCATAGCAACGGTGCCTATCACAATGTCTCCTTTTTTTGGGATGGATAACTGTCTTCCATTTCTGACTTGAACGATTTTGGTCTTTTTGTCCACCTCTGCAATTCCTGCAGAAGATGCTCTGATAGTATCTCCGTCATCAAACGTGTTGGAACCACCTTCAATTTCTTCAATAAATCCCAGCTTTTCACCAGGCATAACAAAATCATTCATGGATACTTTTTTTCGTGTTACCTAATAATTCTTTAGTGCTATATTTCAGAGTCACAGACCTGAATGTCTTTTAGGATATCTCTACCGTCATCATCTACAATTGAGGGGGCAACAAGGCAGATCTTACCGTTTTTCCTCTTGCAATATACTTCGGATTCGTTGTTTTCTTTATCACGTGCCCAAAAGGAATGTGTCTGGGAAAAATTTGGACTCTGACCACTTTTTTCATAGATTTCTTCTGCGGTCCAAACCTGATCACGTACAACTGACGTGGTACCAAGCTTCATCCCCTTTATTGCTACAATGTCTCCCTCTTCGTCTTTGATTATGCAGCTAACGTGAATTCTAGCTTTGGGATATCGAATAAAATTCTTTTTTGCATGTGAAAAATTGTTTTTACGCGCCATTTACATCAATTATAAGATAGAAAATTGTTTGCTGCTCTCAAGTTATTTCCTTGTCAAAAAATCTCTCTGATTCTTCAATATTAAGATTATTGTTGATATATTGATCAAAGCCAGTGTGGAATTTGCAGATAATCCTCAATACTTTCATTTCGTAATATCTTGAGTAATGCATTTGCTTGAGGTGTAGAAAGAACCGGCTTGTCAAACTGATTGTCAGTTGAGATTCTGGGACACGCAACCTGAATGAAAGCATCAATTCCTTTTAGGTTACGCAGTCTTTCATTAGTAATATCGGTTAATGCAAATAATTGTACTGCTTTTCCTTCTTTTTCTAACTCTCGCTTGAATTTGAGTATTGTTGTCTTTGAGATCTGGCCTTCCTTTAGCCCCACAATTATTCCAAATGTTTTTGCTTCGGCTGCTTTGTATATTGATAACGTAGCCTTTCGTTGTAACATTTGAGCAAACTCAGTCACATCTCTTACCTCATTAAAGTATGGATCTAAAACAAATGTCTGCTTGTTAGTGGACAATGCAAGGCCTGATGCATGAAAGTTGCTCTGCCCCATGAAAACATTGGCGTCCACCTGATCTCTTACTTCCATGGCCGGATAAAACTCGCAACCAAAAACCTGACCATCGTTGAGCTGACCTTTTCCTTTTCCTATTTTGACATTGACTCCATTATTCTCAAAAATTGAACGAACCGAGTCTACTTGGTTTAGGTGCTGACTATCAGTTACCAGTGAGATAGTTTTTCCTTTTAGCATCTCTGCGCATTTTAGAGATACGTCATCAAACGGAATGTCATCAAATGCATCAATCATTATTACATTTTTTTCAAAACTCTGCATGTTTATTGTGTGTCCTATATTGAACAAGATCTCTGCAGCAAGAACCTTGGCCCCATTTGAGTTGAGATCACATGTGCCCCATGTAGTGTCTGCCAGCACGTATGCAGGAATGCCAAATCTGTTCATGATGTTTACTGCTGTTTCTTGCACTCTGGGCAACATTCCGTCTGGGCCGTTTAGAGCAACAGAAACAGGTTTACACTCTTCAATTATCTGAAAAATCCTCTCCTCGTCTATTATTATCATGGAATGGATAGCAAACTTTTGATTTTAATTTAAACCAAACTATGGTAAATCACAAATGTCGGATGTATTCTCCGTTGTCTGTGAAAGATACTGTTCTGAATATTGGTTTTGATGATACTGATTCACCAAAAGGAATGTGCACCACTTATCTTGCATACAAATTGATTGATTCGCTAAAAAAAGAAAATGTAAAATTTGTTGACTATCCAAAACTCATCCGATTTAATCCAAATATACCATGGAAAACACGTGGAAATGGCGCTGTCTCACTAAAGATAGAAACCGATAATCCGGCAAAAATTAAAAATAAGGTCATACGGTTTGTGACAAAGTTTTCCGATCTCAAAAACGGTGCAAACCCGGGAGTTGTTTTCTTTGAGAATGATACAATTCCAAAACAGATGATGGAATTTAGCAAAAATGCATTATGGCAGCTAGTGCACAGAAAAGATGCAAAGAAATTCATCTCAGATAATAGATTGGAATCATTTCATCTTGGGAATGGACAGGGATTGGTAGGCGCAATCGGAGCAATCGGTTATCAGTTTAATGATCATACATTTGAGTTGCTAAGTTACAGAAAAAAATCACATTTTGGCAAAAAAAGAAAAATCAATCCATCCAGTGTTAGAATGATGCAGGAAAAAACATACCCAAAGACGTTTAACAGCTATGATACAAAAAAACAACGCATAATTTTTGCCCCACATGGTCCAGATCCTGTTTTTTTTGGCATACGCGGAGAAGATGCCGATTCCTTACTTTATGCATCAAAAATGATAAAAACAAAAGAAAAACCTCTTGGGCACTTGATCTTCAAATCAAATCAAGGAACCGGCGATCACTTACAAAATGAGCTAAATTCATCTGCCCTCAAAGCTTATTCTTCTGGAATTATCACTGGTGTGATATCAAAAGAGCCTGTAGTTGAAAATGGCGGGCATGTCAAGTTTTCAATATCGAAAAATGGAATTGAATTAACCTGTTTTGTATACAAGCCGACTGGAATCACAAAAGAAGCAAGCAGTTTGGTTATGGGGGATCTTGTGCGCATTGGTGGTGGAATTAGAAGATCATCATCAAAATATGGCCGTGTGCTTAATGTGGAATTTATCGAAGTATTGAGACTGCAAAGAAAGACCATCTCACAAAATCCTCTATGCATAAAATGCAACAAAAAAATGAAATCAAAGGGGACTGATCAAGGTTTTGAATGTGTAAAGTGCGGCAAGAAAGCAACCAAAAAAACAAGTTTTGTTGTTCCACGCCAAATATCTGAGCAACTATACATCCCACAACCGTCTGCGCATCGACATCTGACAAGGCCAACACAAAGACTTTACATCATAAACAAACCAAAAAAATTCAATGATCTGATACCTTGGTTTTCGAATTATTCTAATTAATTACTAGCGGGGAGTAGATTTGAACTACTGATCTGCGGGTTTCACATCAATAGATGATTATGAGCCCGCCGGGATGACTTTGTCCTGATGACAGTCTGACTTCCCCACCCCGCTGACTGAAATTGAGACTAGCAGTGATATATACACTCCTCTTATTTTTGCAAATAATTAATAGGATTTTCAAAACCTTTCTAATCGTGAACAAAAAACTCCGAATTGCAGGAATCATAGCGGCGCTTGCTGCATCGGCAATTATTCTTACCTCACCATCACAATCTCCACCGTTACCTCCGCCGTCACAATCACAAGATGAATCAATCCAAGTCTTGGCAACTGGACTCAAAAAACCTTGGGCCATTGCATTCTCAGATGATCAAATCTTTGTCACCGAAAAAGGTGGCAATATCAGAGTAATCCAATCTGAAGTATTACTTGATGAGCCATTAGCTACTATCCGAGCTGCCAAAATACACGGAGGTGGATTACTTGGAATTGCAACACATCCAGATTTTATGAATAATCGATTTTTGTATGTATATTACACCTATTCTGAGAATGATGTTCTCTGGAACAAAGTATTGCGTATTACAGAATCTAATAATAAAATACAAGACACATTCACAATAATTGACAAAATTCCAGCATCACAATTTTACAATGGAGGGGTGATCAAGTTTGGACCTGACGGCAAACTGTATGTAGCAACAGGCCTATCAGAAGAGTTCTCACATGAGTCACAAAACCCAGAATCACTTGAAGGGAAAATACTCAGACTAAACGATGATGGAACAATTCCTAATGACAACCCATTTACTAATTCTCCAGTATTGTCTTTTGGTCATAGGGACATACAAGGCATGACGTGGGACAAAAATGGCAATCTATTTGCATCCGAAACCGGACCTACAAAAAACGACGAGATTAATCTAATTAGGCCAGGCCAAAACTATGGATGGCCGGAGCAGGAATGTGGCGGAAATAAAAAATTTGTGGATCCGATCATGTGTTATGATCCAAGCATTGAGCCTGGCGGAATTGTATCATACAATGGTGATGATCTGGAATATGAAGATCGACTGATAATGGCTACTCTGCGCGGTTCTAATCTGTACAATCTAGAGATTAACGAAAAGGAGCTGGAATCACAAAAAAGCATATTGAGTGGGCTGGGAAGAATAAGAGATGTAATGCAAGGGCCGGATGGTTATCTTTATGTTATTACTTCAAACACCGATGGAAAGGGATTTCCTGACAAAACCGACGATAAGCTATTGAGAATCTTGAAATAACTTGGACTCGACATTTTCGCGCTTTTTTGAAAAAAACAGAAATGAACGACTGGATATAGTGTCAAAATTTGCAAATCTTACCAAAGAGGAAAGAAAAATGCTCGAATCCTCTGGAGGGATTGGCTTTGATCAGGCAGATAAAATGGTTGAAAATGCAATTGGCACATTTTCATTTCCACTTGGTGTGGCTACTAATTTTGTTGTAAATAAAAAAGAGTACCTAGTACCAATGGTCATTGAAGAACCGTCGGTGATAGCTGCTGCCTCCAAAGCAGCAAAAATAGCGAAAATTCATGGCGGATTCATAATGTACAATGATGAATCCTACAGTATTGGACAAATCCAATTACTAAATGTGGATGTGACGGAAGCCACCTCCAAGATCTTGCAACATTCTGATGAAATACTTGATTTAGCAAACTCCAAAAGCATGACTCTGTCCAAAATTGGAAAAGGTGCCAAAGAAGTCTCCTGCAAAGAAATAACAACTGATTCCGGCCCTATGCTGATAATTGAGCTCTTAATTGATGTTGGTGATGCTATGGGTGCTAATGTGACAAATACCATGTGTGAAGGTGTGGCACCTCTAATTGAAAAAATATCTGGCGGGAAAACACTACTAAAAATTCTATCAAACTACTCAACGCGACGCCTTGTTGGTGGTACTGCTGTATTTGATAAACAAGAACTTGGCGGTGGTGATATAGTTGACAATATTGTTCTGGCATACCAATTTGCAGACAATGATGAATATCGAGCAGTCACTCATAACAAGGGAATAATGAATGGAATAATTGCAGTTGCAAATGCAACCGGACAAGACACAAGAGCAATAGAGGCAGCAGCTCATGCGTATGCTGCAAAAACAGGAAGATATCGTTCCCTTACACAATGGAGCAAAGATTCTGATGGAAACCTGATTGGCAAAATTAAAGTGCCATTATCTGTTGGAATTGTAGGTGGAATAATCAACGTACACCCAACAGCAAAGATTTGCACCAAAATACTTCAAATACAGTCTGCAAGCGAGCTAGCATGCGTGATCGTGGCTGTAGGTCTTGCCCAAAATCTTAGCGCAATAAGGGCCTTGGCCTCAGAGGGAATCCAAAAGGGACACATGAAATTACACGCAAGAAACATAGCGTCTGCAGCAGGCGCAAAACCTGATCAAATTGATGAAATTGCAGAGAAGATGACTCATGAAGGCAAGATTTCAATCAATCGAGCAAAGGAACTATTAGAAAAATAAACACCAAAAATATAGAGGCTAATGTTCTGAGCATATTATGAGTGGGGTAAAATTTGCAATCCCAAAGGGAAGTCTTGAAGAGGCAGTTTTTGCTCTAATGGAAAAGTCTTGGACCAAAGTTTACCGAAAAAGCCGTACCTACAGAGTTACCTTGGATGATCCACAAATCACAGTAAAAATGCTAAGACCGCAGGAGATTCCTACATTTGTTTCAGATGGCCTTTATGATGTTGGAATAACTGGCAAGGACTGGATATCCGAAACAAAATCTGACGTAGAACCGTTATTGGATCTGGAAATTGGCAAAATAAAACTAGTAATTGCAATTCCAGATATCTATCGATACAAATCCTTAGATGAAATGATTGCGTCATATGCAAAACAAAAAAAGATACTAAGAATTTCTTCAGAATATCTTACAACTGCATCCAAATACATCAAACAACAAAAATCATACAAAAAACTCTATGGAAACAAAGATCCACAAATTGTCACACCGTGGATGCGCATTGGAACAAACAAGGGAGTTCAGATCCACCTATCATTTGGAGCAACTGAAGCAAAACCGCCAGATGCAGTAGATGCAATAATGGATGTCACGGAGACAGGAACCACACTGGAGCAAAACCAGCTCAAGATAACAGAAATTGTTATGCAATCAAGTGCACACTTGATTGCAAACAAGGCATCACTGCGTGACAAAGCAAAACGAGAAAAAATTTACGATATTCTGACTATGATGCGCGGGGCAGTACAAGGAAGAAAATATCTGCACATCTATCTTAATGTGGAGGAAAAAAACATCTCAAAACTACTCACTAGTTTGCCGTCGTTGAAAAAGCCAACAATTAGTCCACTAAGTGAAAAAGGCTGGTATGGTATAAACACTGTTATTCCAAAATCTGAATTCCACAAGATGATTCCAAAGCTTCGTAAAATAGCTCAAGGATTAGTAGTGCACGAGCCACGACAGATATTGGAACTTGAGGAGATAAAACGTGATGAAGAAAATTGATGAAAATAATTTCAATCAAAAAAGCATTCTCTATAACAAAAGTTGAGAAAAATAACAGCACAAAGTTAGTCCAAGAAATTATTAATCAAGTTAATCTGCATGGGGATTCTGCTCTCACAAAATTTGAGAAAAAATTCAACGGTGTTGATATAAAAAATCTTCAGGTAACAAAAAAAGAAATATCTGAGGCCTACAAATTTGTCTCAAAAGACCAAATCAATGCTATCACTATGACAAAAGACAAATTGGTAAAAACTGAAACAGCACTAAAAAAACAACTAAAACAAATCAAAATAACTGAATCTGGCACAAAAATCACAAAATTGTTTGTGCCTTTGAGCAGTGCGGGCTGTTATGTTCCTGGAGGCCTTGCTAGATATCCAAGCTCTGCAATAATGTCTATTGTACCTGCAAAGATAGCCGGCGTAGAAAAAATTGTCATGGTTACACCACCAAACAAACAAGGAAAAATTGATCCAATGGTTCTGGTTGCGGCAGATATTTGCGGTGCTGATCTGATATTCAAAGTGGGCGGAGCGCACGCAATTGCAGCCCTTGCATATGGCACCAAAATCGTTCCACAAGTAGACAAGATTGTAGGACCCGGAGGCTCGTTTGTAACTATGGCAAAATATCTTGTGTCTGATGTGGTTTCAATTGATATGCTTGCAGGTCCAACAGAATTAGTGATACTTGCAGATGACTCGGCAAATCCAAAACTAGTGGCATTGGATTTGATCTCTCAAGCAGAACACAGCTCTGATACTAGGTGTTGTCTAATAACCACATCACAAAATCTGGCAAACAAAGTAGCATCAGAAATAACAAAAATAATTTCATCCATATCAAGAAAAGAAATAGTACAATCTAGCTTGCAAAAAAATGGATTTATTGCAGTAGGGAGTGTTTCTGATGCAATACTGCTTGCAAACAAAGTTGCACCTGAGCACATCCAAATAATCACAAAAAACCCAAACAATATTGCAAAACAAATCAAAACTGCAGGTCTAATACTAATCGGACAAGACACTCCGTCTTCTGCAAGTGATTATCTGCTTGGAACAAATCATATTCTCCCAACCAATGGATTTGGTAGAGCACGTGGATCATTATCTGTGCTTGATTTTCTAAAGATACAGACAAGTGTAGAGACAACTAAATTGGCACTTAAACAAATCAACAAGCACCTAAAAGTTCTAACAGAATCAGAAGATCTGCCAAATCACTATGATGCAGTACGGGGGAGATTATGACAAAAAAACAATTTATCTCAATACTGGATAATCTCTCAAAACTACAAGGATATCAAAAGCCTGAATATTACGAAGATGTGATAAAGCTTGATTCTAATGAAAATTTTGTCATCAACAAACAACTACAACAAGATCTTATCAGTGAGGCACAAAAAAGCTCTGATGTCCGTGAATACCCACTAGGAAAATCCGATAAATTAATTGAGGCACTTGCAAACTATATTGGTTTACCAAAACAAATGATTGGGATTGGTAATGGCTCTGATCAAATCCTTGACATAATCCTTGCAAATTTTGCATCAAAGAAAACCAAAATACTCACATCAAATCCGACATTTGGTTTCTTTGAGGAACGGTGCAAGTTATATCAAATCCCAACAATAAAGATACCCTTTACAAAAGACATGACGCTTGGTCTAGATAATTTTCTTTCTAAATTCAAGCAGGCGGACATTCTTTACTTGGATTCCCCAAACAATCCAACAGGGTTCCAATTTAAAAAAGAAGAAATTGCTCAGTTAATAAAAAAGTTTGATGGACTCGTAATTGTCGATGAGGCATATGGAGAATTTTCTGATTATTCTGTGAGTAGTTTAGTAAAAAAATATGAAAACCTAATCGTGGTTAGAACACTTTCAAAATCCTTCGGATTGGCGGGACTACGACTTGGATACGTTCTATCAAACAAGAAATTCATTGATGTTTTCTCTAGAGTACTCCAATATCCATATCCGCTGAATACATTAGCAATTGAGGCTGGATTTCTGGCACTTCAAAAAATCAGACAAATCTCCGAAACAATCAAGATCATCAAAGACGAGCGTACTAGAATAATCAAAAAATTGCGTGAAAGTGGGGCATTTGATGTCTTTGACTCTAAGGCAAACTTTGTATTATTTGACGCACGTGGAGCAGACAAACGAATCTATACTGCACTCTTGGAGCAAGGAATCTCTATTCGTAAGCTAGGAAAGATTGGCAAACATGATGGATGTCTCAGGGTGACCATAGGGACAAAAGAGATGAATTCCAAATTCCTGCTTGCAATACGTGATCTTTTAAAATGACTTATCTGAGCAAAGGAAAAGGAATCCTGATCAAAAAAAATACCATCAATCTAATTGATAAAACAGATGGAATAGTTTTTGATTGTGATGGAGTTCTAATTGATGTATCAAAATCATATGATCTGGCAATAAAACAAACAACAAAATTTGTGTTAAAACAATTTGTAAATCTTAATTCAATTCCAATTACTCCTACAATAATCAGTGGTTTCAAAGCAACCGGAGGATTCAATGATGAAGTGGATGTAACCTATGCATCAATTGTCTCACTTGTTGCTGCAGATCTGCTTGGAATAAATCCACAAAAATTCATCAATGTTGTGATTAACAATGCAAATAGTACTGGAATAGTATCCATTGAAAAATTCCTCGATACGTTAAGTGTTGATCTCACAGAAATAAGAAAAAAATTAGATTATCCTGGACCACACGCTACCAATCCATTATACAAAATTTTTGATCAGATGTTTTATGGTGCTAAATTATACAAGAAAATATTCAACAAGCAATCTGCATTCTCTCAAAGAGGTCTGATCGAAAATGACATTGTTATTGTATCAAAGAAGCTATTGGAAAGGCTAAATGCTAAATTTCAAAACAAAATAGCAATTGTAACAGGAAGAGGAAAACAGTCAACAATGTATTCACTGAATCAATTGTTTGATCGATTCAATGTTGCTGCCTCGGTGTTTCTTGAAGACAAACCAAGAAGATTAGCAAAACCAAACCCAAAATCACTAATTATGTCAATTAACAGCATGAATTCAAAATGTGTTGTCTATGTTGGTGATTCTATGGAGGATTTACTCATGGCAAAAAAGACAAAAAACTTTGGTAAAAAAACGATTTTTTGTGGGATTTATGGTACTGCTGCAAACCCAATTGAAAAAAAGAAACTCTTTGAAAAAAACAAAGCGGACTTGATACTTGAATCGATTAATTTGCTTCCAAAGGCATTAAATTTAGCAAACTAGACTTTGTAATTGTGGCTCGAACAAGTAAACTCAAACGTGAAACAAAAGAAACATCGATTACTGTCCAAGTAAATCTTGATGGAAGTGGAAAGACATCAACTAATACTGGAATTGATTTTTTTGATCACCTAATCACATCATTTGGGAAACATGCAATGCTCGATATTGTGGTCAAGGCAAAATCAAATGATGGAATTACGCACCATCTGATTGAAGATACTGGAATTGCAATAGGTAACGCAATTGATAAGGCATTGGGAAACAGAACTGGAATTGTACGATTCAACTATTCATCAGTACCAATGGATGAGTCTCTTGCAGAATCCTCAGTTGATCTAGTTCGACGTCCGTACGGCAAGATCAATTTGTCCATCAAGCGCGCCCAAATAGAAGGAATGTCAAAAGAAGACATTGAGCACTTTTTCGCATCTCTTGTTCAGAACCTGAATAGTTGCATTCACATAAACGTAAGATATGGAGAAAATGATCATCACAAAATTGAGGCTGCGATCAAATCCTTAGCTGTAGCACTAAGAATGGCAGCAAGTGTGGACAAAAAACAAAAAGGAATTCCGAGCACAAAAGGTTCAATGTAATGAAATTAGCTATATTTGATTACGGTGCAGGAAACATACTCAGCCTACAAATCGCACTGGAGAAACAAGGATCTGATGTTGATGTCATAACCAGCTTTGATAATGTCAATAATTACGCTGGACTGATCTTGCCTGGTGTTGGAAACTTTGATCCTGCAATACGAAGCATACGCGACTATTCTAGTGTATCGTTTCAGGACTATGTAAAAGACAAACTTCCGGTTCTTGGAATATGTCTTGGAATGGAGATGTTTTTTGAAAAAAGTGAAGAAGGCAAAGAAAAAGGACTGGCGGCAATTGAAGGCGACGTGATACTGTTACCAAACAAGTTCAAAATACCACACATGGGATGGAACAGTCTTAGAATCAAAAAATCAAATCCACTCCTAGATGGAGTCAAAGATAACTCTTGGGTTTACTTTGTTCACTCGTATAGAGTGAATCCAAAAAACCATAACGTGATAATAGCTGACTCTGATTATGGAATTGACGTTCCAGCCGTTGTTTGCAAAGGGAATCTGTATGGGACTCAATTTCACCCAGAAAAGTCCGGTAAAGTTGGCTCGTTAATGATTAAGAATTTCTTGCGAGAGTGCAAAAAGTGAAGATAATTCCTGCAATTGATCTTATGGATGGTCAAGTGGTAAGACTTGTACAAGGAAAACCTGAAAACAAAACCGTCTACAGCAACAATCCGCAGGAAATTGCAAAAAAATGGGAAAAACAAGGTGCAGATATGTTACATGTTGTAGATCTTGATGCCACATTACAATTAGGTACTAATCTGAAATTAATTGAACAAATTACCAAGGAAATATCCATCCCAATACAAATTGCGGGCGGTCTTAGAGACGAATCAGTAATTGCTACCGCCCTAGATTTTGCAGATAGGATTGTTCTAGGTACCTTGGCATTTAAAGAAAAAAATATTGTAATCAAACTTGGAGAAAAATTTGGACAAGAACGACTAGTGATATCAGCTGATCATGTTGATGGTAATGTTGTGATAAACGGCTGGACTAGTGAGGCTGGAATCAGCCTACTCGATGCAATTCGAGATTATTCAAAGAATAAATTCCAAGAATTTTTGATTACTAATGTATCGCGAGATGGAATGCTTCAGGGGCCTGATCTTCAAAATCTTGTTGTTGCATGTGCACAAAACGTAAATGTAATTGCCAGTGGTGGAATCTCTAAACCATCAGATATTTCTGATGTGAAAAAATGTAATGCATATGGCGTGATATTGGGTAAGGCATTATACGAGGGAAAAATCACAATCGAGGAGGCAAAAAAACTAGCATGACGCTAACAAAGAGAATCATACCGTGCCTCGATGTGGCAAATGGCAGAGTGGTAAAGGGGCTGAATTTCGAATCCATCAAAGACGCCGGTGATCCGGTGCTCTTGGCTGAGAAATACAGCAACGAAGGTGCTGACGAGCTTGTCTTTTTGGACATTACTGCGTCTCAAGAACAGAGAGAAACAATCAGATCGCTTGTATCCAAAGTAGCTCAAGTAATTGATATTCCATTTACTGTGGGTGGCGGTGTCAAGACTCTTCAGCATGCAAGGGACATACTACTTTGTGGCGCAGACAAGGTTGCAATCAATACTGGCGCAGTGAAAAACCCACAAATCTTGACCGAATTAATGGATCTGTTTGGAAGACAATGTGTGGTTGTGGCAATAGATGCAAAAAGAAACTACAATGTCTCAAAGGGAAAAAACATCTTCTCTGATGGTTCCAAGAGTTTTTGGTTTGAGGTCTTTATCTATGGAGGCAAAAAAGAAACAGGCCTCGATGCAATAGATTGGGCAAAAAAAGCCCAAACTCTGGGAGCGGGCGAGATTCTTCTGACCAGTATAGACAAAGACGGAACAAAGGATGGATATGATTTGACGCTCACAAAAGCAATAGTTGATGCTGTTAACATACCTGTAATTGCATCTGGCGGATGTGGTGAGCCTCGTCACATGTTGGATGTCTTCAGAAATACTGACGTTGATGCTGCATTAGCTGCATCAATATTTCACTATGAAACACATTCTGTGGATAGAGTAAAGGAATATCTCAAAGAAAATAACACCCATGTACGATTATAAGTAAAACTTGTCTTCTAAGAAATGTGAAAAAGACCATTGATGACTTGGATTTTACAAAAAGTGATGGATTAATTCCAGTTATAGTTCAGGACGTAAACACAAAAGAAGTCCTTACATTGGCATATGCGAATAAAGAATCCCTCTCGCTGACAAAAAAAACCGGCAACTCTTGGTTTTGGAGTAGATCCAGAAGCAAACTCTGGATGAAAGGAGAAGAATCTGGCAATGTACAAAAAGTCAAAGAAATTCTAGTTGATTGTGATTCTGACGCTATAATCTATTTGGTGGAGCCGACAGGACCTGCATGTCACACTGGGGAACGAGTCTGTTTTCATAATAAATTACACTAGCAGACCCTCTGAAAACTTCCCATCTCTTCTGGGATAGTTTCATTGAGCATTCTAAATTTTATTGGAGAATATTCCGTCTCTCTGAATATGATAGTCCATTCACCAACTATGTCGTCTACACTACAAATTAAGCGAGCCTTTGATACTGCTGGTTTGAAGTACTGATTGAATCCTTCT
This sequence comes from Candidatus Nitrosotenuis cloacae, assembly GCF_000955905.1. Lineage (GTDB taxonomy): Archaea > Thermoproteota > Nitrososphaeria > Nitrososphaerales > Nitrosopumilaceae > Nitrosotenuis > Nitrosotenuis cloacae. The sequence goes on along the minus strand of NZ_CP011097.1, from coordinate 1,340,364 downwards.
TTTTTTGAGCCATCAAACGGAATTGAGATGTATTTAGTTGTACCATTTGGCAATACAAATATTGCACTACCGATATCGTTTGGAGTTAAACCATTTACTGTTATGAATATGCTGTCTCCGACTCTATACTCGAATTTATCTATTGCAAACGGGCCGGATCTATTCCAGTTCTTAAACTCATCTTCTACCTTTGGCGTGGAAATATCTATTGGCCCAACATATGTTATTGCTATTATGACTGATGCGATTATTACACAAACTATTGCCAACGCAATTATTTTTCCTTTCAACTTTTCTGAGTGTGGATTAAAAATTAGGTAAAAACCTTGTGCATGACTGCTGTGTAGCCGTAATCGCGGTGTTTTTTACTTAAATTTTTAACCCTATAAATTAAGCGTCACTAAACTTGATATTAGGACATTTTAACTAGATAATTTACTCGGTTTTTCTTATGCGGAAAATATCACTCCAATGCAGAGAATGCAAAAAAGAATACGAATCAACATTCAAGTACATTTGTGAAGAATGTTTTGGCCCTCTGGATGTTAAATATGACTTTCCTAACATTTCTAAAAACACTTTCTCTGGAAGGGAACATACGTACTGGCGGTATTTTGAACTCTTACCGATTCAGGACAAATCAAATATTGTGAGCATTCATGCTGGTATGACTCCTTTAATTAGGGCCGAGAAGCTCGGAAGGAAGCTAGGCCTTAACAATTTATACATAAAAAATGACTCTGTAAATCCAACTTTCTCATTCAAGGACAGACCTGCTGGAATCGCAGTATCTAAAGCAAAAGAATTTGGATTATCTGCAGTTGGATGTGCATCTACTGGAAACCTTGCATCTGCTACTGCTGCTCATGCCGCAAAAGGTGGGTTTCCATGTTATGTTTTTGCTCCAGGTGATATTGAGCATGCAAAGATAGCTCAAGCACTCGCATATGGATGCAAATTCATTGCAGTCGATGGAACATATGATGACGCAAATAGAATTGCTGCACAAATAGGTGACAGCAAAGGTATAGGAATTGTCAACATCAACATGCGATCGTATTATGTGGAAGGATCAAAAACCTTGGCGTATGAGGTTGCAGAACAGCTCGACTGGCAAGTTCCTGATCAACTCATAGTCCCAGTAGGAAGCGGTGCAATGCTTAATGCCATATGCAAAGGATTTGAAGAATTACAAAATGTTTCATTATTGAGTTCTGTATCTAATATGCACATGATTGCAGCACAACCTCATGGATGTGCACCTGTAGTTAATGCATTCAAAAATAACATGAGCGAAGTAACTCCGGTTGAAAATCCGAATACTATAGCAAAAAGTCTTGCAATAGGAGATCCGGGAGATGGGCGTTATGTGCTAAAACGACTAAAACAATACAACGGATATGCGGAAGAGTCAAACAACAAAGAAATTCTTGACGCCATATTGCTCCTTGCACAAACAGAGGGGATTTTCACAGAGCCGGCAGGCGGTGTTTCTGTAGCAGTACTTAAGAAAATGATCGATGATGGAAAAATTGACAAAAACGATACCACGGTTTGCTATGTGACAGGAAATGGCCTTAAAACCACTGAATCTATCATGGAAGTCTTGGCAAAACCAGAAGTAATGTCGGCAGATGTTGCAAAGATTGCGGCAGTGGTGAAATAATTGCCAAATATTACCTTCACCATACCGTCGGTCTTAAACAAAGGTGGCGGAGAAAAAAAACTCCAAATCACAGCTGGTTCACTTTTAGAATCATTTAACAAAGTGTCTGAGAATATGGGTGATGACTTTAAGCGTAGGGTGTTAAACGATGACGGGACACCGCGTTCTCTGATAAACATCTATGTGAACGGAAAAAACGCAAGATTTTCCGGCGGAATGAATACTGAACTCAAAGATGGTGATGAGATCTATATTTTACCGGCAGTGGCTGGAGGCTCTGAATTGTCTAGTAAGGACATTGATAGATATTCAAGGCAAATAATGTTAGAGGAAATTGGATATCAGGGACAGCTTAATCTCAGGACTGCAAAAATATGTGTAGTTGGGGTGGGCGGCCTTGGAAATCCAATCACAACGAGACTGGCTGCAATGGGTGTTGGTAAACTGCGTATTATCGATAGAGATGTAATAGAGCTATCAAACCTACACAGACAAACAATGTTTGATGAATCTGATGTTGGCCAGATCAAAGTAGAAGTAGCAGCAAAAAAACTCAAAAAACTCAATCCGGACGTTGAAATTGAATCTCTACCTATATCGATAAATGATTACACTGCACTTGATGCCATAGAAGGATGTGATGTTGTGATTGATGCATTAGATAGCGTCAATGCAAGATATGCGCTAAACAAGGCATGTATTGAAAAAAACATTCCGTTTGTGACTGGTGCGGCAGTAGGTGTATCTGGCCAGGCATTCACAATTCTGCCCGGCAAGAGTGCATGCTATTCGTGCATGTTTCCAGAATTGGATGAGGACTCAATGCCAACATGCAGCATTGAAGGCGTACACCCATCAATTCTTTCCATAATTGGAGGAATTGAGGTAGCTGAAGCAGTCAAAATAATTCTTGGCAAAACTCCAAGTCTTTCAGATAAAATACTACACGTGGATCTTGAAAATCTAGATTTTGTCATGACTAAAACATTTCGAGTAGACGAGTGTACTGTGTGTGGGACTGGCAAACACGAGTCTGTACCAAAACAAGACCTGATAATCGAAGAACTGTGTGGTAGAAATAGAGGTAAGAGAACCTTCTCAATCACCCCGACACAGAAATTTGAAATCGACACTGAAAAAATCACAAATTTGGCAAATAATATGAACTTGAAAATAGAAAATCAAGGTGATCTGGGAATATCCATGAGAAACAATGACCTGTCAGTGAGCTTTATGAAAAGAGGCTCGGCAGTAATAGTGGGTTCAAGAGATGAAAACGATGCCGTTGCTCTTTATATGACATTAATAGGTAAAACAACCTCATAATAGGTGTAAATCTTACAATATCCGATCAAGAAAATAGATCTAAGCTGAGATAGGCATGAAAAAAATGCAGAAATACATCAAATTGTGGACAAATTGTCCATTAGTCTTATATACTGAATTTTAAACAAAAAATCAATAACATGAACAACGAGATAGGACGTAAATTAACTAGTCTTACATTAATGACAATTATGCTAGCCGCTGGCTTCTCTGCATTTGCTCCAAGCACAATGCCAGAAGCAGCAGCAGCAAATGCTAACTTGTTTGTATCAGCTGAGAACTCTCAATTCCAAAACTACATCGCTGGACCAATGGTCACAGAAGTAGTAGTAATTGATAGTGATATCAAAGATACTGACAAAGCAAAAGGTGAGCCTGATGTTACTATCAACGGCAACAAACTAAGAATGGTTCAAGCCTCTGACGGTAACTGGTATGGTTACTTCGCCGACAAAGCACAAGCACTAAGAGCAGACGCTATACAGTATGCTTCTGGTGTTGGTGGAAACGGAGAAGGATTAGACTTTGGTACATTTTGTTCTAGAACTACTGGATGGGCAACAATTTCCTTCACACAAACTGTAGGAGTTGCATTCCCATTCACTAATACTACTAGTGTTACTAACACTGGTACGAACACATTCGAGTGGAATGGTAACATCGATGCCGATGGATCCACAAGCTTGGATGCATTTACATGTGATGCGCCTGTTCCAGGCAGTCTCACAGTAAATAACACTGGAGTTCTAAGAGAAAATAAACAAGTCAATTTGGGAACTAGTACTGTCAAAGTTGGAAACATTGGTATAAACTCAACATCAATGACTGATGCAGCTTCTACCAGTCCAAAACAAGCAGTTATAGACTCAATTTGGCCGTTCATCCAACTATACAACTTTAACCCAACAGGTAACGTTGTAGTTCAGTACAACAAAGGTGGCGGTGTACAATCAACCACACTAAAGTTTGATACTGTAGATTCGTTTGCAAAAACTGATCTGGACAGAACATCATACCCATTAAGCTCACAAGTACATGCAACTATTACTGACTTACAGCTAAACATCGACCCAACAGATGAGGATTCGTGGACATTTGGTACACTAGGTACTAATGCCACAACCTTCTATGGAATATTCAATGAAGATGGTGCATTAGCAACCAGTACTTCAACTGACACATCCGTCGGTCTATCCAAAGCATTAACTGGTAACTTAACCAAATTAATGTTCGAGGATAATGGAGTAATGAAAGTAAACAGAAATGCACAATCTGCAACAAAGAATGTTTTGCAATTACAAGACAACGCCGACAGTATAATGACTAGCGGTCCAAATGGATTCGTTAGCGGTGGTAAAACCACAATTACTTCAGCAAGTCAGCCAGTCACAATTACCGAAAGCGGTCCAAACACCGGTATTTTCGGAACTTATGACGAGTCTGATACCTCTGTATTAGCAATTACAACTGATGCTCCAAGAGGCAAATCCGCAACAATCGAATACAACCAGGCTTCAAAGAGCATCGTTGTAGGATTCGGATTTGCATCTGTTGATATCGCACCAATTGATGCAGAATGGAACTCTGGCGAAGAAATACCAGTAACCGTAACTGATTCTGATGCAAACAAAAACAGCAGAACAGATGAGGATCTGGATAATAACAACGCAGATGTACCAATAATTCCTGCATTACAAACTGGCGATCCATTCACCCTTGGTGAAGCCGGTGTTGAGAGCTCAACAGTAACAAGTGCAATGTTCCTTAGCAACCTTACAGGAACCTTTACTGGCGCACAACATGCATCCAGTGGTAGCTTCCTAAACGGTTTTGGCAGTAACGGTACATTAAGGTGGGTTGACGGTGCATCAAGCACCTCAGCAACCGGTGCCGTAACAACTGTACAAAAATACAGTGAAAGAGCTTTGTTGAATCCAAACGCAACATCTTCAGTCACTGCAATTGTAATTGACTTTGAAACTACCGGAGCAGAATTGCTAAAATCAATTCGTGATCCACGAGCAACATCTACTAGCGCTGGAAGCCGTTTCCACGGTTTCAACCTAGTAAATATTGACATCAGAGGTATTTCTCCATCAATCACAAATGCGACTGTTTACTTGCTTAACAATACCTCAACACGAGGAATATTGACTAGCGATACAACATCTGGACAAACAAATGATGATTTCAGTATTGCAACAGGAACAAAGTATGTCAAATTAGCAACTAACGTTAGCCCACAATCAATTTCATTACTTAATGGAACAAATCTACCATCTGCTCAAGCCGCAAAGATAAATGAACTTGTCTTTGATGGTGTTGACAGCACTGATAGTATTGGATTGTTGATTAACTTTACACGCGTAACTCTAGCACCAGCCGCTTTGTCATCTAACGTGACAATGGCAGCTGATCTCTTCTCATTTGGTTATATTGGCGATGGACTCACAAAAGAGAACAGAGTCAATAACCAAATCGTAAGAATTGAAGCTGAGGAAACTGGAGATAACACATCTATCTTTGGAGGAACACTTGAATTTGTAATGCTCAATCAACTCAACATCCTTGACAGAGCAACATATACTGGTCTAAGCACAGTTGCTGATGACCCATCATTTGTTGTACATCAAGACTTAGATGATGAGGAAGCACCAAGAGTCAACTATAATGACCTTGCTGCAGATGGCACAATCACTCAAGTTTCAGATCAAGAAGATGCACCAACTCACTCTGGTGTTGTATCATTTGACAAGCCTACATACAAGAAAGCAGACACAGTAACAGTAACCTTGGAAGATCAAGATCTTAACACCGATGTCGATCTAATCGATATCTATACAGCAGTAAACAGCACCAATCTTGGTGCTGAAGACGCTGCACAAGATACAATCGGTGCAACAAATCTTCCAACACTAACAAACGGTGATGCACTAGGTCGATTACTAGATATCACATTTGATGATGCCCGCTGGAAAGATACTAACAACGCATGCGCAACCTCACTAAGAGGCGAAGCTACTGATGTTGGTCTTACTGCAACCGGTTTCACATTAATTGAAACAGGTTCAGCAACAGGCATCTTCACAGGTGACTTCATAATTCCGGGCAAAGTGTGTAACACATCAGCTGGTCTAGTAACCAGCCCTGTTAACGCACAAGGTCTGGATATGGAAGTAAACTATGTCGACTTTAGAGATGCATCTGGACAGATAGTTGAAGTAGGTGATGGCGCAGGAATCAGAGCAAATACCGGCTCAATCAGTCTTGATAGAACCGTGTATCCAGTTCCATTCGGAAGCACTGATGACTTTGCAACATCAACATCATCAACACCATCTGGCAGATCTATCTTCCCAGTCCATTTGACTGGAATCACCGCAAGTGGCACAGCTATCGCAGCTACTGAGACATTGGGCGATGGACCTCTAACGATCCATGTCCAAGTAAATGATCCAGACTTCGATACTTCAGCTACTGGTGAAGACAAGATTGCAGAAGGAACAGCAGCAAACTCTAATCGTGGCCCAGTTAAGGTCACTGTATCAAGAGGCCAAGACAGTGTTGTACTTGCTTATGCAGGTCTAGCAACACCAAGAAATGGCGAAATTGATGTCGGTGGCAACAACTCAACCACGACTAATATTAGAGATCTAGGACCAATCACAGAAACCGCTCCAACGAGTGGAATCTTTGAGTTCGACTTAGATATCTCATATACTGATGGTCCATCAAGCACAACTTGTCCAACTACTACACTGTGGGACTCACTAAACAACCCAGGTACACGAGCTGGTATGGATTCAAGATTCGATGCCGTTTCTAGTACTCCATACTGTATACTACAAGGTGATATTATCACCGTAGAGTATACCGATCCAGCCGATGCATCTGGCGATACTAACACTGTAACCGACTCAGCAACATTCGATCTCAGAAACGGTGCACTACAATCCGACAAATCTGTTTACATCATTGGTTCAGATATGATCTTAACCTTGATTGAACCAGACTTTGACCTTGATAATGATCTGGCAGAGACATATGATTTGGATCTCATTGAATGGGATTCAGATGCCGATACCCTTACAATGGGTAACTTGGGTGGAACTGCCAGCAATTCAGGCGCTTCATTCGATCCAGAACCATCTGACTTGAGAGAAACTGGTGATAGCACTGGTATATACCAGACTGTCATCGAGATTCCAGAAACGTTAGGTGGAGATAAACTGGAAAGAGGTGAAGAGATTGTATTAGAATTCACTGACTGGGGTCCATCTGGTTCTGATTATGTAGGCCAAGAAGATGAAGATGTCAATCTGACAATCTTTACATCTAACTTTGGTGCTACAGTCGAGCTAGACCAAAAAGTGTACACATGGACTGACAAAGTATACATCACAGTTGTAGCACCTGATCAAAACTTTGATAGCAACCTAATCGATGAAATTGGAGAATCAACCTCTGATCCATTGAAAGTAGCTACCAGAGGATTTAACCGAGACAATTACAAACTTGTCGAGACTGGTACTGACACTGGCATCTTCACTGGTGAAGTAATCCTTACCGGATTTACTAGCCATGATGCTGACGGTGACGGAACCACAAGTGATGCACCTGGTACAACAAGCGGTAGTGGTCCAACAGATGGATTGCTATCTGCTGATGATGATGATGGTCTAACAGTATCCTATGAATTCTCAGAGGATGAAACTGTTGTAGGATCAGCATTGATCAGATGGAATATTGGCGAAGTCGCATGGCTTGAGGCAAGCTATCCAGCTAGCGGAACAGGAGTAGTAAGAGTCATTGATCCAGATATGAACTTAAACCCAGAAGCAGTTGACAACTTTAACACTGACGTCTGGTCTGATTCAGACGCAGGCGGTATTGACTTGACTGTAACTGAGACTAATGAGGCAACTGGAATATTCGAAGGTACTGTGTTCTTCACAACTACCGATGAATCATCCGGTCACAGACTCAGAGTCGCAGAAGGTGACACTGTCACAGCAGAATACCAAGACAATACACTACCTGACCCGTACACAACTGCAGATGAGCTCGATATTACCGGCACAGCGTTTATCGGAACTGTAGTACCACCTCTTGAGAGAGCACCAGCTTCTAACGCAAGAGTTGTTGATGCCTTCGGCAACACCTTAGATGAGGTGTCCGTAGACCAACAGGTACAAATTACAGCCGATTTGACCAACGGCCAGGACAGAGAGCAACCATTTGCATACTTGGTACAAGTCCAGGATGAAAACGGTGTTACAGTATCACTCGCATGGATTACAGGTTCACTATCAGCAGGTCAATCATTCAGCCCAGCATTGTCTTGGATTGCAACAGCACCTGGAACATACACTGCAACAGTGTTTGTCTGGGAAAGTGTTGACAACCCAACAGCGTTGAGCCCACCTGTATCAGTAGACATAACTGTCAGCTAAGACTAAACTAAAACTATCCCTTTTTTCTTTTTTTAATAACAAAACCTAGCGGATGCTATCATAAGCAATATCTAGCAGATCTTTTCAATACTGGACAGATGAAACTGTTATTGATTTTTTGTCTTGCATCTGTTATGAGTATTCCATATGTGTTCGCAGAACAACTAGACTTTTTTACCGATAGCCAGATCTATTCTCCAAATAAACCACTTTTTGTGTATGGTAAAGCATTACCGCAAGAAGACGTGGTTCTGAGATTCTCAGGACCAGATGAGAATGTGATCACTTTCACACAAATAACCACTGATGAAGATGGTCAGTTTCAGACTGAGTTGTTCGTGTGGCCGGAAGCCTCAACTACCATTCCATATGGAACCTATTCAATTGAGGCAATAAGTACTCAACAAAACGGTCTTGCCAAAAAAACAGAGATCAAATTCTCACCAACAACAGAAATTGAGAAAATTCCAGTTTCTAGAACTATAACAACTCTTGTCTTTGCTCCAGAAACTGCCGCAGTTGAGCAACCCTTTAGGATATTTACTCAGGTCACAAGCGATGGTCTCCTAGTTGGAGGTAACCCAGACAAATTGCTTGGCACATCACACGTTCATCTGCCTGATGGACAAGTGGTGAATCTTTCAACTTCTTTTAAGACATTACATCAGGGATTGTACTATACCGAATTCATTCCAACACAGGAAGGTACACATGTATTTCATATAGTTGCATTTTCCCAAGGCACAATATCACACGGCTCTGCAGCAACAGTGGTACTAAAGCAAGATCTTGGTGGAATATCAAAGCAAATCATTGAGCTAAATTCTGCACTTGATGACACCTCATCTGAGCTGGATAATTTAAAATCAGAAATTGAAGGGTTTGGCTCCTCGCTAAATTCTGCAAGCCAGAACATTGACAAAAGCGTCACATCCATATCTGATTCCGTAAGAACAATGGAAGAGGCAAACACACAGCTAAATTCTTTGTTGTTTCCCATAGTCGCATCGATTGCGATAATTGTGGCATTGCAAATTGTGATTCTTGCAAGACGAAGATAATCCTACCATGAAATCGTTTTCTCAAATGAAACTAGCTTCTCTAATATTATCTACATTTTTACTGTCCTCAACGATTTCTAGTTCCTATGGTTTTTTAGAACTAGATCAACAAAAACTAGAACAGAGTCGATTCTCTGATCTTATGGCTGTGCCTTCAGAAGTGATACAAAATCACAAGTTGGAGCGTTATCTTGTTTTTGGTCATGGTTCCGTTGATGATCTGTCTGGTGCAAACTCAATTTCTAGCGTTAGAACTGGTAATGGATTTTTTTCGATCATGATACTTTCCGAGCAATCAATACCGATTCTTAATGCGAGAGGATATCACATAATCAAAGACTTTCCATTAGAATTTCACACAACAAAAAATGATATCTCATACTCTGAAATGGATGCAATAAGAGAATCTACTGGGGCAGAGCTTGTACAGATAAAATACAATTACACTGGCAACGGAATAAAAATAGCAATAGTGGATACTGGTGTTGATTTTTCAAATCCTGATCTAAAAGATTCGCTTGCACGAGATGACCAAAATTACCCAATAATGCTTGATGCTGATGGGCAAGGCATCATAATCACCAATGCGACATTTGTTGCAAACATTGACAAATATGGTGTACTGGAAAACACCACAAAGTCAATCATTGAGAAGACAAACAAATCTTTGACCAAAAATGCAACCTCAAATGTATATCTTACAAAAAATGGCATATTTTTGAACCTAAAACAAAAAGGAAAAGGCACACCAGTATCAATCTACAACTCGTTTTTCCCATCCAGTGGGTTATCACCAATTTTTAATGGTACTATTCTTGATGATTACAAAATAGGAAAAACCAGTCGTGATTACATCAAGTCTGCAAGCGGTGTCTATCACTTTGGCATGATATATCAGGGTGCAATGCAGGGGCCATTCACAAGTGTTCAGGCAGTTCCGGTATTGGTGGTTGATTCACAATTTCCAGGAGTCTATGATACAATAATCCCTGATCTGACAACATCTTGGCAAGACTACACAAAATTTGATCTAAAAAAGGGACAAAAACCGACATATGATTTTGATTTTACTGATGAATCACCAATCAAACTTGGCAATGGAAATGAGTTCTTGGTTTATGACTCCAACAAGGATGGTAAACTAGATTATAGTGCGGGAACCGTCGGCGCTCGAGTAGTTGATGTCTACGGTATATTTTCCCAAAACAAATCTTCAGTTGATAAATTCCTAAAAGCAACAAATGGTACTTTATTGCTTCCAATGGATCCACAAGGCAATTTTTTTGGTATAATGACTGATTTTGTTGGACATGGAACTGGTGCGGCATCATCCATTGCATCAAAAGGAAAATTACAATATGACATTTACAATAATACAAAAAAATATACTCTTCCAGGAATTGCACCAAACGCAAAAATAATTCCTGTAAAGGCGCTTTGGTTTGGGGATACGGTATATGGGTGGTTGTGGGCATCCGGATTTGATAGTGCAAACAGTACCTGGAAGTTTTCCGGCAGGCCACGGGCAGATATCATATCAAACAGCTGGGGAATATCCAATTTTCCATCCCTGAAAACGTCACCAGGTGTTGACATACTATCACTGATAGCGAATGTTCTATCCACACCACAATCGGTTGACGCAAAATATCCTGGAGTGGTGATAATATCCAGTGCTGGTAATGCAGGCCATGGGTATGGCACAATGGGCCTCCCAAATGCTGCCCCCTTTGGGATTACGGTTGGCGCCACAACAAACAATGTCTATGTTGGATATGGTGCATTCAAGGGCCAGCCACGATTTGGAAATACTACTATTCATGCAAACAATGTGGTTGATTTCTCAAGTAGGGGCCCAAGTATAATTGGTGATCCAAAACCAGATTTGATGAATGTTGGTGCATATGGTTTTGTGCCAAGCAATGTGCTTAAAGCAAAAAAAGACTCTAAACAAGAATCGTTTTCAATGTTTGGTGGAACAAGTATGGCCGCACCACTAGTTGCGGGCTCTGCTGCCATTTTAATGGAAAGCCTAAAGGAAAAAAACCAAAACTATGATTCTTTTATGATAAAAAACATACTGATGTCTACTGCAACTGATCTTCAAAATGATCCATTCACGCAAGGATCAGGACTAGTAAATTCATACAAAGCTGTCCAGTTTGTGAATGAAAAAGACGGCATATTCTTGGTACACAACAACTCTACTTATTACAATATTAAAAAAATACTAGATGATCCAATGCTGAAGTTAAATTCTACACTGCCGGGATTTGACATCTTTGAGTTGCCTGACAAAACACAGCCTCAAACAAGTTGGTTTGCAGGAAGACTTGTACCTAGCGAGAAAAGCTCAACCACATATACCATAGTAAACCCAAGCAACCATACCATAACAGTACACGTCATACCGCAAAAGATCGAACTGATTCAAAAATCCGAAACAAACTCTACTACAAAACTGCGACTAAAGGACTCTTTATACAACAAGACAAACGTGTTTAGGCCGGATTACATCAAGCTGGAAGATGCAAAGCAGCACAATTCATTATTCTCATATTACGATAACCAGACCGTAATTCCACAAGATGCAGAATTGATGGTAATGAACCTTAATTTTGCATTCTCTGATTTTCTGAATAAAACCGAGAAACTTTACGCATCTGATACCAAGATTGCCTCACTATATCTCTATGACTGGAATGATAAGAACAAAGACGATCAAGTATCCAGCGCAGAACTCTCTTTGGTGAATCGTGGCGGCACTTGGGGCACAGTCCAAGAAATACGCGTATCGGAGCCAAACACTAAATTTGAAAATATCCCGCTGGCCGGAATATATCCCGTTCCGACAAGATATTCGTACTGGCTTGGCGAGACAAAGAAAAACTCGACTGAGATGAACTATGTGCTATCTGCCAGCTATTACAAAAAGCAAAACTGGAGTGATGTGTGGATTGACAATAGTCTAGTTGAGGTCCCCCCATACAGCTCAGCCCAGATCTCTGCAACCATTATGGTTCCAGATGATGCAAAGCCGGGTGTATACCAGGGCTTTATTCGATTTATTGGAGCTAATCACACCGTAAATGCACCCGTATCATTTGCAGTGACTTCCGAAATAACACAAAAGGACAAACTCACAGTAATATCTGGCGAGAAAAATTCTGACATCCTATATGGAAATGGATATGTCAAGGGTGCATTTGATATGACAAACAGATACAACGCAGGTGATTGGCGTCAATATTACTTTGATATCAAAGACTCTACGATCAACACTGCATCCTTTGATATATCTTGGAAAAGTCCAGACACAAACTTTTCCATCTTTATGATTGATCCACAGGGAAAGATCATACAGACAAACATGCCGTCCGGCGTATTTGGACAATTGCTTGATTGGCCCACATCTGACTGGCTTGGCACTACTGTATTCAGCGAGGGCGGAGGATTTTATCCAGTCAAAAACAAAGATGCTACCTCCACATTATTGTATACACCGATAAACCAGACCGGCACCTACACATTACTTTTGCACTCGACTTTGTTTGGAGGACAATCTACAACGGAACCATTCACTGTAATTGCAAAGTTTTCCTCAATTTTTGCAGATGACAAACCCCCAGAAATATCTTTTTCAATTCCACAATTTGTAAACGGCTCTATTCCCATCCCAACAATAATTGATGATGGACAAGTTTCTGTCAAGTATTATCTTGATGATAAAGAAATTGACTTTGATATGATTGATTCAATTCTGGAAGGATCACACAATCTCAAAATTGATGCAGCAGATGAGATGGGTAATATCTCGACGCAATTTTATTCTTTTATTGTAGACAAAACAATGCCTGAAATTATAATAAATTCTCCCAAACCTAACTCCAAAGTCATTGGTTCCTTACATTTGGATTATACAATATTGGATGAGAATCCTGATGCTCATCAAGTGTTACTTCCAAACGGTACTGTCATACACAATCAAAATATCATCAATCTTGATACTGGTTCGCTAAAAGATGGACAATATGATATTACGATAATTGCTACAGACAAGGCAAACAACATAAATCAAAAAATCATCCACTTTGAGATACAAAGAGCAAAGGATACTAGTACCGCACATCAAACTGACATCAAATTTGATTATAATTTCACACTGTTGGTGATTGCCGGTATATTTGCGATCGGAATTACAATCTTTATTGTTCTTGGAAACAAGTCGCAAAAATTACCAAAATACTGAAACAAGGTTTATAAGAAAAGTTCCGAAAATCAGCTTTGGATGTCGCAAGGGGATAGTACCAAAGTAGCTACGCTATCCAGAAGAGATTTTCTTAAATTAATGGGTGCTGCAGGCACGGCACTCACTTTTGCACCATTTGTACCATGGGGCAAATTCATGCCAAACCCAGACAGCGCCAAGCTGGAAAAAGTACCAGTCATACTTCCAGACGGGGGACAGGCAAACGTTAACACTTTTCCGACAAATCATGCCGAAGTCATTACATATCCTTCAACTGGAGACCGTGTTCTAGATGAGGAGGCATTTAGAAAATGGCAGTTTATTCGATTACCTGAAGAGCTGGGCGGGGCAAAAAACGATGCAAGCTCCTTTAGGGCATTTAGCATGGTGTGTTTGCATTTATGGTGTCTTTGGAAGTATTGGCCGCAAGAAGGCCGTAAAAGGGGCGAATGTCCATGTCATGGAAGTATGTACAACCCAATGACTGGAACTGCATTTGCAGGGCCTGCATCATTGCAAGCATCGCCATCTAATACGCTTGCCAAGCTTGACATGGAGGCAGATTCTAAAGGAGATTTGTGGATTTTACCAGCAAAGTTTTCACCAAACGACAATGGAGTAGTAGGATATGGCCGTTTCATTAAGTAGACGTACAGGCACAGTTGCCTTTCTGTATTGGATCTGGGATGGCCTTGAGAGAACAATATTTACTGGTGTAAAGTTCTCATTCCCATCCAGGTTTGTCAGCCCATTTGGATTTTTGGGAATGCTCACATTTATCGTGTTTGTGATTTTGGGCGTTTCAGGCGCACTACTCATGTTCTATTACATGCCAATACTTGATAGAGCATGGGATAGTGTAGAGAAAATCAACAATGTAGTTCCGTTTGGATTCCACATTCGTAACATTCACTATCATGGATCAAACGCAATGGTTCTTTTGGCCATACTACACATGTATTACCAATACTTTAGCGGAAGATACAAAATAAGAAATGAAATTCTCTGGGTAACTGGCATCATATTAGGTACCGTTACAATACTAGAGGCATTCACCGGATATGATATCATATTTAGCGAGCGAGCCGAGCTTGCAATCAGTATTGCGGCATCACTGACTAACTCCATTCCAATAGCTGGTCCCACAATACGGGATGCCATGTTTGGGTCTGGGTTTTCGGACTTTGTACTGAGATTTTACGCCCAACATGTGTTTGTTTTGCCGCTTGTGATGCTGGGCTTGATGGCGGTGCATTTCCCGCGATTCTTGGTATTTGATGTGCCAATGGTAATGGCAATCTCTGGCGCAATTTTGATCACAGGAGGCGTGTTCCCGATTGACATGGGATTCAAGTTCGAGCCAACCGTACCGCCTGGAATCACCGTTCCAGAGTGGTATCTGACAGGACTGTATGCATTCCTTAGGACACAATACGACAAGTTCGTCACGGGCGTACTTTGGCCAGGCCTGTTCATAGGTGCATTATTGCTTGTACCGTTCCTTGATAGATACAAGAAGTTCTCTTGGAAGGACAGACCACTAATCACGGCATTTGGAATTACAGGAATTGCACAAATAATGGTCACGACATATTGGGGCTTTTACATCCCGTCTGATACTACCATTCCTCTAGTGCAAAGATTGGTAATTGATCCAATATTCTTCTACTTGGTAATGATTCTGCTTGTGCCGTTGGGCTTTGGCTTTAGCTATATGATGATAAAGATGGCTCAGGAAGCAGAAAGAAAGGCAAAGCTCAACAAAGACAAGGGACCAAAAAAGGTGGCCGAGATAAACCTGTCTCAGAAATGGCTAAACTGGGTCATAGTCGGATTGCTGGCATTCCAAGTTTATCTAAATATCGCGGCGTATAATGCAGCAATCACCGGCCTGAACAATCTGTCGCTGTTCTTTACTGGACTGATACTGATTGTGTTTGCAGGAATGTTCCATGTGTACCGATATGCACTAAGTGAGGCAAAAAGACCACCACCAGCACCAAAACCAGCAGAACCACAACTGGAACAAGCAGCTCAAAAAGAGCTTCCAAAAGAACACAAGTCGGAAAATTAAGATCGAATCCGCTAAACAAACTTTATAAGACTTTTACCGACCACCCAAAATCGTTGAGCAGCAAACCAACATCAAGTCATGCATATGGAATCGGAGTAATTGCAGTAATTGTTGGTATATCTATTGGAATTGGTTATTATCAGTTGTATTATCTTCCAGAATCCTTGGCAAAGCCAAAGGTATCTGAAGAGATTCTCAATCCTCCAGACAAAATGCAATTGGCAATGATCAAAGGATCTGATAGCCAAGAGCAAAAAGACAACTTTGTTCCAAAACTAGTCAATATCCAATTAGGCGTTGATAACAAGGCAATATGGGTAAATGATGATATCACTGCCCATACCGTAACTCCTGATAAGGCATATGAGGATTCGTACAGTGGAGAGTTTGGCTCAACTGGCGTGGTAAAGCCTGGTGAATCATACGAATTTCTCTTTACAGAGGCAGCAGAAATCAGCTATCACTGCTCACCACATCCGTGGATGACTGGTAAAGTAGTAGTAACAAAACAGAGATTCTAGGAAATTCCTGCAAACAAGACGTCGCTTTCTATCTCTTTGTGTTGCTCAATTATTGATGCGCGAAACTTTACATCATGTTTTTGAGTGGGCTCAAAGGTGATCATGGCAGTAAAGTCTGCCTTGTCCTGCGGCATGGATTCCCTGCTGATAAAAAGGCGCGAGCTTCGCTGCGATATCTTTTTTCCATTATATGATGTAAACAACATTAGTTCGTTGGAGCCGAGAATTTGGGTGTTTAGCACGATGCTGTCGTATTTGCCGGTATAATTCACCTTGATTGTACCAACGATGTCCAAATTTGGCTTGATGTTTTTGTCTTGGAGCGTTATTTCGATATCTTTCATGATGGCAACTATTCCTAATGTTAAATAATTTTTTAGGTGTGGCGGGCCAGAAGGGCTTCGATCCCTTGACCACTGGATTAGAAGTCCAGCACTCTATCCATGCTGAGCTACCGGCCCAAAAACCTGACAAGTTATTGGCATTTTAAACATAACGAGTGGAGATCTTAGAGCCAGTTTTTTTGATTTGCTTCTCTGATCATTTTGAAAAGAAATTGTTGGCAATATCCTGCATATGGGCCGAAATGCTGCACAATCTGCTCATGGAGCAATCGATACTTTTTATCAGTGATAGTCTTTCCCTCAAAGGAAAATCTTTGTGGATAATACTGTTGCAGGCTACGAATTATCCATCTGTCTAGTGGGAATGCCTCTAGTTTCTCCAATGAAAAAAGCAAGATGCAGTCTGCTACCTTGTTTCCTATGCCATACACCTGTATCAATGATTCTTTTGCAGCGTGATAGTCTGCTTTTTTTAGATGATCAAAATCAATCCAGCCATCCACAACTTGAATTGCAGCGTCTTTTACAAATGGAGCTCTGTATCCAAGACCACATGATAGTAATTCTGCTTTTGTCGCACTTGCAAGTCTTTTTGGTTCTGGGAACAAATAAAATTCCTTTTTATCAAATGTTACTTTATCTCCGAATTTTTTTGCTAGTCTTTGTAATGTGTGTCTGATATTTTGTATGTTGGAATTTGCTGATACAATAAAAGAAATGTAACACTGGAATGGATCCTGTCGCAATAATCTGAGGCCTGGGAATTCCTTGATTGCTTTTTTAATTATTTTGTCCTTGGATATTGTTTTAATTATTTTATCAAAATCATCTTTTTCTCTAAACAAATCACAGCTTGATTTTTGGTATGACTGGACTTTTTTGGGGTTTGACTCATCAACTAGTAATATGTCAGCACCATTTACCCCGTACCACTTCTTTGTGCCAAATTTTTCCCACAAGAACACTTGGCCGCTGTTGATGCTGTGATCTACGTTGATTTGCATTCTAAATTGTTATGACATCGCCCATCATTGGGGCATGTGCCTCAAAGCCAAATTTTTCATGTATCTCTTGGGCAAACTTGGTGCACGAATTTCCGTCTCCGTGTACTGTCAAAACCTTTGGATTGCCCTTTATGCTCTTGATAAGATCAAACAACCCATTTCTATCAGAATGACCCGAAAACTCGAATTGTCGTACCTGTGCTTCTGCCTTTCGATCCTTTCCCTGAACTGAAATCTTGCCAGAGTCGAGCAGTCTTCTTCCCGGCGTTCCTTCTCCCTGATATGATACCAATGCGATTCCGTTTTTCTTATCTAAGGCCAACTCTTGCAAGTAAAACACCGCATTTCCGCCAACCAGCATGCCTGCCGGTGATATGACAACACACGGCTCTGATAGTTCGCGTTTTCTCTCAGAATGGGTTCTTACCCATACTGTGTTTTCTATTGCATCCTGGAATACATCATAATCGCGTAAATAGCCTGGATAACGCAATAGTATCTCATTTACGCTTAGTGCCATTCCGTCCATGATTATTTTGTGCTTGAACTTGGCGTTCTTTAGTATGCAGGCAATTTCTTGTGATCTCTCTACAGAAAATGCCGGAACAAAGAGAGTTCCTTTCTGATCTAGTGTTTCATTTGCAAACTCGATGAATTTTTCCTCGGATTCTTGCCTTGGCATTTGCTCAGTCTGCGAATAGGTACTCTCTGTAATGAGAAGATCAATTTCGCCAACATCCAAGTCTGCCTCGCGAAGCATTCGGGAACCTCTGACATTGATATCGCCTGTATAGAACAGCTTTTTACCTTCTGATTCTAAGAGTACGGTTCCGCCTCCCACCACGTGGCCGGAATCTCGAAGCTCAAATGATGACTTTTTCTGCGTTATCTTTTCTTTGAATCCTATTCTTTTTGCGTGGGAATACATCTTGTTGACCTCTGGAAGGCCGAACGGATGTGCCTCTTTTTCCAGCCTTAGCATGTCCTCAATTAGAATTCTGCTCAGATCAAATGTCGGCGCTGTAGCATAAACAGGACAGGTGCCACTCACATACATCAGTGGAACATATCCCGAATGGTCCAAATGTGCATGAGTCACAATAATGGAATCCACCTCCTTTGGCATCACATGCATTGGGGCTTGGAGGTTTTTGCCCAAGTTCACTCCATAGTCCAATAGGTAGTTGGTGTCCTCACAATTTACCAAAAAGCCAGATCTGCCAACTTCGAGGCCTGCACCCAAAACTTTTACTTTCAAGAGCTTGGGATGGTTTTTGGTCTACGTTAAAAGGTTGTTACAAAATCACCCGATCGTTATGCCAATAATGTAATCTTCAAAAGCTTTAATTAGTCAAACCTAAGATCCACTCTCATGGGTAGAACTTTTGACCAATGGTGGAGTTCAATTCCTGCAGACCTACGCAACAAAACACGCGCAGGCGATGAAGGAAACAAACCACTGTTAAACCAAATTAATTGGGTTTGGGTAAAAAATCTGATGGACAAAAGAGCTGACTTGAATCCAAGCGCAGCTGAATTGCTAGATTGGGTAACAAGCGGCCAAATCGACGCAATGCGAAAATAAATCGCCATCTGTATTACCTTTTTTATATTTTCTAGTTCCTTGTTTTGTTGATCTCGATCGTTTTCATGCGATCAAATTCTATAACACCGTTGAATTTTTTAATCATGGTTTAAATAGTTACTACGGACTGATCAGATTAAGTGAAATAAATGCCAATAGCAATACTTCCAGACGTTGACGAACAAAGATGTATTGGCTGCGCCTTGTGCGTAGAAATCTGTACATCTCTTGGCCCAGACGTACTTCGTGTAAAGCCTGTTGAAGGCTGGAAGAGAGGTAAAGCATTTGTCTTTTACCCAGAGAGATGTATTTCTGATGGTGCATGCATCGGTGTATGCCCAACAAAGTCAATCTTCTGGATGAGACCAATGAACTACACTGCTGGTCAACCAGTTCCTCTTCACAAGAACGGAGTTTTCGTAAAAGGCTGGGCAGAAGACGCAGGTCTATAGACCGCGACAGTCTTTTTTTCTTTTTACTTTTTTAGATACCTAGTTTTAGCTGACCTTGGGGTTTTCTGATGTTTTAGAAAGTCGCTTTTCTCTAGGTGGATTTTATCAAATTTGTTGTTTTGGAAAAATGCCTTCCAAGTCTTGGCAAACTCTGTGAATTCTTCTGGCTTTGCCTTGTTTTCTGACATGACATAGTGTGCTGCTGGATACAGGTCAGAAATCTCTAGCGGTATCAAGCCAAGATATGGGTTGAACTGGCAAAACTGGACATTATTTTTGTATTTTTTTTTCATTCTGTTATAATCCCCTGAGAGGTAAAATGGCTTGTCTGATGCATCCCTTAGTATTACTAGTTCTTTTTTATCGGTTTTGAAATTTCTCACCGTTTTGTGATACGTTATGATTTCTGGCCTGAACTGGTCTTCTGGAGTGTACAGGAACAGGGCTTTGTCCTTGAACTTTGGTGTGGTTTTTGCCAAAAACTCGGAATTTGCAGTAAAGACTTCTAGTGTTTCGTATAGTTTTGGGTGTGCCTTTATCTTTTTGACAATGTATTCCCAGAGCCGCCCTTCATGGATTGCCTCCTTTGTGCGGTCGACTTCGGACTTGATTGCATATAGGTTGTGCAGCGCTATCTGAGGGATTCGCTCATCAGGTGGTAATTCTGAGAGTGACTTTGGGGTGTATTTTGTGCAGACCTCGCAGTTGCATCCAAAATACTGCATTTCGGTTAGGTGGTTTGTCCTATCATCTGAGATGTACCTGTCATGTTTTGCATATAGCATGTACGATGCTGAATCAAATGTGTCGTAGCCTAACGCAATGGCAATTGGAATTGTTAATGGATGACCTGCACCAAAAAGATGCAGCGGTATTGAATCTGGAATTAGCTTTTTTGCCTCTAGAATTATTTTTGCAAGCAGCCCATACTCGTATGACTCCATCACCTCAACTGGGCTGCCAAAGGCAAGCATTTGGTATCCCTGGTCTAGTAGTGTGCTAGTTGACTTTCTCACCAAATCCAGGTGTTCTGCACCTTGGATAGGCCCAACCCAGACTTGGCCATTGTCTTTTTTTGTATCGATGGTTTTTTTTGTTACTTGTAATGTGTGATCAACATAGCTTTTTGCTTTTTTCTTTGGCAGGCCATAACCTGTTGGCTTGTCCAGCGGGATGGCAATGTCTGTCATTATTTTTTGCTCAAACTCTGCCATGTTTTCAGGCGTTACATCCACTTGGCCATACTCTAAGACCTGGTATCCGCCAGAATCTGTCATCACACTTCCATCAAATTTTATTATATCATGAATGCCTCGCTTTGCCGCCTCATCGCCCCATCGCTTCATGGTGATGTAGGCATTTGTGATGACCAGATCAAAGCCCATCTGCTTTAGCTTGGCAGTTGGGACGCTTTGTTTTACTGGATGCACAACTGGAACAAACGCTGGAGTCTCTACCTTGCCGTGGTTGGTCTGCAGTATTGCAATTCTTGCGGCCAGGTCTGTCTTTAGAATCTCAAACATGTGATCACTTTTTGTTTGGGAAGAACTTGGCAAGATCGCCCTTGTTTGCGACCAGATCCAGCCAGTCTACCTTATCTCCTTTGAATTTGCGTTTTATTGCAAGCATTATTTTGTTTATTATTTGATTTGGGGAAAGATTTGTTGCATTGATCTGGCGTGTTTTTTTCATGCCAAATCTTACTATGCTGTCATATTCTATTATACCTAGAATTTCACTACCAATATTTTCAATGATTTTTTTCTGAGTGTATTTTCTTTTTTTGTAAATAGGAATTAGCTTGTATGGGTTTTTTCTTAGTATTATGGCAAGACTTGGTTGTGATCTTTCTATAACATATGGAGCAAGATGCCCTACAACTATGGTATCTTTTTTTACGAGTTTTTTTGTTATTTCTGCTAGCTTTTTTGTATCAACATCTAGTGTATGGTCATTTTTTTGGTAGACCTTGTTTTGTATGGCAATTTGGTTAAGATCTAGAATTGGGAAACCGAGTTTTTGAGACAATTTTTTTGATATGGTGTGTTTGCCGACTCCTGGATTACCAGTGATCACTATCATGTATGGACTGGAATTATCTCCACATTAAACAATTTCTGCAATACTAATAAGAAGTGGCGATTTTTTTCATTTTGATGTTTATTGGACTGCTTGGCAAGGCAAATGTTGGTAAATCCACATTCTTTTCCGCGGCAACAGAAACAACCGTAGCAATTGGAAACTACCCATTCACGACAATAGAGCCAAACGTTGGAGTAACACACGTAAAGACAAAATGTGCGTGCAAGCACTTTGGGATAACACACCAGAATCCGTCATGTTTGGATGGTGTGCGA
The DNA here is from genome assembly GCF_000955905.1 of Candidatus Nitrosotenuis cloacae. Classification (GTDB taxonomy): domain Archaea; phylum Thermoproteota; class Nitrososphaeria; order Nitrososphaerales; family Nitrosopumilaceae; genus Nitrosotenuis; species Nitrosotenuis cloacae. Next base: position 1,318,272 of record NZ_CP011097.1, on the reverse strand, counting down.
CTAGTCCCAGTAAAAATAATCGATGTGGCAGGACTAGTTCCTGGTGCTCATGAGGGAAAGGGTTTGGGCAACAAATTCCTAGATGATGCAAGACAGGCAGATGTACTGATTCATGTGGTGGATGTGGCAGGAACTACTGACATTCAGGGACAACCAGTACCACCAGGAACTCACAATCCGCTTGAGGATGTAGAGTTTGTGGAAAATGAATTCAACCAGTGGTTTAAGCAAATCTTGATGCGAGAATGGCAAAAACTACTCAAAGAAATATTACAAAAAACTGCAACCCTAGTTGAAGGAATCACAAGACGGTTTTCTGGTTTGGGAGTAAAAGAGTTTGAAGTATCTGATATTCTAAAAGAGACCGGACTTGGTATGAAAAAGCCAACAGAATGGAGTGAAGATGACATTACATTATTTGTTACCAAGCTGCGCAAAAAAACAAAACCTGTGCTCATTGCTGCAAACAAGGCAGATCTCTGTAAGGATCTTTCCATTATAGATAAAATAAAAGAAAACCATGTTGTTACATGTAGTGCCGAGTCCGAGTTTTTGCTTCGCAAGGCAGCAAAGGTAGGTCTGATAAAATATATCTCAGGTGACTCTTCCTTTGTCATATCTAATGAATCTACAATAAATCCGCAGCAAAAACAAGCACTAGATCTGGTCAAAACTGTACTAACAAAAATTCACACGACTGGCGTGCAAGAGGCAATTAACCATGCGGTATTTGATGTGCTGAAATTCATCACAGTTTATCCCGTTGAGGATGAGACCAAGCTCTCAAACAAGGATGGCGTTGTATTGCCCGATGCAAGATTATTGCCGGTTGGCTCTACTGCAAAAGACCTGGCAGGTACAATACATGCGGATCTGGCAAAGGGATTTTTGCACGCAATAGATGCAAAAACAAAACAAAGAATCAGCGGAGATCACACCCTCAAAGACGGCGACGTTATCAAAATAATATCTGCAATGAGTCGTGGATAGGAAATGATCTGCCTAGGAATTGAAAGCACTGCTCACACATTTTCATGCGCTATTGTGGAACGGCGCGGCAACAAAGGCAAAATTCTATCAGATGTGAGAAGAATTTACCGACCTCCAGACGGCCAAGGAATTCATCCTCGCGAAGCATCAAGACACCACATTGAGCACAGCTCTGAGGTCTTGTCTGAATGTGTGCACCAGTCAAATCTTTCCATCAAAGACATTGATGTAATATCATATTCTGCAGGTCCAGGCCTTGGACCATGCCTTCGCGTATCGGGGGTAGTAGCAAGGACGATCTCCTCATATTATAAAATTCCAATCTATCCGGTAAACCACGCAATAGGCCACATTGAGCTTGGCAAGATGCTCACAGGAGCAAAGGATCCGTTGGTATTGTTGGTGTCTGGGGGACACACAATGCTTGCTGCATTTAAGCAAAAAAAATGGAGAATATTTGGCGAAACACTTGATATCACACTAGGACAGTTACTGGATCAGTTTGGACGCTCACTTGGATTTGCATCCCCATGCGGAAAAAAAATTGAAGAGCTAGCTGGCAAATCTGAAAAATACATCGAACTACCATATGTTGTAAAGGGAAACGACGTGTCATTTTCTGGATTGATGTCTGCTGCAAAAAGAATATCAAAAAACAAAGAGGATGCATGCTATTCTTTGCAGGAAACTGCATTTGCAATGATTGGAGAAGCAGCTGAGCGTGCCTTGTCATTTACAGAAAAAAAAGAATTGCTAATAGTTGGTGGAGTTGCTGCAAACAAAAGACTGTCTCAAATCTTCAAGCAAATATGTGCAAGACAAAAGGCCGAATTCTTTGTTGCACCAATACAATATTCTGGCGATTGCGGTTCCCAGATTGCGTGGACCGGACTATTGGAAGCAACTGTAAAAAAAGGTGTTTCACTCAAGGATGCATTTGTTAGGCAATCTTGGCGACTAGATACAGTACAAATTGACTATTGAGGCTTGTAATCATTTATTGCCTTTTGAATGTCTTTTTGCCAGCTTCCGGTGCTAAAAACTCCGAACTTGTAGTCTTGCTCACCATCTTTGGTTTTTGCTCTGATACAGGCTTTTTTAATGAATAATCCTTCTTTCCAGACCTTTGTGATCTCATTTAGCGGAACATCCAAAATAGTCTCATCAACTCGCTTTGTAAAGTCTGCAATCCTTCCACGAGTTTTATCAAATGCAATTCTTTTGTTAGTTAGTGTAAGAATTCCGGCACCTAGTGTGTCTTCATTGCAGTCTTCCTGCTTTAGTCGTTTTTCGGATTCATCCATAACTAGATTTTAATCCGATTTGATTTGGTTATATCTTTAATGAAGCTGCTAAAAAAAGGCGCAGAGGGTGATATCTATCTTACAAGGTTTGATAATCATACTGCAATTCTCAAGACACGCAAGAAAAAACCATACAGGCACCCTCAACTTGATTCACGCATCAGAAAACAAAGAACAATTAGAGAGTCATCTATACTGTCTGAGGCAAAATCATTAGGAATTAGGACTCCACTAGTATACCAAGTAAATCAAAATGATTGTACCATACTAATGCAGCAAATCAATGGAATTCTGGTAAGGGATCTTGTCGGCATAAAACTAGAATCTGCATGTGTGGAAATCGGCAAAATAACTGCAACATTGCACAAATCTGGAATAATACACGGGGATCTTACGACGTCTAATTTCATATCGTATCAAAACAAGATCTATGCAATTGACTTTGGTCTTGCGCAAAAATCTGTCAGAACAGAAGATCACGCAGTCGATCTTAGACTGTTCAAGGAAATTCTTGGTAGTGCGCATGTTGGTGTGATGGATTTACTGTGGAAAGCATTCCTCAAGGGGTACAGATCGGTTGTGAGACCTGAGCGATTCAACAAGGTACTAAATCATGTTGGTGTAATAGAAAGTAGGGGAAGATATGCGCGAATGGAATGATGTGTATTTTGTGTCATCAAACAAGCACAAGTACCTAGAGGCAAAAGAAATCCTCTCATCATTTGGAATACGGGTTTATTTTTTCAAATCTAATCTAATGGAAATTCAATCAAATTCTCTATCTGAGATTGCTACCATAAAAGCGCTGGATGCTTTTTCCAAATGCAAAAAGCCAGTTGTAATAGAAGATGATGCTCTGATTATACCATCTCTTGGGGGCTTTCCAGGACCTTACTCGTCATATGTGTTTGATACTATAGGGAATCTTGGTGTGATGCAACTAGTAAAAAAAGACAGGCAAGCGAAATTTTGTGCCACGATCTCATACTGCGATAAGGACAAAAAACCGATTCTTTTTGAGGGAATAACCCCAGGTAAAATATCAAAAAAAATCCGCAGTGGGGGATGGGGGTATGATCCAATATTCATCCCAGAAGGAAAGACCAGGACTTATGCTCATATTCCTGACAAAAATACGCTATCTCATAGATACCGCGCGCTGGAAAAATTTGCTAGCTGGTTTGTGCATAAGCGGCAATAAAGGGATCGATTAATCGTTCTTGGTTCTGCAACAAAACGATTCTTGAGGCAATACTCTCGTCCATTACTGAATAGATTTGGCTTTGCTTTGCTAATTGCGTCGCAAAGTGGCTAACCTCTTCAAATTCTAGCATGTCTGATCTGGCCAATCTATTTGTGGAGCGACCAATGTGCATGTAGGACTTGATTTCAATAAAGTGGACATTTGCTCTTTTTATCATGCTTGCAAATGATGGAATCATTGACTCAGAATTGTTGTGGTCTCGAATTAGTGTCATACGAAGAACCGTTCGCGTATTTAGTTTTGATAATAATTCCAAAGACTTGTTCCATCGCTCCCAAGAATCATCATATCTTGGCTTGTTTATTCTCATAAAGGAATCATAGTCTGCTGCATTTGTGGACAGGTAAATCTGAGTTGGCAATGCATCTTCGTCTTGCAGTCTTTGCAACATTTGTGGCTCTTGGCCATTTGTTACCAAAAAGATTGATTTTGTTGCAGGCAGTGTCTTTAGGTATTTTATCAGCTCTGGCAGCTTTGGATACATTGTTGGCTCCCCAGACAATGATATTGCATAATGTGCTGGAAGCAATGATTCGTCTAGTTTTTTTGTAATGGATTTTGGATCACCATAATGACCCATGATCAGTCCACGTCGCTCTGCCATTAGTTTTGTAATTATCTCCTGTGGCTCTGCAACTCGCGTAGGATCCATTACCAGTGAATCATAAAATTCCATTGGGCGCCAACAGTACACACATCTGTTCTCGCAATACATACCTGCAGGTGAGAACTCCATGCATTGGTGTGTTGATATGCCATAGAACTTGTGCTTGTAGCAGCTTTCCTCACCTTTGAAGGATTTTTTTGTCCAATGACATAACTCTACAGTTGAATGATCCGATACTCCATACTTGGCTTTCTTTAGCTGCTGTTGGATGGAGGATTTGATCTGTATGATTTCATTGTCCTCTACAAATTCCCCAGAACAGCTCATCAAAACTGGTTCTGTGTCATGAAATATGAAATCTTTGTTGGATCGGTAGCCATAAAACTTTGAAGTTAAGCTCTTGTTTTATCAAAATCTTGGAATTAAATCTTAAATATCATAACTTCCTATAAGAAATAATGCGGAAGGATGTAAATCCTAACAAATAAACCGTGCGTGGCTCAGTAGAACGAAATGTTGAACCATTAATGCCTTGGCGTTATGGGTGGAGAGGTATTCTCTCGAGTTCTACGCTTGGGGCCACGCCAGGTTGTTTTTCAAAATATTGCACAAAATTACGTAGTTTGTGCAAAGTTTGTTCGCGCTATGGTAATGAAAATTTAAATTAATTATCAAAGCAGGTCAGCTGCCTTGAAAGAATTATTCATTTCCAAACTACCACACCTAAGACGTCATCCGCAACCAAGCGAGGTTATTCAGAGTCGCCTTGAGACCATACAAGGAAATGGATTTACTTGGACTGACATTCAAAACCCAGACCGTGCAGAAATTGAAAAACTAGGACAAATGTACAATTTCAATTCTCTAAATCTGGATGACTCTATTTCAAAAATCCAACTCGCAAAAATCGATAACTATGACGATCATTCTTTTATCATACTGCATTTCCCACCTCTTGCGCTAAAGCGTGGCATGTCTAGATTCAACCAACTTTCTGTTTTTATTGGCAAAGACTATCTAGTCACCATTCATTACGGCGAACTAAAGCCGCTAGTCGACATGGTGAATCACTGCAAGGATAATTCTCAATACCGAAACGAACTGCTTGGCAAATCATCTGGATTTTTACTCTACAAAATAATTGATGTACTGGTAGATGATCTGCTTCATACATTGCGCAGAATTGTGGAAAACCTAGATGAGATAGAAGATGACGTGTTTGATGAAAACAAGTCCACACCAAAAAAGATCTCTTTGCTCAGACGGGAAATCACCATACTTCGCAGAATAGTTCATCCATTAAGAAAAATAGTACTGGAAACATCAAAGAACACTCAACGATTCTCAAATCCAGATGATGATTTGGTGATACATTTTGATGATGTAATTGATCACATTGACAAAGTAGCAGAAACACTTGATGAGGCAAAGGAAACAATGGAGATCTACAAGGATACTGACTTTATGCTCTCAACTGAGAAATCAAATAAAATACTTGCAACTCTGACCATAATATTCACCCTTACTATTCCGCCAACTGTAGTTGGTGCGCTTTATGGAATGAACGTGAATCTGCCTGGCGGAATTCAGACTGGAAACTGGACTTTTCTTGGAGAATATACAACACTAATCATAATGCTAATAGTGTCGCTTTTGCCGTCGCTGCTGATGTTTTTGCATTTCTACAAGAAGAAATGGCTAGCTGACTAGTGATACCAGGGGAACAAGTAATTTACTCCCCACCAAACTACGGCTACAGTTATTGCCATTCCAATGAACCAACCTTTGCCTTGCATATTTTGTGGTTTTTAGCAGAGAATAATAAACTTTCAAGCAGATTTTCAAGAGAGTTAGGTTAATACTTGATCTAAAAACATGAGTTTTTGCGGCCTTCGTAGTACAGTGGCTAGTATAGGGGACTGTGGATCCCCGGACAGGGGTTCGATTCCCCTCGAGGGCCTACACCTTTTAGTTTAATTCCCTCAGATTTGTATTGTTAAAAAACATGAAGGCAGCATATTTTGACGGCTCTAAAATCTTAGTAACACATGATTATCCTGATCCTAAACAAGGTGAAACACTAGTCAAAGTTCGACTGGCCGGAATATGTGGAACGGATCTTGAGATGATTCAAGGTTATGCATCATACACTGGTGTTTTAGGCCATGAATTTGTAGGCGAAGTGGTAAAATCCTCAAACCGGAATCTGGTTGGAAAAAGAGTTGTAGGTGAGATCAATGCAGGCTGTGGAAGATGTCAAATGTGCACAACAGGCCTGGAAAGACACTGTACGGAGAGAACGGTTCTTGGAATATACAAAAGAGACGGAGCTTTTGCACAATATCTGTCACTTCCTGAAAAAAACCTGCATGTAATTCCTGATTCAGTATCTGATGAGCAGGCAGTGTTTGTAGAGCCACTGGCAGCTGCATTTGAAATCGAAGAGCAGCTCAAAATTGACATAAATTCCAAAATAGCAATACTTGGTGATGGCAGACTAGCCCAGCTAATTGCTAGAGTTCTTGGGATAAACCACAAGAACATGGCATGTTTTGGTAGACATCAGAACAAGCTGCAATTGTTGTCAAAACTTGGAGTGCAAACAAAGATTGGAATTTTACCAGAAGATGAGCACACATTTGATGTTGTAATAGAGGCCACTGGAAGTGAATCTGGATTCTTGGATACTATGAAACTTGCAAAGCCAAGAGGAATAGTTGTTCTAAAATCTACAATAGCGTCAAAAAACAAACTGGACTTGACTCCTGCCATAGTAAATGAAATTACGTTTGTTGGATCTAGATGTGGACCATTTAGGCCTGCAATTCAAGCCTTGGCAAGCGGAGTCATATTTGTTGATGATCTGATTGACTCTGTTTATCCATTGGATAGGCTAAATGATGCATTGGATGCTGCACGTGATTCCGAGAAACTAAAGGTTTTGTTGAAACCCTAAAAAATTCCATACTTGCTTGATTCCATCTCTTCTTTGATGGCAAACTTTACTCGAAGACTGGTCTTTTCCATTTTCTGTGTCAGCCAAGAAAGGAATTTTTTCTCACTTCCTTTACCTTTTAGTTTCTGAAAGTCTTGGCCCATCTGGTCTGCAAGCTTTTCAACTAGATCTGTTCTCACTGATACTACGTAAAAATGCCATCCAAATGCAAATTCTGAATCAGTCACCACAAATCCGTCTTTTTCATGAACCATATCCTCTAGGCCTACCAAGGTTTTGGTTATTTCCTTGCTTGATCTGTCGTAGTCTGTGGCCGAGACGTTGATGTTTATCTTGCCCATGGTATGTTTGAGGCTAACAAAAATAAAAGCATCACTACTTAATCAGGTGCTTTACCTCTATGTTAAAGAAATTATCCAAAATCTCAATGTAGGCCTTGACTGGCGCAGGTATCTCTTTGGTGCATGATAATCCCAAGTTTCTTGCATTAATCCAGATCATTATGGTTTGTAGTATGGTCAAAAACCTGTCATTTCCTACATCTGGTGAACCTACTGCCTTTGTGTATCTTTCAGCATATTCCCATGCCGTGGTAAAATCAATGCATTCTGTTTCAAATATTGATACTACTTGATCCTTGAGGCTCTTTGCTGGTGTAAATGGTGTTTTGTGCAAAAGATACGGAAATCTCACCATATTTGGGATAATTCCGGGCAGTGGATCAAAAATCGTAATTATTCTGCATTCTGGTTTTAGCTTTGAGAATCTCTCAAGCATTTTCTGAATTATGTTCTCATCTGAGAACCAAAACAAGATCACTGTTGCATCCGACAGATCTGATTCTGTAATGTCTTCGCATCGAAGGATTCTATTTGGTTCTTTTTGCTGCTCTGCTTGTATGATCTTGTTTTTGTCATTATCGATTCCAATTGTTTTAGCTCCAAATTCTTTTGTAGCTATTGATAGGCTGTTTCCAGTTCCGCATCCAAGATGATAAAGCACATCCTCTTTTCCAAGATCTACAAATCTGAAAATCTCCCTTAGTGAATCGTCTGGCAGCTCAACTTCTTGGCCGGAAATTATTGGTGTTGGTAAGGATGAAATGTATTCCTCGATTTTCACACTAGGAATTTGCCAATCAGAAATTTAATCCCTTATGCTTTCTAGTGTGGATACTGCTTGCCACAACGTGACTCGAACATATGATGGCATATTTGGGTCTTGACTGACATCGTCCAGCTGACTGATTGCGTTTGCAGCCCTGACTGATACCGAGTCTTGACTGCCCTTTAGGTTGGCAATCAAATCAGTAAGGTTCTTCTTGATGTTTTTTGGTGTGGTGGGGTTTGCAGCAACTTGAGTGAGTGTCTGTATTGCTGATTCAAACGATTTCTGGTTTTGTGCTTTTTTGTCTGCCATGCCTAATTCATTTTTGTATTATTAGTACTAGTTTTAAAGTCTACACCCTAGAGTTCCACAAACACATTGTCTGATTCTATTACGGTTCGATATGACTTGAGATCCTTAATCTTGGCTGGAAATTTTTCCAGCTTGCCGCTCATGCAGTTGAATTTTGCACCATGCCATCCACAAGTGATTGTTTGGCCTTCTAGTACGCCTTCTGCAAGACTTGCTCCGGCATGAGTGCATGTGTCATCACATGCGTAATAATTTCCGCCAATGTTTGCAACTAGAATCTCTCTTCCATCAACTGAGACCTTTTGCATTTTACCTGCAGGAATCTCTGATATCTTGCCGACAATTATCTTGCCCATGTTGTGTGTGCTTTTGATATTTCTTAAAAATCTACTGCACGAATCTAACGGTGTTTTCCAGTCTTCCTATTTTCTCGATTTCCATTTCTATTTTGTCACCATCTTTTAGGAAAACCGCGTTTGGTTTGTTCAGCATTACGCCTGCTGGTGTGCCAGTTGAAATGATGTCACCTTTTTCGAGTGTCATAACCTTGCTGAGCTTGGATACAATTGATGGAATTTTTATGAACATGTTGGCAGTGTTTGAATTTTGGCGTACAACACCATTAACTTTGGTAGTCATTTTCAGATTTTGGGGATCTGGTATTTCATCCGAAGTTGTAATCCATGGACCGCATGGCGCAAATGTGTCAAATCCTTTTGCGCGCCCAAACTGCTTGTCTTGTGCTTGAATGTCTCTGGCTGAAACATCATTGAATGCCATATATCCAAAGACTGTGTTCATTGCGTCTTTTTCATCAATGTTCTTGCAGCCCTCACCAATTATGATGGCAAGCTCTACCTCATAGTCTAGCTGCTTTACAAAGCTGGGACAAACAATATCCGAGTTTGTTCCATTTAATGTGGTTCTTGGAATTAATACAATGGCAGGATCTGTTGGCGGTGTGAGGTTTTGCTCCTTTGCATGATCCACATAGTTAAACGCAAGGCAAATCACTTTTGGCGGGTTTGGAATGGGTGCTAGGATCTTTGCATTTGATAATTTTACTGAATAGTCTAGCTTTGGGTTTTGCGATATCACTTCATTGTACCATCCATCAAAAAGAAACTCTTTGATTGATAGTGGAATCGGGATTCCTGTCTTTGTTATGATCTCTTCTTTTGTTGCTATGTGATCATCTTTGACAAAACCATAGGTTTCCTTACCTGAAATCAAAAATCTTCCAATCTTCATGTTTTCTCACTTGTGAGTGTAAACTGCTTGCAATACTGAATCTTTTCTGCAGTATCCGAATCTTACGAACTGTATTTCCCTTCCCTCTTTTAGCTCATTATAGTATGGTTCTGTAAAAACGTTGATCTCCTCAAGACTATTCTCATTGAATTTCTCTCCAAAGAAGAGCTGACTTGGAATCAAAATCTTGATTTTCTGCGCATTCTTTTGTGGCACCCAATGCACTTTGGCAATATCATGGCCTATCTCGTCCCCAATGTACTGTCCTTGTGGTGGTGACTGGTTTGTTATTCTGACATTGCCTAGGCCCATAAATCGAATGGCATCACCTGTCTTTAGCTTCTCTACATCTTCTGATTCGATGTAAAAGTCCTCACCGATCTCTATTGTGCGTCTTCCAATGTCTTTTGTTGGGTGGTTTGGCATCGTTATGATGTTGGATGGTAGATTTCTTACCTTAATTGAGGCTGGATTTTTGACCATGTGCAATCGAATGCTTTCCGGGTCAACTATTTTGCGATTAAATGATTCTAGGGTCTCAAATGGTGCAAGCGTATCTGCCTTTGTGAATCCTAATGAGAGAACAAATTTTCTGATTGCCTCTGGCCTAACACCTCGTCTTTTTAGTGCCTCCAGTGTTGGCAGTCTTGGGTCATCATATCCAGATACCTTGCCCTCTTCAATTAGGGGGCGCAAAATTCTCTTTGATACTGGCATTCCCTCAAACCCTAATCTTGAGAATTCCATCACCTTTGGCTTTCTCATTTTTAGAATGTCTAATATTGTATAGTACAGTTCGTTTCTCAGCTCATACTCTTTTGTTCTAAACGCATGAGTCACACCATCAATACTGTCCTCAATTGCAACTGCAAAATCATAGCTTGGCCAGACTCGATACTTGTCTGCCAAAAGTGGATGCCTTGTTTCTATTATTCTAAATAATACTGGATCGCGCATTACTGTGTTCTCTGAGCTCATATTTCCGCGGAACCTCACTATTGCGTCGCCTTGCTTGAACTTGGAGAACATTTTCTCCCATCGCTCCATGTTTTGCTCTTGCTCGCCCATGCTGCACTTGCACGGCTTCATCTCTCGCCTGTTTGCACTAATTGTTTCTTGCTTGCATGTACAAACATATGCATAATTACCATCTAGCATTTCCTGGCATTTTTTGTAAAGAAGCTCAATGTCATCTGAGGTGTTCTTTACTCGGTCATACTTTACTTCAAGCCAGTCCAATCCTACCTTGATTGCTGCGTAATACTCTAGTCTTTCTGCCTCTGGGTTTGTATCATCAAATCGTAAAATCAACTTACCTCCGTACATTTTGGCGTATTCTTCATCTATGATGGCTGCCTTTGCATGTCCGACATGTGGGTATCCGTTTGGCTCTGGAGGGAATCTTGTTATGACCTTGCCTTGCTCTGCGCCCTCTAGTGGTGGCAAACCATCTCGTTCTTCCTGCTTTTTTGGCTTTTCTGCAAGCAAATCCGGAAATCTATCTTGAATTTGTCGCCTTATCTGGTCGGCAGACATTTGGTTTACGGAATTTACTACATCAATGATTGTTGGCATTATCTCTTTTACTTGGGTTCTCAGACTTGGCTCTGTTCCAAGAATCTTGCCGAGAACTATCTTGTCTTGGGTCTTGCCATGGTCTAGTGCGTTTTGCAGTGCTGCCTTTAGTATCTTGTCTTTGATATCATCACTCAACTTACAAGCTCCTTGTTACAACAAAATCCAAAAGTGCAATCATTTCTGACTTGGCAGGACCTGAATATTTTGCCAATGACTGCTTTGCTTTTTGCGCATAATCTAGTGCTGTCTTTCTTACATCTTCTTCAATTTCCAGAGTTCGCATTGTCTGGATTGCATTTGCTATCTCTGATTTTGTTGCTCTTGGGTTTCCAAACACTTTGAGAATTATTTTTCTTGATTTTGGATCTGCCTTTTGAATTGCAAGCAATATTGGCAGGGATTTTTTGCCCTCGCGCAAATCATTGCCTACTGGCTTTTTTGTAACCTTTGGATCGCCCAAAACACCAATGTAATCGTCTGTTATCTGAAATGATACTCCCAAGTTTTTGCCAAATGATGCCAAGTTTGCAACATCTGATGGCCTTTTTGCACATATTGCGCCCATGGCACAAGAGACCTCAAAGAGAGCCGATGTCTTTTTTTCTATCATGGTGATATATTCTGATTTTGTTGGGATTTTCTTGCCCTCTGCCATCTTGATATCCAATACCTGTCCCTCACAGACATCAACGCAAGCCTTGGCAAGCCTTGAGACCAAGCCTGCAGAGACCTGTACGCTTTTCACATTTTCTGTGGATACCATCTCAAACGCCTTTGAGAACAAGACATCGCCTGCGAGTATTGCAAGAGGCATGCCAAACCTCATGTGAACTGTCGGAACACCATGTCGCATCTCATCATTGTCCATAATGTCATCGTGGACTAGGGTAAAGTTGTGAACCATTTCTATTGCAGCTGCCGCTGGCATTGCGTCCTTTATGGAGCCACCAAGCATTTGGCAGCTCTTTACCACCAAATATGGTCTTAGGCGCTTGCCACCGTTTACAATTAGGTGTGCAGATGCCTTGTACAAAACATCAGGCCTTCCATTTAGTTTTGATCGTAGATAGTGATTTACTGTCTTTGCTGTGCTTGGAAGGGTCTTTACCATTAGTTTAGCAGCCTCCAATTGTTTGTTGGAAAGTGGTATTTGAGTGATTTTTCTATGATGTGCTTGTATTTTGGATTCATCCATTTATCGAAAATTTCTTTGTGTTTTTGAATCATCTGTTTGTCAGATTTTTCAAGAAAATATAGCGCAACTAGCATCCATGGACAGTATATCTGCGGATTTTTTTCAATCTCTGAGAAGAGTTCCTTTTCGTCTGCCCACTTTATCTCACTGATTTCGTCTTTTACTAACTTAATCTGGAATGAGTCATTTACCTCTCCGATTAGTGTGCCGCAGATCTCATTTTCTGATCCAACATCTTTGTATGGAACATGATACTCAAATTTGAACAAATAATCCAACTTGCAAGCTGCACCGATCTCCTCTGGCAACCTTCGCTCAGCAGACGACACATAGGTTTCTGTCTTTCGTGGATGACTTGCAACCGTACCGTCCCAGTCTCCAGGCCAAAGCATTTTGCTCTCACTTCGTCGCGTGAGTAATAGTTTTTTTTCCTTGTTGAATAGTAATATGGTGAATGCTCGGTGTAGCTTGCCGTTTGGCAAATGACACTTGACTTTCTCCTCAGTACCTATTGGGGTATCACTGCTATCAACTAGGATTAGAAATTCTTCTGCCATGCTAGCCTCGAAATATTGTTCCCTCGAATCTGTTTTTTTGTATGGCGTTGGTGATGCGCTCTGGCTTGTTTCCGTTTGCAAAAAACACCTTTAGGCCCATCTTTGAAATCTTGGTTGCCTCTTCCACCTTGCGAGTCATTCCGCCTGTGACATCCATTGGTATGTCTTGTATTGATACTTGATCATCTTTCATATCGTAAATGAGGCGCTTTGTATTCAGATCCGAGTATAGTCCGTCCACGTTTAGGATAAATATGGATAGTCTTGGGCGCAATGCCTTTGCCAAAATGCTCATTATCTTATCGCCAGAGAGTATGTAGGATTTTTTTTGCCCATACCATAATGCGTCTCCAAACGTAACTGGGATCAGGTTTGATTCGGCAATTTTTCTTATTTCTCTGACCTTGGATGGTATTGGTTTGTTGCCTGACATAAAATCAGTCGGTGGAAGACAGTATGGATTTAGCTTGTTCTTTGTGAGACTGTCTAGGATTATCTTGTTTAGCTCTATCATGGAATTTTTTACTATTGCAACACCGTGTGAATCATACCTTGCTGGCTTTGTGTGCATGTCGTATTTGACTGACCAATAGTGCCCAAAGGATCCGCCACCATGCACTATAACAAATGGCTCTGAGATTTTTTTTAGCTGTTTTGCAATGTTGTCTATGGTTTTGATTCTTGGAGAAAGCGGTTTTTCCTTGTTTGTTATAATAGATCCGCCAAGCTTGATCAGAATCATATTTGTTTTCAGAAATTGGCTTAGTTAAAAAGTATCGAATAGTTCTATGTGGTATTTTTTATGGTTTTTTGCTCAACGCCTAATGTGTCGATTTTTGTTGCAAAACATTCGTAATTTTTTAGCGCATCCAATGTCTTTTGTAAATTGGACTCATCAACTAGTATGACGATACATCCACCATCCCCAGCACCAGTTATTTTTGCTCCATATGATATGCCTTTGATTGCTCTGATCATTTCATCTAATGTTTGGTTTGATACTCCAATTTTTTGCAAATGTGTCTGATTTATCAGCATTTTTTCTCCAATCAATCCAAGATCGTTTCTTTTTAGCGCATCCAGTGCTTCTTCGATCAAGGAAGATTCGTTTTGGCACAACAATGCAAACTCGTCAACCTGTTTTTCCCTGAATTGTTTTACTCGCAAAACCACCTCGCTTGTAGAATGAATCATTTTAGAGTTGGCAATCACTAGATGGAATTTTGGCTTTAAATCCAAATTTTTAGTTTCTTGTTTTGTGTATTCCATTATTCCGCCAAACGTGCAGATGCTAGTATCCGCACCGGATGCGTTCTCAAATACTGTTCTTTCTGCCTCTATTGCAATTTTTACGATTTCATCCTTCGAATAATTTGTAAAAAGACCTGAAATCGAGCTAGCTGCTGCAACACAACAGGCAGACGATGATCCAAGACCTACACCAGATGGAATCTCTGATTTTATAGAGATCTTTAGTCCTGATTTTGATTCAAATTGTTTGAGAATTTTCTGAGCAATAAACACCAGTGGCCCGAACTTTGGATCAGTGTTTTTGATCGATTCATCCCTTGATGATGTGATGGAGCCAAGATCGGAGCTTATCTGTATTGTATTATCATCAATCAACTCGGACTCTACGGTGATTCTTTTGTCTATTGAGCAGAGAATTGCCTTTCCGCCATATATGATAAAGTGCTCACCAAACAAGATCACCTTTGCGGGAGCAGATGCAATGGATTTCAACTAAACACTATTGATGCGTATCCGACAACGGAGCTTGTGTCTCCGGCAATATCTCCACTTGTTGCATATTTTAGGAGCACGCCCTTTGTTGCTCCGAGTTCCTTGCATGCAATCATGGTGGAAGCGATTGCTCCGTATCCGCACGCACTTATCCTCCTATCATTCAACACTTTGTAGAATTTCTTCACATCTAATTTCAATATTGGCTCAATTAGGGCCATATCCTGCCTGTGCGCAAACTCGTTTTCCTCATAATGAGTAAAGTCTGATGAGCCAATGATGATTGTCTTTTTTGTTTTGGCAATCTTTGCAATGGCTGCACCTATTTCCTGCGCAAACTCGTAATCTTGGTCGTTTAATATGATTGGCAAAATTTTGAATGGCTTTTTGCAGAATTCCTGCAGCATTGGAACTTGGACTTCTATGCTATGATCACGGGTGTGGGAAAAATAATCAATCTCTATTATTTTGGAAATCTCATTGATCTGACTTGCTGCATCAGAATCAACATCTATCTCACCCAGTGGGGTCTCCCAGGTACAGTCCTTCATTGTGGCAATGTTGCATCCAATGCCCCAGTGGTTTGGGCCCAAAATCACTGCAAGCTCAAAGTCTTGGTTCGCTATGCTATCAAAGGAGTGTGTTGCTACAGGACCAGAGTACATGTAACCCGCATGTGGGCAAATTACACCGTAGATTTTTTCTTGGTTTTGGTGTTTTCCAACTCCATACTCATGTGCTATGCAGGAGTGAATTGATTGTTCGAGTTTTGATTTTTCTTTTGGATAGAACATGCCAGCAACAGCCGGTGTTCTAATACGCATCTATTCTATTTCCTCTTCAGAAATCTTTGTTTCGAAATCGTCGATTTCGTATTTCATTGGGTCGTTTTCCCCAAGCTTGCCCTTTTGGATCAGGATCTCTCTTGCTAATAGCCAAAAGACTGTAGCAAGTGATTTACGTCCTCGATTGTTTGCTGGAATGACTACATCAATCTTTGATGTGACATTATCTGTGTTTGATATTCCAATGACTGGAACTCCTGCGTTTGTTGCCTCTATGATTGCTTGAGAGTCAACTTGAGGATCGGAAATGATTACTAGTTTTGGTTCAGTGTAATATGGCAATGATGGGTTAGTCAGTGATCCTGGCATGAATCTGCTCAGCATCTTTTTTGTTCCAATCAACTCGCAGAATCTCTCAATTGGAGTACTTGCGTATTCGCGTCCAGAGCAGACCAAAATCTTGTCAGCATCAATTCTGTTGATGAATTTTGCCGCAGTGTTAATTCTTGCCAATGTTTTATCAAGATCAATCATGTACAGACCTTCAGGGCTTGCCTTTGTGATGAATGGCTGCATGAAGGTAGTCTTGACAGTAGTTCCTACTCTGATTCCCGTGGATAGGATCTTTTTCTTGATGTCTTGGCCTTCTGCTTGTTGACTCATTTTACGATTTTAAACCTCTGCCATACCGCGTATTAAATCATGCTCTGATAGACGAATGAGTTCGTTTAGTTTTGAGACTCTCTCACCACCAACTACTCCGACCTTTAACATCTTGGAGCCAGTTGCAATACCAATGTGGGAAATCTGGGAATCTGTTGACTCGCCTGATCTGTGAGATGTTATGATTCCTATTTTGTTCTTGGTTGCAATCTGCGCAAATTCCAGCGCGTCATAAAGACTTCCTGCTTGGTTTACCTTTAGGATCACACCGGTGCATGATCTTTTCTTCACTGCCTTTTGGAGAATCTTGGGGTTTGTGACGGTAAGATCATCACCTGTGACAAATGTCTTTGGGAATTTCTTTGCCAAAACTGCCATGTCTCCAAATGCCTCCTCATGGACTGCATCCTCTGCGTAGATGAGCTTGTATTTCTTTATGATATCTGCAGCAAAATCAATTTGCTCTTCTGACGTGTTCTCAAAGCCGGCTCGCTCGTAAACGTATTTTTTCTTTTTCTCATCCCACTGTGTGGATGACGCAAAGTCTACACCAAGTGCTACCTCTTTGCCCATAGTAAACCCAAGACTCTCAATTGCCTGGGCAGATATTTCCAAGGCCCGCTCATTGTCCATTTCTGGTGCCCATCCGCCCTCATCCCCCCGTCCATTGGTAAAGCGCGGATTGTCTTTCTGAAGTGTCTTGCCAAGCTCCTTGTGTACTGTCAGGTTCATCTCTATTGATTCCCGAGGTGTCTTTGCACCAATTGAGCAGATCAGGATCTCCTGAATGTCAGGGGTACCAGGTCCTGCGTGTGCTCCGCCACCCAGAATGTTTCCAAGCGGGAATGGGAATCTCCATTTTTTTGTCTGAGATATTACCTTAAAGAATGGCTCATCTTGCGCCTTTGCCGCAGAATCAATGGATGCTATGGTGAGCGCATATGCTACGGCACCGCCTATTTTGGAATAATTACTAGTATTGTCGATTTTTCTTATCTGCCTTTGAATCGATTTTAGATCATCCGAATCTAGTCCGACAAACTTTTTGATGTTCTTGTTTAGAACTTGGAGGCTTTTTTCTGCCTTGTTGTCTGCAAAACTCTGCGCCTCATACTTTCCAACGCTTGCGCCGGATGGTGCGCAGGCTCGACCTAGGTGTTTTTTATCGGAAATGACATCAATTTCAATTGTCTTACTACCGCGGCTATTGTAAACTAGTCTGCCTCTTATTGATGTGATCTTTGGCATTTACTCTAACTCGGATTGAACTTCCAAGTAACGTCTTTGGATTGCCTCATAGAATGGAATGATTTGTTGCATTGTCTCTACTGTTGTCAACATCATTCTTCTGCAGCAGTATCTTTTCAAACCAAGTGAATCTAAAACTTTGACTGGCTCTTCTCCAGCTTTGATTCTGTTTTGATAATCGTCGTATTTATCAGCAATTAGATTTCCACAAGTGAAACATCTGACTGGGATTAACACGATCTCAAAAATCAAGTAAGGTTATAAAAACCATCCATGGAATTTTGCTGCGGGAGTTGCCAAGCCCGGCCAACGGCGCTAGCTTGAGGGGCTAGTATCTTAGGATTTCGTGGGTTCAAATCCCACTTCCCGCATTTCCTCACTTTTTGAATAAATGGAGGAAAATGGAGGTTTTTGGGAAAAAAATGGAGATTTTGTGCGTAAATAAATGGAGGTCGGAAATGTATGGTTTTGCAAAAAAATTTTTATTTTTTTAATTTCTTGATTAGATCTGATCGTCTAATCTCTTCTGTGATTGCGATTCTTGTTTCCTCAACTAGAATTCTGTTTACGTCAAGCTTTCTTCTTGCCTCTTTGACTACTTTATCAAAATATGCAAATGGATAAAGCATCAGGTATAATTCGTCCATTTTCTCAAACATTTCTCTTGCGTCCTCTGATTTTCCAATTCGAATTTTATCATAAACATCTCGTCGCATCTCGCCGATGCAATCAAGCAGACCTAAAACAAAGGATTCGTCTTTTACGCCAAGTGCCTCTGGGCTTGGGATGTTCTTGCCTTGGATTAGTGCCAAAAATGAGGACGCCTCTACGAATTCCTGCTCAGATGGAATCAAATACTTGTACAGAGACTTGTCGATGTTTTTTCGATATTGTTCTAATAGTTTTTTTGCCTGCAAGGTTTTTTTTGCAGCCGAGTTGGTATCTTTTTTGTGACAATCAATGATGGATTCGCTACATAAAGTGATTATCTGGCGGGTGTTCTTGATTAGGTCCTCTCGCTCATTCAGGCTTTTCTCAAGTGTCTTTGAGATTTTTTGAAGCGATCGCTTTGTTGAATCCATTGGCGTGATTTTATCACCCTAGAATAAAGTCGTTTTCAAATAACTTATTTTATGTCAAGAATTTGGCTTTAGCATGGAGATTACTGTTAAACAAATGTACCAAATAGAAGAAAACGGGCACCAGATGGGATTCCCGCGGCAACTAATGATGGAAAATGCTGGCGCATCCATGGTCAGAAGAATTTTAGAAAAATTCCCAGATGTTTCATCAAAAAGGGTTCTAGTCTTTGCTGGCCTTGGCAATAATGGGGGTGATGCTCTAGTTGTCGCAAGACATCTGACTGGATATGGCGCCAAAATTACTGTGGTTTTGTTGGGCAATCCATCAGACATCAAGACAATCGAATGCAAAACAAACTGGCAAATCCTAGAAAAGATGAAGTCCGTTCAATTGGGCTTTGGCCCTGCAGATGCAACCAATTTTGATGTGGATATCATAGTTGATGGCATACTAGGAACTGGAATTACTGGACAAATTCGTGAGCCGCATGCATCAGCAATTGATCTTATCAACAAAACAAATGCATTCAAAATAGCAGTCGATGTTCCAAGTGGGCTGGACCCTGACACTGGAAACACTGCTGACAAGTATGTTACAGCAGATGTTACCGTGACATTTCACAAAATGAAAAGAGGTATGCCAAAACGAAAAGATCTTTGTGGAATTATCTTTGTTGAAAAAATTGGCATACCCACAGAAGCCGAAATAGGCGTACTATGATAGTCCATCAAATTCCGGTAGGTAGCATGCAGAACTTTACCTATGTTGTGGAGGATGAGGACACCAGCGAGGCAATTATAATTGATCCGTCATGGGACCTTGATGAAATAATGAGAACAATACAAAAAAACAATCTCAAAATAAAATACATTGTAAACACACACCATCATTTTGATCATACGATAGGAAATGAAACCATGAAAGCACAAACAAATGCTCCAATCATGCAATACAAAACTTCAACCATAAAGCATGATCTCGAAGTATCCAATGGCCAGAAAATAAAATTTGGCAACTCGGAGCTTACTGTAATCCACACCCCTGGACACTCCAAGGACAGCATGTGTTTGGTAGGTGATGGCAAAATATTCTCAGGTGATACCCTCTTTGTTGGAACATGTGGACGAGTGGACTTACCTGGTGGTGATGCTAGGGAACTATATCACAGTCTGGTCGATATATTGAGAAAAATGGATGATAATCTGCTCATGTATCCTGGACATAACTATGGCTCTACTCCGAGCTCAACTTTGGGCACGCAAAAAAAGATGAACTTTGTGATGCAGCCGAGAACCGAGGCGGAATTCTTGGAAATAATGGGTATTGGATAATTGCACAAAGACGTCGAGATTTTTGTTGACAAGCAAAGGGGGCAAGAATTCTTAGAAAAATTAGAAAAAAAACCATTTCTCTTCTCATTGGTAATATCATATACAAATACGTGTACAATTCCTGGAATCACCGTAGCTGGCAAGACACCGGAAGTATTGCCATACACATCGCCAGCTGATGCTGAATTTTTGAATTTTGGATACTGCAAGTGCATAAACGCCATACCAATGACGCCTGATGGCAAGCCAACACCTGCATTGCTGACAAAAACAGCACTAGAATCTGCAAGCATACCAAACATCATAATAAATGCTGGAAGCAAAATCCAGCCGCAACTACCGTGTTTTGAAACCGGACTATCTCATGGAAGAAACATTGCGCTCGAACCTGCAATGTCTTTAGATGATGTGACTCATGCCGTTGAATATGGCAGAATGATCGGCAGAAGCCTTGGCTCAACTACCGACTGTCTGGTGATTGGCGAGAGCATCCCTGGTGGTACCACCACTGCACAGGCAGTTCTCACATCACTTGGCATCAATGGAATGGTAAGCAGTAGCATGCAGGAAAATCCACTATCACTAAAACAAAAAATAGCAAGTGATGCTGCAAAAAGAATTGATTCTACAAATGAATTTGATGTTGTAGCAAACTGTGGTGATCCAATGATCCCAACGGTTGCAGGAATTCTAAGCACCGCATCTGCCCAAACCAAAGTTATTCTGGCAGGCGGCACGCAGATGGCAGCTGCTTTGGCATTTGGTAAAATAACTGGATATCACAGGGATAATGTGGCACTTGCCACCACATCATACATCATAGATGATAAATCCGCAAACCTAATCGAGATGGTCTCCCAAATAGATACGATTCCGGTCTTTTCGGTAAAATTGGCACTTGGGCGCTCAAAAATAGATGGGCTCAAGGCATTTGCCAATGGGTTTGTTAAAGAGGGTGTTGGCGCAGGCGGTGCATCGCTTGCTGCAATGCTAAAGATAGGAATTGATTCAGAGAAACTACTTGTGTTAGCCGAGCAGCAATACTCCGAGACTATTTCACAGTAACTGATTTTGCCAGATTTCTTGGATAGTCTGGGTCTGTATCTTTTTCTATTGCAGAATAATACGATAGCAATTGGATTGGAATTATCTCAATTAGCGGATAAAGGGCATCATCAATTGTCGGGATTTGTATCCAATGATCATACACATCACTTGGCTTATCCGAGATTCCAATTATCTTGGCGCCTCTTGCCTTTATTTCGCGGGCACTGGTTAGGGTGTCATTGTATGTGAAATCGTTTGGATTGATAATTATCACATAAACACTAGAGTCCATCAGTGCAAGTGGTCCGTGCTTTAGCTCGCCTCCTGGTATGCCTTCAGCATGAATGTATGATAGTTCCTTTAGCTTCAGTGCCGATTCCAATGCGATTGGATAGTGGACGGCTCTGCCCAAAATGTAAATGTCTTGGACGTCTTTGAGCTCTTTTGCGATTTCCTTTATCTTTGTTTGATCTGATAACACCTTGCCAACAGAGTCTGAGATCTTTGTCGAGTCTACATTGATGCAGCCATCACAAAGCTTTCTTGTAATTTTGTATATTATGCCAAGTTGTGCAGTAAAACTCTTTGTTGCAGCCACTCCAATTTCTGGACCACAACCCATACCGATCACTACGGCAGATTCTTGGGCCAAAGATGATGTTAAAATATTTACAATTGATAAAATCTTGGCGTTTGCCTTTTTTGCAATTTTCACTGCTTCTAGTACATCTGCACTTTCACCACTTTGTGATATTGCAATCAGAATGGAATTTGGATCTATTGTTTCAGGCGTAAATGACAGCTCACTGGATATGATTGGCTCAACTTTTATTTTGGCGTGCTTTTGCCAGAGGTATTTTGCAACCAGTGCTGCATTATAGCTGGTGCCGCTGCCTGTGATGTAGATGTTTCTTGCGTGCTTGATAAAGTCAGTTGCAGTGTTGATTGCATCTGCTGATTTGTCGCCTGCCTGTATGATGGTATCTGGCTGCTCTGATATTTCTTTTAGAGTAAAATGCGCATAGTCACCCTTGTATGCATCTGCAAATTCCTTTGACACCTTGGTTACTTGGTGCTTTACTGCGTTTCCCTCAAAATCATAAATCTGAATTCCTATTCTATCCAGC